>JAICQQ010000013.1 GCA_025937785.1 Polyangiaceae bacterium
CATCGGGGTCTCGTTTTCTGAATGGATTGGCGTCTTTTCCGAGAACGGGTACCCGACTTTGTTTATTTCCATCGCTTGCTTTTGGCGATTTCCCTTTTGTATTCACACGCCTACGAGTTTCGAGGCGCGATCTAACTAGCTGTCTGAGTAGTCCCCGTTTCACCATCGCAGCCCCTGGCGATTTCGAGCCACTGCTCGAGGGTCGGCAGGTGCCAGTCGCCACGCCCTGCGAGGCTGAGATTTTCGCAGTACGTTTCCGCATCTGTGTGGATCATCGTGATCTCATCGGGTTCGACGAGCGTCCAGCACAAGCCGGTTGACGGGTCACACCACGAAGTTTCGCACCCGAGCTTGAGCTCACACGACTGATTCGCGGCATTGCACACGCTATTGGCAGCGCAGTCCAAAGCGACGTCCCAAGTGCCGGGCTCTTCGTTGCCATCGCAAGCGGACGAGACCCCCGAGCAATAGATGGTGTTCGTGCGAGTTCGAGGATCGCCACCACAAGCGCTAGACGTGCATCCATTCTCGGTTCGCGTGCCGCAAGCGAAACTGCTCGGCTGGTAGCAAGAATCTCGCGCTTCGTCGCAAGAATCCATGTCGCAAGGACCGTTTCCAGAGCATCGGTTCGAGCTGTACTCATGCTCACACGCGCCGGATCCGTCGCAAGTATCCTTGCCGTTGCACCAAAGCCCGTCATCGCAGCTCGCCGAACTGCTCGCATTGGTCCAGCCGTGCTTGCCCGCTGTTGAATGTTCGCCAGACTGGTGACCTTGACCATCGCCGACCCATCGTAAGGAACTAGCGTGTGGGCAAACACACCCGTGTCAGAGGTCCCGAAGATGTCGGTGTTCGGTCAGTCCGGCTGATACGGCGGCGGCCAGAAGCCGATCAGCAGCGCAGTTGCGTACACGAGGCGACCGTCCTCTGGGAAAGCAAACAGCTCGCGCACTTCGGCGAAAAAGGACCACTTGCCCAGGTACAAGATCGACGCTCCCGCACCCAACATGGGATCGCTTTCGGCAGTTTCTTCGCACGTTTCGACAGTGGGGGTGGCTTCGGTTTCTACGGCACACTTTCTCGTGAAGAGGCCGGCGAATCCCAGGTCCCCCCGCAGCCGAAGAACCCATGAATCGCTGATAGCAAAATCGTAGCCACTTCCGATGCCGAGATCGAAGTACCGCCCTTCCGTTGACTCTGTGTCATGGCGCAGCGTTTCTCCCCAGAAATAGTCGAAGAAGATACCCAGGTTCACCCCACTCTGAAGCGTGTAAGTCAGCGCGAAGGACGCCCCGACTTTCCATCGGTTGATGCCCTGATCCGTTCCCCCACCCATAGCCCAGGCCAGCGATGGCGGTAGCGTGGTTCGCGCTGGCGAGTTTCGACGAGTCGTCGCTGGTGGCCTCGCCGTCCGACGAGTTCGCGATGGTGGCCTCGCTTCCGCGGGCGGCCTCACTTGCTCCACAGAATGCTCCACAGAATGCTCCACAGAATGCTCCACAGAATACCGCCGCACGAAGGGAATGACGGAACTGCACAATGCGCGAGGCTTCATGGCACATCAGGGACAAACCATACTTCATACGTGCCTCTGCGCTACAGCGCCGTAGCACCCCGGGCACACCGGCCCCTGCTGGCGCTCGGCATCGTGGCACAACCTCCACTGGTTGCTCCGCCAGCGGCTAGAGCTCGCCGTCATTGGCGCGGCGACGCGACGCGAACGTCCATCGGATTACGTCGATTTCACCGTCAACAACGAGGTGCCGATCCGCATCAAGCCAGTGCCTTCCTTCCGCTCGACGATGGCGGAGTAATCCAGGAAGCCCTGGCTCTCGAATTTAGCTCTTATGCGGTGAATCCAGACGTTGAGCTGGGGCTCGTTGCAGAGGAGCATGCGAGCGAGGTCTTCGCGGTGGGTCCAACCAGCTTCATTGGGAGCTACCCCTTCCGCATTGTCCTTCTGGCGCGCGCGGGCCAGCGTGAGCAGGAAGTAGTATGCAGAATGTGAACCGAGGTTGACAGTGTCGAACCCCGCGTTGGCAATAAGTGAAACGTGTTCCTCGTCCCGAGTCACCTCGAATGATAGGGTGGTCTCGGACAATAATTTCACCGGCGTGGTGCGCATCGTCGATTGCCAATGAGATGGGCAGGAAAACCGCCACCGGACTGCACCCACCGCTACGAGTTCTCCCGATTCAATCCGTCGCAGTTCATCCTGGGTTTCGAACAGCCAGTCGCCCAGGGAGTCGCGAAAGATCGTGGCAATGGGTTCTTCATCAGTCGGCAGCGCGATGACTCCAAAATTGATGACACGTGGTCGACCGCCTCCAACAGGCACTGCCATGGGGGCCGGTGGTTCAACGCTCGAGACTTCCCATTCGTGATGCGAGTGACCGAAGAGAATTCGGTCGCCAATCGCGAGCACGACCTCGGCCTGGGGTGCGACCCGCTGGCCGTTGACCCACGTCCCGTTCGTGCTGTTTAGATCGCGAAGCACCCAGCGATCCTGTAGCCAACGCAATGACGCGTGCGGCGCGGACACCCGTTGATCATCCAAACGCAAGGCACAGTTCGGTCCTCGACCGACGATGGTCTCCCCCTCCAAAACGTGCTCCCCGGAGTCCACTCGGGCCCGTAGCGTCGCCACGGCCGGTAGGCTCGCACGAAGCCATCCGAGTTGTCCACGGCGACGCCGCGGCGGCACGGAAACGCTAAGCGCCGCGCAGGCGCCCGTATTCACCCGTGGCACGCAGCAGGTCTAGGAGCTGCAAATCCGAGACGGCTGACAGGAGTATTTCCGAACGACATACGCACGCTTCGTCGTTTACCACCCGCTCTAGCTCGGCGCGGGTCATGTTTTGATCTTGTAACCACTGCTCCAGGGCTGGCTCAGTGGCCAACCCCTGCCGCTGACAGAGCCGCGCCAGGGCGCTTGCGCGATCAGACGCGGTCGGTCGATAGCCGTCGCGGCGCGCGTGTTGAACGCTCAGCGCTCGCACCATCGCTTCGCGACTTGCTGCCATTTGCCGGTCAGTGTCGGCTTTGAGGTTCGCAAGCACCCGCGCGTCCGCCGCCACGACCTCACTGCGATGGGCATGCACATCGCGGCCCACTGACAAGCGTACTTTCTCCCAAGCATCGGTGTGGAGGAAACTCCACGGCACCTCTTTGGGTCCTGGGGCAAGAGAATGGAAGTGCAACAACTCGTCGACGAGCGCGAGAGCATCATTGCGTTTCACGTCCACTCGACCACCGGGACTTCTGAGGTGTGCTTTCAGCTTCTCGAGCTCCGCATCCGGCACCTTGCCTCGCGCCCATTCGAGCATCTCAGGGTAGCTTCTATCGGGGTAGAAACATTCCTTTACGTGTAGGGTAAGGGTGTGCCTAGTCTCATCGCTGATGATGCGCAGGTCTTGAGCGGCGCGCAATGTAGCCCGAACGTTGACCATGGCCTCTGAGCCCTGCCGATAGCCGCTCGCTTCGTCACCGTGGACCAGCGTGACTTCGTCATCGTCCTCGAGAAGCAGCTCGGCGAAATCGCGAAAGACCTCTCCAACACCGCGCATCCCAAACATCGCCAGTTCGGCGGCGCGTAGGGCCCCCATGCTCGCCGCTCCAAATACGTGCACCCCCTCAGCCATGGCCCACAGGATCTCTTTGTGCCAAACCGCTGGAACTCGCTCGAAATAGCCATCGACGATGGCAATGGCGCAGGGGCGTGACGATACCAACTGGTACACGTCACCTTGCTTGGCAGGCCCATGGAACACGAGCGGTGTTGCCGTGGGCCGATGGCTTGGGGGCAGCGAAGGGCCGACGAACACGTGAATGGCACCGGTCATGAGGCTCTCCGTTCCAAGCACTGCTTCGCACGAATCCCAGGGGCCCAGCCCGGCACGTCCTTCATTGCTTCCAAGCCGGGGATCAGCACGCGAGCGACGGGGATGTCGAACTCCGGCTTGGTGAGATCGACGCTGACCATGTGTTCGACACCCACGTCCAACAACTTGGCCCTCAGCCACACCAGATCCTCCTCGAAGCTTTCGGACTCGTACGTCGGCACGTCCTGGAACGAGCCGATCGCTTCACCGGGCATTGCGCCTTCGCGGAGTCGCTCCAAACGCACCAGATCATTCGCTTGTTCGAAACGCTCTCGGGGCAGATCGTCTCGTGAACCTGAAATCACTGTAAGACGAGACTGCGCAGCCTCCGTGAGCGCGCGGTTCAAGGCAATTTCCCGGGACGGGTGGCATCCCATCCCGACGTTCGGCACCAGCGGGCGCAGAGGATTGAGCGCCCGATCCATGATCACCACGCGAAAACACGGCACCCCGACGTCAGTCGTCATGTTCCAAACGGCTACCGCCACGTTCGCCTGGGTGAAGCGTTCAATGAGTGCGAGGCAGGACTCACTGTCGATGCTTTCCAATCGGATTCGCCGCTTCGCGCGCCCCTCGGCGCTGTCCAAGCGAAACAACGTGTCTGCGTCACGCTCGATGACCTCAGCTGCACCATGCACGACGGCCTCGCAGACACGGTTGCCCGAAGCCAGACCGTTCGAGGTCATTGGAAAGCATCCCGAGTCGACAGGCAACGGCAAGGTAAAGTCCGTATGAACGAGCTCGTAAGGTACCCAGCAGGCTCGCTCCTGAATGAGATCTACGCCTTCGATCCAGTGGATCTTCAGGTCCTCGTGGTAGCGCCCGACCGCGCTCTTGGGCAGCTGTTCCGGATCCAGAAGCGTATGGGTGAAACGCAACTGGTTCCAGCTGCCCAACAGCAGCGGTCGTGACACATTCTCTGCGTGATAGAACTCGGTCGACTCCATGAGGCCGGACACCTGGGCCGCCAGCAGGGTGCAACCCTTGCCCTGGGCCACTGCTAGAGAGCGCGAATTGGGCCGGCACACGACCACGACTGGAATGCCTATGCAGTCCAGTCCTGTGATGTTCGCGATGCGTGTGATGCCTTGCGCCGCCAGCAGTGGCTGGAGCTTGCTGCGGGTCTCTTCCAGCGTCGCAGCGCGGTGCGTGCCTCGGGTGAGGACCTTTGGAGTCTTCACGAGTCGCTGAATCGCTTGATGTCGATGTAAGCGTTTGCGTCGTCGAACTTGCTCTTCGTTCTATGGAACTGCTCGCCACCACAGAACGAAGACAAGTTGATCACGTAGCAGACGCATCCATCGCCGATCACGTCGTCAGGCGCCTCGAGAACCGACGCAAGCGTCGCTCCGTACTTCACAATGGGTGCCACCCTCTTACGAGTCGCGCCGCCGTCGTCGACCCTTTGGGCGAGGCCTTCGATATCGCCCGCTTTCACGTCATAGACGGAACCCCAAGGTGTCGCAATCAGTAGCCGCTGGAAGGCGTCGAACGCCCCGTTCCCCTGGCCAAATGCCACATTCACCGTGCCGTGCGTCTTTTCCACGTGTTTGGTGATGTCGAAACTCTGCTGAAGCACGGGTCTGGCCTTCAACGCCGATAGGTTGATCAACAGGGCAGCTTCGCCCTCGCGCTCGACGTGAGCGTGCGTGACTCCTTCGTTGAGTAGATTCTGGATCGTCGCGATGTCCTGTTGGGGTGTGGGACTCTCGCTGCGTAGCTTCTTTAGGTCCCCTGGCAGCTGAGCTTGGATCGCGTTGAGCTTCGTCACGAGCTGTTGGTAGGCAGCCTCTTCCTCTTCGGAGGGGCGGTCCAAGTAGGACCTGGGCTCCTGGACCGGCCCGCTTTGCTGGCATTGCTGACACTGCGTTGCCGCTTGAGCCTTCGCTTCCAGTTGCGCCGGACCCCAGAGCAGGTAGTTGCGCAACTGGCGTGCGGCCATCAAGTCTGTATTGATGTCTTTGGCGTGCCACGCCTCCCGCATCTTTTCATGCTCGATGATGAAGATGTCGCCATCGACGTCGATCAGCAGCGTCTGTGACTGATGCCCAGCACTGTTCGGGTCATGCGGTAGCGACGTCGTCAATTGGTGGGTGGTGTCTTCCACCACCTTCTGGATTTCACGGTAGATGCGTTTGAAGTAGTTGCGAAGAGGTTCGTCGTGCCGTGGTTCGGCCTGCGATTTGCTAGCATCTCCGGAGCCGAAAAAATCGAACGCGCCGTGGCGCATCACGTGCAGAATGCTGTCCGGGTTCGTTATTCTCCAGATGTGCGTGAATCGGTTCACCCCGCCGGTGATTGGATACGACGCCTGCACCAGCTCCCACCCGAACAGTTCGTAGATGACTGACATTAGGCGAGTCATCAGTAGCTGGAAGGCGCGCTGGTTCTCTCGTCGAACCAGAAACTCGGCCTGCAGGTAGTAGATGGACCTTTGATTGTCGGTCGTTCGAAGATCGTTCTTGAATGTTTCGGCCTTCTGACGGTCGGCCTTTGGGTGTTTCGTTGGTGTGGTTAATGTGGTTGGTGTGATAGTCGTCTGGTTGTCCGTTCGATACACGGTTACTACATACTCGCCTTGCATGGTTCGACTCCGGTGCTGCGTCCTGTGGACGTCGCCCTTCCCATGGGGCGACGCGGGAATGTTCAGGTGAGGCGGCTCGCGCGTCCATTACAAGATGATTTCATCTTCGTGGGACGCGGCTTTCTCCAAGGATCGTGAGGGGTCGGCCATGGCGCGGCATCCTTCGCGTGCCGATTTGGTGGTAGACTCCACTGCTGTGGACGCGACGGACTTCACGCCGGGAGAGCGCGTGGGTGGGTTCTTGCTGCTCGACCCGCTGGCCCGGGGGGGAATGGGTCAGGTGTTTGCGGCTAGGGAGGCGGAGACGGGACGCGAACTGGTGATCAAAGTTCCTGCGTCGCTGGGGCCCCTCATGGTGGAGTCCTTTGAAGCTGAGATCAGCACGCTTGCGGGACTGCAACATGGCTCCATCGTGAAAATCGCGGACTACGGCGTTTGTCGGGGGCGCCCGTGGTACGCCATGGAACGGATTCACGGTACCACGCTTCGCCACGTGCTGGATGCGGCAAAGGGCCGGTGCTCGAGCCACCCTCGGGCAGCTGAACGCACGGAGCTGCCGACGCAGCGCATCGAAGGGGCGTTGCCTGGAGGAAGAACCGCGGCGTCACCCAGCATCAGTGCGCTTCCTCCGACGCTGCAGCGCGACGAGTTGCTACGCCTCTGTTTCGAACTTTTGGACGTGCTGGAGTACCTGCACTCACAGCACATCGTTCACGGTGACCTGAAACCGGAGAACATCTTCGTTCTCGACTCGGCGCGCCCAGTGCTCGTCGATTTCGGGCTAGCCTCAGCCTTTGACAACCCGCGAGACAGTCTCTCGACGGTTCCTCGCACCGTGGGAACCGCCGCCTACATGGCTCCCGAACGAATCTTGGGTCGCGCCTTCGATGCGCGCACGGACTACTACTCGTTGGGTTGCTTGATGTACGAGTGCATGGCGGGCGCCAATCCGTTCGCTCGATCGGATGTGCAGGGCACGATGTTGGCCCAGCTGAGATTCCAGCCGGCGACACTGAACAGTTTGGACTCGACCATTGCAGCACCGATCAGTCGCATGGTTGAGCGTTTGCTCGAAAAGTCACCCTTGGACAGACCAGGTTACGCGTCGGAGATCAAGGCTGTGATGGGGCGGCATGGTGCACCGGGCGCAGCGCGCGGCGCCAGCTTGTCGAGATGCGCCTATCTGCATCGCTCGCCACTCCTTGGACGCGATGGGCAGCTGAGCACGATTCAAGCACATCTCAGGAACCTCAGGACCTTCCGAGGCAGCCATTTGCGCCTGACGGGAGCGGCCGGCAGCGGCAAGACCAGGTTCCTCATGAAATCAGTGGACCTGGCCGAGGACGACGGCATCAACGTCATACGAGTCGTGGGAGCGAGCGGTGGCCTTTCAGCAAGCCTACCGTTCGAAGGAATTCGCGGGTTGCTGCGCGCACTCGGGGACGCCCCGGCAGCGTCGTCCCCCGATGTCAAACATGATCTCACCATGAACAGTGACGAGGTGGCCAAGCGAGTGTTGCGTGACTTCTTGTCGCTCTGCACGAGAACGGCGATGGTACTCGCCATTGATCATCTCGCTGATCTCGACAGTGGCAGCCAAGTTTTCCTACGTGAGCTCGCAGCCGCCGATCTGCGTGCACACGCGCTGCTTGTGATTTGGGCCGACACGCCCCGTGGCCAGCCCGCTAGTTGGCGACCCGCTGACATTCCGATCAACGCGTTGACACGAGCCGAGGTGGCGGCGGCGATCCAGGCGATGCTTGCCGTTGAGCGCTCATCGACCCAGTTGCTCGAGAGCGCATATCGCGTGTCGGAAGGTAACCCATACCTTTTGCGATGCTACTTGCAATTGCTGATCGATGATGAAGCTCTGGTTCGAACGCCTCTTCAGGGTTGGCACCTCGCTGCTAAGCGCCTCAGCAGTTTTTGCGCCGATCAATCCTTGGGGTCCGCCCGGTCACTCTTCGCTCGCGCCATCGAACGACTCGCGCCCACGCAACGCGAGCTTGCCGGCCTCGCCGCGATCTTGGGGCGCACGTTCCGCACTTCGCTGCTCGCCACCGTTGCCAACACTCCGGAACTCGAGGTCGCCACTGCGCTTGCCGCCCTCGCTCAAGACCACATCATCGAGCTGGCTTCGGAGAACCGCTATCGATTCACTCATTCTCAGTTGCGCGTGATGTTGGCTGGCTCGATCGAATCGGACCGAGCATCCGCGGTGCACCGTCAAGTAGCGCAAGTGCTGGCAGCGGAGGCGGAACGGGAGCCTGGCGTTGCAAGAGACGTAGCGGCCCACCTTCGCGAGAGCGGTCAACACCTAGAAGCTGCACGCTATCATCGCATGGCGGCAAACGAGCACGAAGCGCGAGGTGAGCGCGCGGATGCCATCGAATGCCTCGATCAGGCGCTCTTGGCTTTGGATCGCGCGACGCTTGGGGCAAGTGGAGGATTGCGCATCGAACTATTGGAGCAACTCGGGGATATTTACCTTTCTGTCAGGAAGCTCGGCGAGGCCGGGGAAAAGTATGAGCAAGCGCTCACGGCCCCGATTACCTCAGCTACGTGCGCGGCCCGGTTGCACCGCAAGCTAGCTGCCGCCCACGACCGCAACCGGGGCAGGGCGTTGCGTCACCTCGACAGCGCGATCGGCATCTTGGAGGCGGAGCAGGTGCTGTCACCCGACAGCCGGGCAGAGTGGATCGAAAGTCACCTGGCTGCCATGTTCATTCACTACTGGAGTCAAGAGACGGCAGAGGTGCTTGCACGCGGAGAGGTCGTGCGGCCGCACGTATTCGAGGTCGGCACGGATGCTCAGAAAGCCAGCTATCACTTCAACCTGGCAGCAGCCTTGATGTTGCACCGGCGGTTCGTTACGGGCTCGCAGGAACTGAGCCACATCTCCAAAGCCACGGAGTTGTATTCGGGCTTGGGCAACATCTCCAAAGTATCGATGTGCCGGTTTCTGCATGCCCTCATCCTATACTTCGCAGGCGATCTGGACACAGCGGAACAGAGTTTTTCGGAGTTGCTCGCGGTGGCTGAGCGGAATGTGACCGCCACGCTCCAGCTACGCGCGTTGACCTACGTGACTTTGATCGCCCGACTCAAAGGCGAGCACAGCCGCGTGCGGCGGCTGGCCGGCTCAGCCTTGTCGCTCGCGCAAGAGCACGGCATGCGAGAATACGAGGGAACGGCGCTTGCCAATCTCGCCTGGCTCGCGTTGGATGACGGTGATGCGCATGCGTGCGTCGAGCTTGCCAAACAAGCCCGTACCGCGTGGGCAGACTCACACGCTCGCTGCGTCTATCAGTGGGTAGCCTACGTTCCCTGGATGGCTGCGCAATTGGAAGTGCGGTCGAGCGACGGCTGGTCCGTCCTGGCCGACTTGGCGTCCATTGTCCTGCATGAATCGCAGCAGCTTCCCCCGGATTCTGTGCGAAGCGCGCTGGAAGAGCTGAGAGACGTGACGAGCGGCGCGCCTTCAGCGATCAGGGTCGCGGCGCATCGTGTCGTGAGCGAGGCACGGCTAGTCCGCTGGTTGTAGCGGTCGCGCTGTGACGAAAAACACGCACCTAGCAAGCGCCCGACGTGCGGGGCCGGTCCCCACCCCCAAGCCGCTCGAGCGCCGTCGATCGAAGATACCACTGACTGCAATCGATCTTCAGCTCGGAGCCGTCAGAGATACGGGCTAGATGCGACTCGCAACCGCCGATGTCGAGGTCGGAGCTCTGCAGCTGAACCATATCAAGCATCATCACGAATTCGCCTATCGTCTGCTGCCGCAGCGTTGGGTCAGCACTCAACGCCCGCTGAATCACGGAATCCATCGAACTCGGTAGGCAGAGCAGGGAGCTCAGTGCTGGTACCGCGAATCCCCTACCTGATGACGACGCAAACCCAGGATGTTGACCCTCACAAGGCAGATGACCGCTCAAGCATTCGTAGAGCAACAAGCCGAGTGCCCAGATGTCGGTCCGCGGATCCAACGGTCCGAAGTTCCACTGTTCCGGCGCCATGTAGCACGGGGTACCGACTATGCTCGGTTCATCGCCATTAGCCAAAGTCAGATGTCTGCTCCCCACTCCGAAATCGAGTAACTTGACCATGCCATCATGCGTCACGTGCACGTTGCCGGGCTTGAGATCGAGGTGGAGGACGCCACGCCGATGAGCGTGCTCCAGCCCTGCTGCTACCGCGAGAACGACGTCGATCGCGCGCCTGGGCGAAAGTCGGTGGCAAGCGAGCACATCGGCCAGCGGGCGTCCCTCTAGCAGCTCCATCAGCAAGAAGGGCGTGTTGCCGTACATTCCGACATCGTGAATGGTAATGACATTCGGATGCGACAAGCGCGCCATGGCCTTGCCTTCGAGCTGCGCGATTTCCGCAACGCGATCTCCCTGGTCCGGCAACATGAACTTCCCCGCGAGCTTGCGATCGAGGACGCGATCATACACCTCGTGCACCACGGAGGTACCACCGATTCCAATAACGTCGAGCAACTCGTACCGTTCATCGCCAAAGATCGACCCGACTCGCAACTCGGACGGCACCCGTCGTCGAGCGGTCCGAGATCGACCCAGAGCAAAAGCCACGGTCGTGGACGCGTCGAGCTTCGCCTGAGCACCGCTGCCATCGAAGGTATTCATCGTCATGACCTCTCGGGTTCGTCTAGCACCCGCAGAGGACGCGATGCGATTACAGGGCATTGCAAGACTGCCCCAGGCGGCGCCAATGGATACGCAGACGGCGTCGACGCACTTGCTGCCACCGCCGCATCTGCCGAGCTGCATTCTCTGCATCCCCGGCATGCCGTCCATCCCTGGCATGCCTTCCCTGGACTCGTCGCAACAAGCTTGGCCAGCAGCGCCGCATTCTTCGCCTTCGCACATGCCCTGCTCGGTACACGTCCCCTCGCGCAGCCGCTGCCCATGCCTTCACAGCACGCTTGACCGGCTGCTCCATGCCAGATGGCCCTGGCTGCGGTAGTCGGCCAGGACCGAAGCGTCGAAACCAAGAGGTGATCAGCGAATCGGAAAGTCGACCGATTATCGTCGCACGGCGCGCGGCTTGATCACGTAGTTCCAATCGCCGTGAAAGTCGTCCCGCTCAATCTTCAGCTCTCGGAGCTCCTTTGCCGAAACTTTCTTGCCGGTGGGGTACCTGCGACGGTCGAGGCGAGCGCGCACAACGAGGCCTCCGCTATTGGTCGTGTTGCCGATGAGGCTGATGATCGCCTGGATGCCCTGCGCGAACAGCTCCGCGGACGACGCATGCGTGCTCTTGCACGTCCACCGCAGCGGCGACTCCGGATCACCACGGGTGACTGGATCTACCAGCGTTTCGAGCGCAGGCCGCACATCGGGACGCACGACCTCGAAAGGCCGTTTCCCAGTGCTGCGTCGAACCTTGACGACGTCATCGGATCGCGCTCCCGCTCGAACCTCGTCCCGTCCCTTCCTGACAGTGCTGATCGCCATGCCCGTCGCCCGCGCAACTGCGGCAACGCCTCCGTAACCGAGCGCTTCAGCCTCCGTTCCCGCCCAGAGTCGACGGGCGCGCTCATTCATGGTCGCCTTCAGCAGGCGCAACTTCTGGCGAACAAGTTGCTCGGCGTCCACCCCGAACGTAGATCATTTCGGTGCGATCCTGTCGATCCCCTAAATGCATTTTCGCATCCTGAGTCGATCGACAAAGCTATCCGCGGGCCCTTAGTATCTGCAGCGAACGCCTCCCCCACCAGGGTGCTACCATCAGCACTCATGTCGTCGAAAGTGACGTGTTGGATGCCGTTCGGGACATCGAACTCGATTTCTTCGTAGTGGCGCGGCAGCCGCACTCACCCCCGAAATCCTGGCTCGTCTCGCCGAGATCGTCGTCGATCACGTCGTTGTCGCAGTGCGCCGGCATGCAGCTCTTGGTGCCACCAGTGAAGCCGAGCTTGGCCACCACCGCGGTCGTGCATACGAGGCCTGCGGCACAGGTCCACTCAGTCCACTCCGTCCACTCCGGCAGCGCTTGGCCGCGCACCGACGGTGCCTTGGGCAGATAGCTGGGCACGGGGCACGCGGCGAGCCATCAGCCCCGAGTTGTGCGAGCTCGGCAGCGGCCACGGTGACGCCGCGAGCGCTCAGGGAGTTCACGTCGGCCTGGTTCGGTTTGCGGCTCGTGTTCCTTGTGCGCGCACATCGAACGGGTCTGCGCACACTGATCCGGGGCCGGCCCCGAACGGCAAAATAGGCGACTGAATTCGCGTGGCGATCAAGATGGGGGTGGGCAGCGGTCACGGGCTATGCGTGCGACGGTGCGACTCTTGCTTCTCCGATGACCTCAACGCCTGGCTCTGGACCGCTTCGTCGGCGGCGAAACGCAGACCTGCGGCGCTGGCCTTGTCCTTCAATGTGGCCACATCATGGCCTGCTCGCGGCTCGGTGCGCAGGCGTTCCGGTAGCCGCGAGAACTCCTCGAGCACCGACGTGGCGTGTGGCTTGGCGCGGGTTTCCCAGACTATCTCGTCGCCCTCGGTGGCCAGTTGGAACTGAAAGAAGCGGCAGCACTCGTGCTCTGCCGCGATGAGTGCTTGGAGTCGCGCTTCGAGTCCGGGTTCGCGTCGGAAGCGCCAACGGAACCCGCCCTCGAATCGCTCCGTGGTGATGAGCTCGGAGAAGGCAGCGCGGTAGCTGTCGATGCCGCGTTGTATAGCGGGTTCGTCTTCGAGAGGTGCAGTGCAGACCACGGGTTCTTCGTCGGACGGTTCGGGGGACTCGAACAGGCGAGTCGATCCTGCTTTGGACGCACAGCCGCAGGCGTACGCCTCCGGCGACTTCCGTCGCTGGACCATGGCCATCACACCAAGGGTACCGGCGAACACGAGTCCGCCGACCACCAGCTCTGCGCCGGGTTGGACGAACGCTGACAGCGAGGTGAGCACGCCACCCCCCGCAGCCGCGGCCAAGAGAGGGATGGAACAGCTGATGGCACACCCCACGACAGCGGCTCCCCCCGCCCATGCCAGCTTGCGCCTGGACCAAAATTCCCCAGCACTTCGGGATATTACTGCATTTTTCATGATTCACTCCGGGTCAGCATGAATGGGAGCTGACCTGGTCAATAGTTTTGCCCGGAGAGCACGTGACGGAAAAATCGACCAGGCACCTGTCACGCCCTCGAGCAAGCGGTCTAGTGCTACGAGGTACTCCCACGAGATGAACGCGGCCGAACGCAAGGCCATCCACGATGCGATCGTGCGACTCGCGGACGGCGATCGGTCTCGAGTGCGCCCGTTGCTCGACATGCTGTGGCCGATCCTGCTGGCCTTCGCACGACGTGGCGTGGGACAGGAGCAGGATGCCGAAGACGTGGCACAAGAGACCTTCCTCCGGATCTGTTCTCGAGCTTCCGACTTCGATCGATCACGCGACGGTCTGTCGTGGGCGTTCGGCATCGCGAAGTACGAGATTCTGACGCATCGCCGCCGCCTTCGGCGGACGGGTGATCCCCTGGATGCTCCCGAGCTCGCGCTGGCTGAAGATCCAGCTCGGTCGCAAGAAGCGGATCTCATCGCGCGCGAACTCGAACTGATCCTCGAGGGAGTACTGGGAAAGCTCGAGCAGAGTGATCGCGCGGCGCTCGGCTTGGGAAACATCGAAACGCCGGCTCTCCCTGCTTCGGCTGCCGCCCGCAAGCGGCGCCAACGTGCCCTCGAACGTCTGCGCTCGCTTTGGAGGAAACTGTATGGTGAACCTTGAGGAGTTGTCGGTGCGCGGGTTGCGCGCGTACGAAGTCGGTCGCCTGCGGGCAGCATTGCGAGTGGTGTTGGTGCTCGCGCCTGCTGTCGTCCTGTGCGCTCTCGAAGCACGCACCCGGGAAGCCTGCATCTGCGTGGGCGTGTTGCTGCTCAGCCTCAGCGTTTGGTTGCGCTGGCGAGATCGTGACGGCTCCGAAGCCGTGTCCACGGGGCTTTGGGCCGGCGGCATCCCCTACTCCCTCGGGCTCGCGCTCGAGCGGTTCGGCGTGCATTGCGGTTCGGCAGAGTTGGCTGCCTACTGCTGGGGCTTCTCGGGTTTGTTCGGACTCGGCGCTGGTGCCATCGTCGCAGCGCGGGAAGCTCGCCAGCGAGCCCGGGCCTCTGGTGTTGCGGTAGCAGCAGCGATCGCCATCCTGGCTGCGACGCTCGGCTGCCTTCGCCTCGGCGTGGCGAGCGTCGTTGCCGTGGCCGTAGGAACTGCCATCGGGGTGGCAATTCGACGGAGGCCCGCTTGAAGGAACTGCCGAAAGACCGAGACATCGGACCAGGAAGGCTGCAGCCTGCACACAAACTTCGAAGCGTACGGGGAAAACACCCAGCACCTCGACAGCAAGCTCGTCTTCTTCGGCGGCGAGCAAAACCCCTACATCGATTCCGCGCATCCGAGGACAGCGTTTCCGTCGATGCAAACGCGTGCCCGAGGCTCGATGCTCCAGGGCTTCTGTCTCCAACGCGGGGCAAGGGTGCGTGCGCCGCGAACGTTAACGAGAATCGTCACCTTTGCCAACACGAGCAAAAGCCGGATCAATGCCCCTAGCTCGCGTCGGCGCGGTCGGGGGCCTCGTTTTTGCCGCGAGCATGCGCTATCGCTCCAGGCGGACACGTTCGCGAAATGCCCGACGCCGCCTACTGTCATCAGCTCGAACCGGGGGACCTCCTGCGGGGGAAGTACCGCGTCGAGCGCCTGCTGGGAGAGGGTGGCTTCGGCCGTGTTTACGCCGCCCACAACATCGACATCGACATCCCGGTCGCCATCAAGGTGCGGCGTATTCCGGGGCCCGATCGCCTTCTGCGGCGTGAAGCCCAAGCGGGCGCTCGTCTCTCGAACCCCCATTCCGTGAGGGTGTATGACATCGAGCGACTCGACGATGGCACCCCGTTCATCGTGATGGAGCTTCTGCCGGGCCGGTCACTCAGTGCACACCTGAGGACTCACGGTCCGGTGGCTCCGACGCTGGCGACGCGCTGGGCGCTCGAGCTTTGCAGCGCGCTCGAAGAAGCGCATGCCCTGCACTTGGTCCACCGCGACATCAAGCCGTCCAACCTGTTCTTGGTCGAGCGATTGGGGGCGCCCGCTCAGCTCAAGCTGCTCGACTTCGGGCTGACGAAAGCGCTGAGCGAAGCGGGCGACGACACCGTGACCGAACGTGGGATCGTCGTGGGATCGCCCGCGTACATGTCCCCCGAGCAGGTGCGCGGAGCCCGCGTCACCGCGCAAAGCGACGTGTGGTCTACGGGCGTGGTGCTGTACGAAATGTTGACCGGCAAGCGTCCTTTCGAGGCGCCAACCTCTGCTGCCATCTTGGCTGCGATTGCGGCGGACGCACCGACTCCACTCGCTGAAGTCGCTCCGCACATCCCCTCCGCTTTCGATGCCGTCGTCAACCGGTGCCTCAGGAAGCGCGCGAGCGAACGCTACACTTCCGTCGCCGAGCTCGCGGACGATCTCTCGAAGCGCGTCGCCGCAGCAGCTCCGGGCGACCAGCTTTCGAGCACGAGCGTTTCGGCCACCGCAACGCTCTCGATCAGCGATCGGCCCAGCGCTGACTCCGCCACGCGGACCCCGCTATGGGCAGCGCTGGCGCTCGTTGTGACGGGTGCAACCTTCGCGAGCGCGCTTGCCTACGACAGCATCGGCACGGCGCACGAAACGCCCGAGGCCCTCCCACGTGGGGTGGCTCGTTCGAGCCCGGCTCCGCAACGCTCGCACGCGCCCACCTCGCACGCGCCCACCTCGCACGCGCCCACCTCGCACGCGCCCGCCTCGCACGCGCCCGCGCCAACGCAACCAGGCCAAAGCTCGAACGCCCCATCGAGTCCGACACCGATCGCCGCTCCTTCGGCTGCGAAACCGCTGAGACCAACCCTGCGCTCGGCGGCGCTGACCGGACCAACTCCGCCCGGGACGAGGACGCCCGAAGCGGCGCGGCCCGAACCCGCGTCCGTGGCGGCAGATCCCGTGGCCAATGGCGAGAGCACGCCGCCTCCGAGCCAGGCGGCGCGCGTCCTGTTTCGAGATCCGGACTTTTGAGATGACTCCGAGAGCTCTGCGCCCGGCCAGCTCCAGCGGGAGGATACCCCTCCAGATCGGAGTGGTACTGATGACCAGCGTCGCCTGCGAGCTTCCTGGCTCACCTTCGAAGTACTCGAAGGCCGAGGACGACGCTGCCGCCGTGCAGCTGGGCGACACGCCGTCGAGCAGGCTCGCGGAGGCATTCGCCGACAGCGATAGCGCCTGCGCCCGAGACCTGGAGAGCAGCTGTGGCTTCAACCTGAAACGCTGCGCGAGAACCCCCGGTTGTGCGGAGTTTGCGGAGTGCGTGCTGGGCGAAGCGACCCCCGCGGCCTCGACCACGTGCGGCGATCTGCTCGACACGACGCTCGAGGCGCGCTGGAGCTACGAGGACCTGCGCGCGTGTTGGGGCGAGCGGCACCAGACGTGTTCGGTCGGAACCAACTGGGACTGCGTGGGAGGCTACGACCCACCCAGCACCGAACACGCCGCCCTCACGCTGAGTCAGACGCTGACGTACTTCGAACAGTCGGCGCTCGAAGCTGCCTTCGACGTGCGCATCTGCGGCGCCTTGACGGATTGTAGCAGCCCGATCGCGCGAGCGGCTACTGACGCGCACGGCCGCTACACCGAGACCCTGCCGGTAGAAGTGGTACCGGGGCGTCCGGGCAGCGCCTGGTGGGGCTACCGGCAAGTCGACAGTCCCAGAATCCATCCGACACGCATCGAGCAGAATATCCCGGTCTGGGGCGACCACGTCGATGTCACGCGCATCCTGGACTCCCAACAGGTCGGCATCCTGCAACTCTTGAGTGGCGCGACGCGCTCCGAGGCCATTTTCATCCAGGTACTGGACTGCAAATCGAGCCCTGCAGGCAATGTGCGGCTGACGCTCGACGGCTCTGAGTCCGGGAGCATCGGCTACGCCGACTCGCTCCGCTCGGCGACAGCACCGCATGGGGGAGCGGCCGCCTATGACTTGGAGTTCGATCAGCTGCTGCGCATCGAGGCCGAGTGGCTGAGCGACGGAGCCGAGGGCCCGCTGCCCGTATCCGAGTGGCGCGGCTCGATCCGCCGCGGCGAAGTCGTGTACGTCAAACTGTACCCGGAGCCGCGATGAAACGGCTTGGGCGACGCCCCGCGCCTCTGATTGGCTTGGTGTTGCTGTGCGGGCTCGCCACGAGACCGGCCTTCGCCGAAACGCAACGCACCGACGAGGCGTCATCGGTCTCCATGGCGGAAGCGGCGCGGGCGAAATTCGTGGTGGCCTATGCGCATGCCGAACGGGAAGAGTGGGTCCTCGCGCTCGAGGCCTACACCGAGGCGTTCGAACTCTACCCGCACGCGACCACGCTGTTCAACCGGGGGTACTGTCGCGCCCAGCTGGGTGACCTCGTCGGCGCGTGGTTCGAGATCGAGCGGGCGCTCGCCGGCAACGAGTTCGAAGCGTCTCGGCGCCTGAGCGCGGAGCGCCGAGAACGGGCGGAACAGCAGGCCAAGCTGGTGGCAGCGCGGCTCGCCGTGCTTCGGCTGCCCGCATCGGCGGCGTCCGCCCAGCTGCGGATCAACGGCGAAGCTCCGATCGATGCCGGTTTTCTGGAGCCCGGGACGCTCCTGTCAGGATCGCCTGCGCTCGATTCGAAGACTCCCTCGCCGCTAGAGCCCGGAGCACGCAAGATCTACGTCAACCCCGGGCATCACGAAGTCGTCCTGACGCGAGCCGAGCAATCGCGATCCCAGGAACTGAGCCTGGGCGAAGGGCAAGCCTTCGAGCTCACCGACCTGGTGGCCCGAGCGCCAGCGCCAGCCACGCCCGACGTGGCTTCGAATGCTGCCTCGCTGGCATCCACCACGAGAGATGGCGACGCGTTAATCGCAGCGGCCGCACCGCGCCAGCCAGTCGTCGACTCCAGCTCGTTGCAGAGCGCCGGCATCGTGGCCTTGACGGGAGCAGGAGCCAGCTTCGCTCTGGCTCTGGGTGCAGGCATCGTGGCGGCGCGCACGGACCAACACCTCGACAGGGTCTGCGACGAGACCAGTTCGTGCGCCCCGGCGTATCACGACGATGTCGATCGCTATCGAACAGCGACCCACCTCATGTACTTTGGGGCTGCGCTCGGAGCCGCCGGAACCATCACCGGGGTGAGCTTGCTCTGGCTGGACCGCGAGCAACGACGCGACGTCTCGCTTGGAGTATCAACGAACGGTCTGCGCCTCACCAGCCACTTCTGATCGTTTGCTTGTGCCGGCGCGGCCCCGAAAGCCGCACGGGTTACGAAGTCATGGGGTGCGCTCGAGGCCGAGCTGTTTCATCAGTCGGTACAGCGCGTAGCGATTGGTGAGCCCCAGGCGTTCCGCCGCTTCGCTGGCATTCTTCGAGGTTTCCAACGCCAGTCGGACCTGCGCGATGTCGAGCGCGGCTTGGCTGGGTGTGGGGTTCAACTCGGACGCCAGCGCCTTGTTCAAGGTCCACGGCTCTCCGGCTGGCGCCTGAGCGGAAAGCCGCACCAGTCGCTCGAGCTCGCGAAAGTGTAGCGTGTAGTCATGACGAACGAGCGCGTCGATCAGGTCCATGCCGAGCTGCGGCAGCTCTGTCAGAGCTCCCTGCTCGAACAGGCGCTGAATGATGCTGCGCACCAAGAGCGGCACGTCGGCTCGCCGTGCGTTCAAGCCGGGGAGCAGCAGGCGCTCCGGGAAGCGCGCCAGCAAGTCGGGCTTCAACAGGCTTGGGTCGCGATTCGTCGCTCCCATGACGCGTAGCTCGCAGGTGCGAAGCCTGTCTTCTCCGAGCCGCTGGTATTGTCCCGCGTCGAGTAGACGAAGCAGATTCGCTTGCTGCAGTTCGCCCATCTCGCCAATCTCGTCGAGAAACAGGGTACCGCCGTCCGCTAGACCTACCAAGCCTTTGCGGGCTCCTGCTCCAGGATTGGGATAATTTGCTGCCTGGCCGAACAGCTCCGCTTCTACCAAGCTGGTGGGGATGGTCGCAGCATTGCGCGCGACGAATGGTCCCGACGCGCGCGCCGATCGCGCGTGGATTGCGCGCACACAAAGCTCCTTACCGCTGCCGGATTCGCCCAATACCAGGCAGTGCGACGGGTGGGCGGCCAACCTCGTGAGCTCCTCACGCACGAGCCAACTCTCGGGCGTTTCACCGACCATTCCGTCCGCATCCGCACCACCGAAGTCAAAGGGTGTAAAGGGAAACGGCGGCAGGAAGGCTGGCCGCTTCGAGACGAGAAACAACGCGACCCCGCCGACGCCCAGGGTGTCGCCCACCCGCGCCCGGCAGCGCTGCGCCTGCACGCCATTGTGGAACAGCTGGCGACGGCCGAGATTCTCGACGTCGATCGCGTCGTTTGCGGGAACCAATCGCCACTGGCGACGCGACAACGTGGGAGTGGACAGCGCGCCGGTGGGTTCGTTCGCCCCGGGCCGCGCCCGAACCCACTCGAGCTGGGGTGGGTCGTCCGGCAGCCGCTCGACACCGCGCCCCAAGATGTGGGAGCGTTTGACCGAAGCGCACTCACCCACTCGCTCGGGCTCTCGGCGCGCCCAAAGCAGCACGAGATGCAAAAAGTCCGACGTTCGAGCGGACGGATCCGACGTCAAGTCGCTGGAAAGGCTGAGAGTCGCAGGCTCGTCCACGATGCGTGCGAGCTTAGAGAATCACGCCGGACCAAGGCAATGGTTCCGCACGAAGTCGGCTTTAGCGCGATTGAACCAGTGTCCTGTCTCCATAGTTCGTCCCGAAACTCGCGCGGCCCGGCCTCTACGAGGCCGCGCGAATTTCGGACTCTGGCGTCCTATTGCGACTAGGAAAGCGTTGTTTATTTTCGTGGCGAATCAAAGATTCACCACACTCGGTCGCACAGCCTGCTCCTGTTCGTCCGCGCGCCGCCGCGCCGGCCGACGTCGGCCGATGTCGGCCACACAAGCCGCGGTTCACAGCCGGGGCAGGCGAGTACCCTGTCGCGCAAAGTAGAGATTCTGCACGACGCGACCATCGTCCGCGGTTTCGACCTGATAGATGGCCATCGGTCCCGGCCAAACGTCGTGCGAATTGCCCACCACGCCATCCATGAACTGCCGACGCTCCGCGTCGTTCGTGTGCGCGACCTCCGCACGGCACAGCGCGCTCTTACACTCGAGCGCGGCCAGCGTCGAGGAGCCCAGGTGCTGTCCCAGGGCCGCGTTTAGCGCGTTCTTGGTCTGGGTCGCCCAGCCGACGTCGCGCGGCTCGTTATCGAATACGGATTGCGCGTAGGCCACCTTGTCTTGTGTCGCCGGAGGTTCGGGCTCTTCGCCGCCCTCCACTCGTTCGACCTCCGCGAGAGCTTCGGGCTCGGCCTGGGCCTCCGCTGCGGCGAGCGGCGGCGCCGGCATGGGCACCGGGACACGCCTTTCGACTATCGTTCGGCGCTCTTCGACCCGGGGTGACGACTCCACGAGCTCGCTCAGCTCCTTCATCCGCTTCTCGAGTCGTGTGGCGCGCTCTTCGTCGTCCCGGTTCTGTAGGATCAAGATCGCAATCGCCAGCACACTGGCCGAGGCGAGTACGAAAGCAGTCAGTGTTCGCTTCGATGGCAGCATGGAAGACCTCCGATGGGTTCAGAATGAGAAACCAGGAGCGCGGGCGAGATCGGTTCCCTCATGCCCACGCTCCCAGGTTCAGGATACATGGAACTTTGGAGCTATTTGAAGCGCACCGAAGCCAGCCCATGGCCAAATGGTTGGTTGGTACCGGGCAATACACAGTCGAAGTGCGCCGTGTCGGTAAAGTGGACCCGCATGGACGAGTCGATCGTCGTATTGTCCCCCACGTTCACCGAGCTGCTGAGCTCGTAACTCAAAGCGTCGCGGTCTAGCACCACGACGCGGCACTTGGGAAGAACCCCGATGCTCGTATTGCCCGCAGTGCTCGTCGCAAGAAACTCGTAGTCCGTGGCGCTGTTGCTGGGGATCTGCACCGGCACCAAGTAGGACTTGTCGCCGCTGCAGACATTCGTCACGGCGCTGGAGTAACTACTTGTGTCGAAGCAATCCGTGTCACTGTCATTCCAAGCGCGGCCGCCAATGGCGCCGAGGGTTGCCCCATCAGCCTGATAAGCAAGGCCTACGACTGCTGCCATGGTTCCGAGAGTTGCCAGTATTCGCTGCATGGTATCGTGTTCCGTTCTCGCCCCTGGAGGCGCTAGTGGGGAGCCTACTGATCGCTGGCTCCATGTTGCCGGGCGCCATAGCAAGCCCTGGGCCAGCTCCGCGCTGTCGCTTGCCCCAGTACGGAGACGTAGAAACACGGGGTTGAGCTGCTGGCCCCGCCTCGAACAGCAGCCCGCTTTCGTGCATGCACCGCTCGGTGCAGTGCATGCACGACCCTCGCGGTAGCGGCGCTCTAGAAGGCTGCGCTCATGGAGTCCCCCAGGGCCGGTTTCGTGGATGCCGGTCAGGGCACCGGGTCGGCGGGCTTTTTCACCGTCACGCCGAAGTCGCGGCGAAACTCCAAACATTGTGGACTGCCTCGCACGAACTCACGGCACGTCGTGCCACGCTCTTCGTAGATCTGACAAGCGTTAGGTTCGGTGCGCGTGCCCAAGTGCGTGCAGCTGCCGTCGGCATTGGTTGCAAAAGCGTCGAGACCGAAGTGTCCAGGCTGGATGCGAAGGGTGAGATCGGTTCGGCCGATGCGGCGCCAGCGCACGAGATCGGCCGCCGGGATGAGAATGCGGCCGTCCTCTCCCGTTCGACAGCATGCGCCACAAGCAAGACAGTCCAGCGAGTCGTCCTCGCCGTCTTCCGGGTTGTCCGGGGCTTCCGGAGAGGTGACGTGCGTGTAGCACGGTACGGCACGTCTACTCACGAAGCAACCCAAGGCAAAAATGTTCGCGTAACTGCTGCCATCGGTCGCGTTAGTCCATTGGGTCGCGAGCCGCTTGCCTGTGTTGGGTGCCAGCTGCTTGCCTCGAATCCGCTTTCGTCGTGAGCGATTCACTCTCGGAGCTTGCTGCCTTGGCGAGGGTGCCGTTGCTCCAGCGGCCAGCCACGAACCCGCCGTCGGATCGATCTCGCGCCTTACGTGAACTGCGTGAACGCTTAGCGTGAACGAGTGAATGCTCGCACGCTCGAACGCTTGCTCGAACCGGTGTTGACGCTTTTGGGTAGCGGATAGTGCCTGTCAGAATTGCAGCTACGGGCGGCGCGCGATATCGTCGTCGTATGGCACGAACGATGGCAGATATTCTGCACGACTACGAGGAGGCGCAACAAGAGCTGGAGGCGACGGAAGCGTATAAGTACGACTACCCCGACTACTACAACCAAGCCTACCAGCATTGGGAGGCCTGCAAGGCGGAGTACGAGCGGGCGTGCGCGTCGGGCGTGCAGTCGGTCCACGACGAGGTGCCTTGGTCACCGCCCTCGGATGGCTCGACCGTCCCGTTGATGTCCATTCCTCCGGAGGAACCGTCCCTCATCTGCGGGGGAGGTGACACGGTCTACATCGACATGAATCGAAGCCTGTACATCCAGGCGGCGTGCGGTCATGACGACGGCAAGCGAACCGCAGGGCCTGGCGGCAAGCTGCAGGTGGTGACCGGAGCGTACGATTCGGACACGATCACGATCACGAATCAGGGGCTCGCCGAGAACGTCAACTGGTCGGGCGCTGGCGTGGAAAAGGTCGATGGGCGGAAGGCGAAGCTGGCTGCGGGTGCGCCGACCGTTTCGAAGTTCTGGCTGTTTGCGATTGACCCCAAGGTCTACACCATCTCGGGCGAGGTCGACGGCGAGAAGCAGAGCATCACGATCCAGAGTTACCCCGACAACCAGATCAAACAAGCCTACAACATCGACAAGAACATCTCGGACAAGCTCCGGATGATAACGAGCGCGGCGAACGCCGCCACCACCTGGGCCGGCATCGAGTTCGAGATCGATCCCCCCGCCGGGGAGCTGGCGTTTGCGGGTGCCTGGGCCGAAGTCGATGGGGGTAAGGCGAGGTGGAAGTTCACGGCCTCGGGCACGCTCACGCTCTGGGGTATCAGCGGCAAGTATCCGATCGGCATCGAGCGGCTGACGAACCCATTGGGTAAAATCCCCGGCGTCGGCAAAGAGCTGAAGAAGCTCGTCGACGGCTGTTTCAAGGCGGGGCTGTACGTGAAAGCGGGCGGTAAGCTCTCGCTGTCAGCGTCGTACGACTCCGAGAAGGGCGCCGACGATACGGTCGGTAAGCTGACCGCCGAGATCTATATCCAGATCGGCGCGGAGCTGAAAATCGCCTCGGAAGACCTGATTTCGGCCGAGCTCCAAGCGGGCGCATCCGTGCAACCCAATGGTGCGCTCAAGTGGAACGACGTGGGGGTGTACGTGACGTTCGGAATCGACTTCGGTGGCATCAGCGGGTCGGCCACCATCAAGATGGCCTGGGGCTTTCTGACCAAGTCCGCAGCGTGGACCATCGTCAATCCGTCCGTATGGCTCTCGCCGACGGAACCGCTGTACGTGTGGCAGTAGCCGGGTGAGCCATGCTGGCGAGCGTTGCAATCAAGGCGTTGGCTGCGCTGTGCTTGCTGGCTGCAGTCTTCGCCTTCAGAGCCAGCCGACGCGTGGGCAACGGGTTGTTGCCGCGGCGTCGCTCGTGGCGACATGTCTGGTACGAGAGCCTGTTCTATCCGCTGGGCTTCGGAAGCTCGGCGGCGACGCTTGCGCTCGCCTTCACGAACGGAGGCTGGAAGTCGATCCGGCTCACCGTGATCGTAGGGGGCGGGCTGTTCGCCGTGCTCTGGCTGTGTTACTTGCTGACCCGCGTGTTCTTCGCGAAGATCGCGTTCCGCGTCATGGACCTGCAGCGTGCGTTTGCAGAGAAACGCGGGCTCGAGTACTCGGACGTCGGTCCCGAACACCAGGAGAGCTTCGAGACCGGTCTCCGGCAGTCGCGGGGAGCTGTGCGCTGGGCAGACGGTCGCTGGCTCGGGCTAGTGCAGGTCACGGCTGGGGAGTTCGGCGAGCGCACGTCCACGCAAAAAGTCCGCCAAGAGCTGCCCGTGCTAGCGCCTGTCACCGCGCCCGAGCGCTGGAACCACCAGCCTATCGGAGGCTTCTTGGGCAAGGTGCTACAAGCCGAGGCTGAGGCGCTGCGCGACTACGGAAGGGTGGGGTGGATCGGGCTCGAGCACGACAAGTTGGTGCTCCTCGGGCAGCTGTACCGCACTCCCGAGGACGTCGAAGCTTTCGTGTCGCTCGGCGAGCGGCTCGCCAGCGAGGTACACCGGCAAGCGCACGCTCGCGGCGAGGTCGAGCGAGGTGGCGCGTCGCCCACCGCGCAAGGCTCTTCTATCGGTAAGCGACACGAGCTAGGGTCGTAGTGACATGAAACCGGACGCCTACATGCTCGCTGTCGAGTCGAACCAGTGTCGAGCTTACATTCGACTGAACGGTGTACCTCTCTTCGAAGCAGACCTGGATCGCCCGCGAGACTTTGGCGAGATTGTCAGCATGTGGATCATGCCCGGCACCAACAAGCTCGACGTGAGCCTGGCGCTGGCACCCAACAACGAGCTGGCTTCGACGCAGATCCACATCGCGGTCTTGCGCATGCCCGACGGTGTCGACCAAAAGAGCGCGGAGCGGGTGATGGAGTTCAGTTGGCCCCCCGTCAACATGCGCGAGCTCATCCCCTTCTACCACGTGTTCGAGTTCGAGTGTCCGCCGACTGTTCCCGCGAAACTCTGGCGCGAGGCGGAGCGAATCGTGCTCGACGAGGGCGCGCGCGCGGAGGTGACAGCCATCGCGCAGGACTTGCATCGGATGTTTTCGCAAAAGCAGCACCGTGAGCTCGCGGACGCGCTCGGCTATCGTGGACGCGACATCGCGCTCAGCCTAGGCATGATGGAAGACGAGGGGGAGCGCAGCCAGAAGAGCTTTCTCAAGACCATCATGCAGCACGGCGACTTTCGGGCAGCGCCCTGGGACGACGCTGCGTTTCAAGCCACTTTGATCGCCGATGAGCGCGTGGTGTGGCTGCACCGCAAATGCAAAACACTGAACGAAGTTCTGCTCCTCGAAAACAATCACGGGCAGGGCATGGACCTGTTCGTGGCCAAAATCGCAGGCCGCTGGCAGGTAGTACGCTAGCGGCGCGAGCGCTGGTGCTTCAGCCGCTTGCCAGGCCCCACCCCGTCTGATCGGGGAAGCGGACCTTGCAGTCCCCCGGATCGAGCCCTTCGAGGCGGGCGCAGCCTTCTTCGTCCAGTGTTCCGGAAATGGTTTGTCCGGAGGGGGTCAATACCTCGTAAGGCATGCCCGCGCACGGCTGGCCTTCTTCGTCGGTGAGCATGATCTCCAAGCAGTTCGGTTCGAGCGGAGGTGCGGCGGGTGTCTGCGCCTGGGCCTGATCGGGTTCTTCGGCGGCCTCCCCCTCGCGCGCCTCACCTGGCACTCCCTCCCCCGACTCGAGCTCCTCAGTGCGCTGTTGACGCACGCCGACCTGTGCATCACCGAAATCGACACCATCGACGCGCGCCATCCCCTGCTCGTCGGTCTTGCCTTCGTAGCAATCGCCCGAAGGACAGATGATCTTGTACGGTTCTTCGGCGAGCGGCGTGCCTGCTTCGTCGGTCACGCGAATCGCGATGTAGGTCGGCAACAGCACGTCGAGATGATCGTTGTCGGCTTGGCTGGCTTCCACGCTGCCGGCGATCTCGAGCTCGACCGCCAGCTCGTAGAAGCGCGCTCCCTTCGGTGCCAGCGGTAAACGCAGCTTCAACGGGCCCTCTTCGCCCACGGGCGGATTGGCGAAGGTCGCGGAGTCGAAGCCGAGGAGCAAGCTCTTGCCCGGTTCGATGTCGGGCTCGTACTCGAGCGCCGCACTCGGCGCGAACTCGAACAGTGGCGCCTTGCTACCTGCCTTCAGCGAAGCCTGGCCCGTGATCGACGCGAGCTTGGTGAACTCGTCCGGGCCCAGCCGATTACGCGCTTCGGTCATGAATCCGCCGAAGAAGGTGAGCTTCGCGGCTTGGGGGCTATCGACGGCCGCGACCGACTGGCCGCTTCCGAAGCGCATCAACCCCAGCTGAACACTGGCAGTCTTGAGACCGATCTCGATGGGCTCCAACGTCGGTGTGAGCACCACTCTGAGAGAAGGGGGCATGGCTCGGTTACCTCGCAGTGATGTTCAATGGCTGCTCAGCAGCCATACCGCTCGAGCAGCTTCGCGCGTGTGTTGGTCCCGACCTCTCCGTCGACTTTGAGGCCATTGTTGTATTGGAACGCCTTGACCGCGCGGATCGTCTTGGGTCCGAAAATGCCGTCGACCTTGCCCAGGGGATAGCCCAAGTTGTTGAGCCGCGCCTGAATGCCAGTCTTGGTGTGAATCGGATCGAGCGCGCCGACCTGCAACTCCCGCTCTTGACCGTCGATGGTGAGCGTCGCTTTGCGTGCCGTCGAGGGGATGGATTCGTCGATGAACCCCTCTTGGTCGGTGGTGCCGTGGATCTTCTCGCCCTCGACGTCGAGGTCGTATTCGGCGTTGAGGTACGGCTCACCGCCCTTGATGCAGACCCGGAACCGCAGTTTGCGTTTGGGCGACTTGATCACGAATTCATGGCGCATTCCCGTGGCAACCGTTTGCATCGTGAGCTCGCTGTCGGGGTCGGGAAAGCGCACGATGTCACCCGGGCGCAACTGGTTCTCTTGCCGAGCCGAGAACAGCGCAGCGTTGGCGGGTTCGTCCCGAACTTGCTGCAAGGTGACACCATTCCCCTCGCGAGCGACGATGGCCTCGAGGGTTTCGCCCTGTTGGACGGTGTATTCGCGCATGGCTGACACTAGCACGCCTCGCTGAAACCTCATAGTCCACCACCCATTGCCGGGCGCGTACTCTCGGCGTAGAACGATCGCGCATGGTCGAACGCTCGAGACAGTGGCTGCCGCTCGCCGTGGCGTTGGCACTTAACGTTAACGCATGCTCGAAGCCGGAGCCTGTCGGCCTTCACGCTGAAGCGACTCGCGCTCCGAGCTCGGCTGCGGCGTCCGCCTCACCCACCCCACCCACAGCGCCTGGCAAGCGTACGAGCTACCTGCTCTCGGTCGATACGCACGAATGCGCGCTGGCGATCGCGGTGAACGACGTCCCACTCATCGAATACGATGCCGCCAGCCCGCACAGCGTGGGCGAGGTGATCGATCCCTGGATTCAATCCGGAACCAACAGCGTTACGGTCCAGGCGGGCCCCCAAAAAGCGGGCGCCACGGAGCCCTGTGCCCAAGTGGCGGTACTGGCCATACCCGAAGGCGGCGATCAGGCCAACGCGCCGCGTGTTGCCGAAAAGACCGTCGCCAGCACCGGTGGCCAGACGCGCGCGACGCTCGCCTTCGTCACTGCGAAGAGCGCCTGCGAGCTGTGGGCCGAGGCCAAACGCTTCGACTGGAACGCTGAAGGGCAACGTGAGCTCACCGAGCTCGCCCAGAAAGCCCATCGGCTCTTCTCGCAGAAGCAGATCGCACCGCTCGCCGAGTTGACCGATTATCGCGCGCGCGACACGGCGCGCTGCCTGGGAAGAACTCCGGAATCCGGGGTCGCCGACCAACGCAGCTTTTTCGCTGCCATCACCGGAGCTCCCGATTTTTCCGCCATACCGTGGAGCGACGCAGGCCTGGTACTCGAAGTGGTCGGCAACGGCCGACTGGTTTGGATGCACCGGAACGACGGTAAGCTGCTGCTGCAGAACGGCGCTGGGGGAGGCATGGATCTCTACGCCGCGCGCATCCAAGGCAGCTGGCGCATCGTGCGCTGAGGCGTCGCCGGACGTCAGCGCTCCCAGCCGACTCGCAAGCCGCGAACGGTGATGCATCCGGACTCAGAGCATTCGATCGGGCGGGAGCCGGCGCCGATCGGGGCTGCAACGCGCGCCCAGGTCGTCCCCAGATCGTGCGTCGCCCAGGCGCCGTCTTCGTGATCGATACCCAGACCGCGACGCCCTGTCAGGGCGAGCGCCCGAAAGGCGACGGGCAGGGCGACTTCGCCGAAATGACGGCCGCTGTCGAGCGACCGGAACAACACCGGGACCGGTACGGCGGCGGTCTCTGTGGCCTCGGTCACCGGAGGCCAGGGGTGCGCTGTGGGAACCGCCACGGCGACTGTCGACGCATCACGCGACAGTGCGACTTGCTCGACGGGCAAGCGTGGGGCCCTACCGACGATAGAGACCAACGCCGGCTTCGGATTGCCCGCCGCCCAGTGCTGCAGCGTCAACGCCGAGTCAGCCCAAGCGACGCTGAGGAAGCCGCCCGACTCGGCGTCGGTGAAGGCCAAATGGGTTCGGCAAGTCGTGTCGCTGACGCGGCGAGCCTGCCACGAGGGTGGCAGGAGCAGGTACGGGCCGCGAGTCTCTGCGGGCCCGTCGCACGGCGTCTGCACGACGAACGCGTCGCCGAGCGCGTACAAAGCGACTGGGTTCGCCGGCAGAGGTAGTTGGCGAAAGCTTCGGCCGTGGTCTTGGCTCAAGTACAGGACGTTGTTGGGGGGTGACGAGCGCCGGCAGGCGAGGGCAATCGCCGAGGTCGTCGCCGCGACGCTCAGCGCGCAGCCAGCCAACGCCTGCACCGTGCGGTAGCTCGGCGGCTCTCCAAACGGAGCCACGCTGAGCTGCCACACGGAGGGCTCCCAGCTCGTTTCGCGCAGCGCCACCCAGCGCACGGGGGGAGCCGGGGGGGAGTTCACGAATGTCGCGAGATCGGGCGGCAGCGCTGCGGGCTGCGGGAAGGGCGTGAAGCTGCGATACAGCCGGCCTTCCTGCATGACGCGAGTGAGCGCGGAGTCGAAGCTGACAACATGGTAGAAGTCGTGCTGCCGATTCACCCCTAGGATCGCCTGCAGCCGCTCTCGATAGCTGGTGAGACCCGTGAACGTGTAGCCCTGGCTGTCGACCTCGTGCCAGCTCGCACCGTCATCTCGAGTCGCGAACAATTCGCTCTTGCCCGCGTGATCGGCGAGCGCGAGGCCTATACCGCTTTCGAGCATGAAGACGTCCGTGAATCGGCCGACGTCACTCGACAAAGCCGAGGCCTGCCAGGTGCGTCCCCGATCTCTCGAGCGGTGAAGTTTCCCCGACTCGTCGATGGCCAGGAAGTGGTCGCGTCCAGCGCTGGTATCGACGAATGGCTTCGAGGCGGTGACCGCGAGGGACAAATCACCCAGCGCCGAACTCGCTTCGTAAACGTCGCCGCCGGGAGTGATGAAGCTATGACCAGCAGCGTTCGGCAGGGCTCCCGCCAGGGGGACGGCATCAGGCCCAGCGCCTCGCGCGGCCTCCCCTTCGCCGAGCAGCCAGCGCTCGTTTCCGGGGCCCGCGTACAGCGTCCCCGCGTCGGTCGTGCGCTGAAATGCAGGCGCCCAGTGACTCGATTTGGGCAACAGTACCCAACGCACGGGGCCTGGCGCGCCAGCGGCCGCGGTCGGCGGCGGCGCTGGGGTGCTCACCACCGCTGGCGGCCTGGCGCTGGGCACCGGCTCTCGCGGCTCGGGTGCAGCACGGCACGCGACTGCAACCAAGCTACCCCAGAGGGCAGCTCGGAGTCGCTCAGCCATAGTGAGCTTTTAGCAGCGCTTCATGCACCGGTCCTAGTTTCTTGCGAGCGATGTCGGGCGTATTCAGCTCCTGTGACATCAAGCCCGTCTCAGCCGTGAGCTGAAATGCCTTTCCCTCCCCGGTCTGCGGATGTCCGAGCCCCAAACAGTGTCCGATTTCGTGACCGATCACGTTGGCCACCAAGGTCATGCGTCGAGTGTTGTCGGTAGCAGCCTTGTACAGCTGTCCAAAGGGGCTCGAGCCGTCAGCGGCGAGCATGATGGCTGCTTGAATGCGCTTCTGGCCATTCTCGAACTGCTTGTCGAAAGACAACCTCTCCGCCACGGCGAGCTCTCCGTCGCTCGGTGCCTTGCGCGTCGTGCCCACCCAGTACTGAAAGAAGGGGACCAGGTGGCCCTCGGTATCACCGGGAGCGCTCGGGTCCGTTACCTTCGCGGAGACGAACTCGCCGTCAGCGAGCTTCCAGTCCTTGCGGCGAGGGTCCGTGTCGGGGACCAGCTCGACGGTCAAACGGGCAAAGACGGGGGCGAAGATAGCAGCGAGCTGCGTCTGTAAGACAGTCGAGTCGAAGCTCTTCTCTCTCAAACTGTTCAATCGCGTTTGGACCACCTCCAGCAACATGACCTGAATCGTGTTGGCTCCGAACGCCAACTTGTGATTCTGGGTCGGAGGATACGCGCGCTCGTGCGCCCTGAGATTTGCCGGGTACAGAACGCGGGCACCGATACAAGGCCGTTTGATCTTGGGCTCGAAGTCATCCGGCACCGCGGCGTGGTGGAGCGGAATGTCGGCCACGTCCCCGAACGCCGCCGACTCTTCCTGACCGGCAACCATCAGTTGAGCGCCGAGTTCGAACTGCCCAGCCGCAGTCTTGGTGCTGTTGCTACCCGCCTGCGCGGTCAACTTCAGACCCGGCGGGTCCCAGGGCAAATGCATCGTCGTCGTGAACGGGTCGCTGCCCTGCTTGAAGGTCGCTGAGTCGAAGGTCAGCCGCACCGATGAGTCCGTGTCCGCTGGCTGGATCTCTCGTGAGGACGTCCCCGTAATGAGGTCGAAGACCGGCTTGCCATCCACCTCTTTGATGCCGTCCTGGCCCAAGGTAGTCACCGAACCGATCTTGGTCGCCGTCGTTCCCTTCTTGGGCCGCACGAACAGGTTCAACTCCGGCTTTTGCCCCGTGGTCGTGACCAGACTCTGACCGGCTCCCGTCTTCTCCAGGGCGACCAGGACCTCGAGCACGACCTGGGTTCCTTGGATCGTGGTGGTCTGCTGCGTCAGTTTGACTCTGACCTTGGGCATAATACGTACTGGCTCCGAAAGCGTGGATAGGACCCCTTCACTCAACCGAGGAAGCGGATCTGCGGTTCTTCGATCGTTTCAATCAATACCAGGGCCACCGCGGTTTGTTCGCGACCCTCTATTTTCAGCTCGTAGTCGCCGATAGGCACGTGCTTCTCTCTTAGAACTCCGTTGGCGTCGGTAGTTCCCGAACGCGTGGTCCCGTCGCCGGTGATCGTGAACTTCTTGGAGGCGAGAGGTGCGAGCTCCGCGTCGTCGAACAGTTGCATATGGATCTCACCGACGAGCACGGGTTGCTGCCCGGATGTCGTGGGCGGAATCGAGGTGCGCTTGAAGTTGCCCGGCAGGTAGATTTCCGATTCCTTGGGCGGCTGCTCGAGATCCAAGTCTTCTTGCGGATTGAAGAACAAAGGTTCCACCCGACGATTGGCCTGACTGCGCACGGAGTCCTGCCCGACTTTGTCGATGGTATGGTGCTCCCCAAAGCCCAGGCTTCGCTTCTCGTCGTCGACGAACTTCAGACCTTCTCGAATCGCCGCCAGGTCTTTCAGCCGATCCTCGGGCTTTTCTTGGCTCGACAACTCGAGCGCCAGCGCGGCTTCATAGCAATCGAACACGGCGGACCAGGTGTTCTTGCCCATCGAACCATCCACCTCCAGCTCCGCTGCATCCGGTACGCCGAGGCGCGCGCGGTTTTGGTTGTAGTCTCTCTGGAAGCCCTTGATCGGCTCGATGCCCGTGAATTCGTTGTCGTCGATGGTACCTGGATCACAATTGAAGCCGAACTGTCGCGCGGCCCACGACAGCACTTGTTTCTGGTCGGACACCAAGTTCCGCCCGTCACACAGCTCGCCGAACCGGCCGCGGTTAGCCTCGCCCGCGGTGCCTTCGAGCACCAACAGCGCGCACTCGGCCCGCTCTTCCGAGAGCGGTTGATTGTGACTCTCGGCTCCAGCCGTATCCGTGTGCCCCGCCACCAACAGCTCCTTGGTGGGGTTGTCGCGGGCGAACGCCAAGGCGGTAGCGAACACGCTGGCAGCGGTCAGCGACTCGTGCGCGTCGGCGCTCGGGGCCTCTGCTTCCGGTAGCACGACGGCGCTGTCGGTGCGGAACATACCGTCTTCGACCTCGACCACGAACACCTCGCGCTCGAGCCCCGCAACCGGAAAATCCTGATCTTTGAACGCGCGCTCGCGCCATTTCAGGTACTCGTCGCCGTCCGGGGCACCAGGCGGCGGCACGATACCGAACTCCGCATCGAAGAAGAACAATTCGACGCGTCGGTCACGCGCGTCGGCCTTTCCGTCGGCGGCCTGCGTGTCCAGCTCGAAGCCGGTACCGGCCAGCGGAAAGTTCTCGCCGGCGCCGTGCGTCTCGATGCTCACTTCCAGATCGGGTTCTTCGCTCAACTCGATGCCGTCGAGGGCCATGTACTCGGTGATGAGTTGGCGCCGAGTCTCGGGGCCGGCCTTGCCGTCGACGCTGAGTTCGCGCGTCCGCTGGAACCAAGTCACCGGGTCTTCGCCCTCGCCCCTTTCGTCAGCGTCGGGCAATGCCCCGATCATGGCGCGATCCTCGCGCCCCGCCCAACGCTTCTCGCCCTCGAGATCGTAGTTGGCAAGCCAGGCGTCGACGTCGTCTTCGAGATAAGCCTTCACGCTGTCGGCGCGCTCTTTCGAGAGCGGGTCGTTTTTCTCGGGATCGCCTGTCGTGTCGGTGTGCCCCACGATCAATAGCTTGCACGGCGCGTTCTGCTGATAGATCTGACGAATCGTCTTCAACGATTCGATCGCACCGGGCAACAAGAACGACTTGTGCGTGTCGAACAACAGATCCCTGAGGCGCGCCATCGCCACCCGTGGCAACACCCCGAGCATGCGGAGCTGCGGCGCGCCGGTGTTCGAATTCAGCACTACCAGCGTCGTCTCGTACTTGTCGCTGACCTTCTTGCCGTCGCCGGTATCGACTTCGACGGTGAGCTCGAGCTTGTAGCTGCCCCCAACCACCTCTTCGTGCAGCAAGCGCCCCTCGGCATCCGTCGTGCCGCTGAAGCTTTGCGGGCCAGTGATGCTGTACTTCTGGTTGGCGTGTCGGACGCGTCCGAACTTGTCCCAGAGCTCGACGAACAGCTTACCGCGTGGCGGCGTGATCACCACGGTGTTCGGCACCGCGGCCTTCAAAGCCACTCCCGACAGACCGCTCGAGGCGATGGAAAACACGTGCGTGTTGACGCCCGCCGGAGCCGCCCCGGGGCGGGGCTTTTCCCAGCGCGGATCGAGGATCTTTCCGAGCGCCTCGAGATCGAGCACGCCCACGCTGGCAGACGTGCCGACGACCTCTTCGAGCGTGGCGACACCCGCCGGATTCGTGGTCACGGTCTCGACGCGGCTGCCTGCCTTGAACTCGACTTCGAGCCCGCCGATGGCCTGACCGATCTCGTCGACGTAGCGAACTTCGAAGAAGGTCAGCGTCTGTGCACTCTCCTTGCGAGGTGGGGGACTGGGGATCTCGGGGAGCTCCAGCTTCGGTCTCAGCACCAGCTCGACTTCAGGAGGGATTCCGAGCAGCGGGATGGCGCCCTCGGTGACCACCAGGCGTCCGAATTCGAACGCTTCTTCCAACCGCGCAACTACCCGATGCAGGAACTCCGGAGCGTGCGCTGAATCCTCCAGTTCCAAATACGGGTAAGCCGAATCCAAGGCGAACAGCGCCTGGTACAGCCGGAGCGCACCGACGACCACCGGGCGGTCTCTGCATTCCACACCACGCCTGATCTCTCGACTGGCGACACGTGCACGTTCCCACTGCTCGTGGGTCGGTGCGCCAAACCGAGCTGACCTCACCTGCACGCGAATGGTCTCGCCAAGGCAGGAACGAAACGCGACCTCGTCGTCCAACATCGAGCTGGCTCACTCTAGCCGAATCGTCTCGCCGTGCGAGCACCTCGATCGCAAAGAACGGCTCCCATCGCTTCGGCCCGGGGAACGTGAACGAGCCACGTGCGCATTGTCAGCTCCGCTGCGGGCCCCTTCACGTTGTAGTACCCCGTCACAATTCACGTATGTTAACGTGCGCGGCGAGCCATTCTAGCTCGGCTCTTGAAGCAGCGGCTCGGAGAACGTCGCATCGCACGCCTCGCATTCGAGTACGAGCTCGCGCTCAGGTTGTCCGTCGGGGCGCGGAAGAACGGCAAGCTCCACCAGCGTACCGCCGCACCGCGGACAAACTCGAGTGCCGGGCTCGACTCGCACCACAGGCTCACCGGGCGGGTGCTCTGGGTCGAAGTCTTCGAACATTCGCTCGATCTCCGCAGCCACGTCCGCCCGCTCTTCCGCTGGAACACTGTCGAGCACCTTGTCCAGTCCCACCAGCTTCCACTTCTTCTTGGCCATCACTGCCTCCTTCGAACTACGGGGCACCAGGGTAGCCCTGCGCGCTGCGCGCCAGGTAGGTCAGACAATGTCTCAGGAACAAAAACTGCCAGCATGACCCGAATACAAATGACTCCGCGCGCCGCTGTGGCCCGCACGCCGGGTCAGGGATAGAGTACGCAGATGTCGCAACGTCCCGAACCGTGGATCGTGGATCCAGAGGATCCTCGGGCACCGCCGCTGGACATCTGGGAGCAGCTGAGCTCGGAGCAACGTGCGAGGATCGTCGACAGTCTACCCTCGGAGTTCGAGGCGAGTGAGGCGCAGCCGCCCGAGGGTGACCCGCACTTCAACGCCAAGGTGAGCGCGCGCAAGACACTGGGGCGTTTCTTCGAGCGCGTCGGAAGGCGGATCTATTTGGCGTGCGAGCTGCCGGTCTATTACCCCGCGGAGCGCATGTTTGCGCCTGACGTGTTCGCGGTGACGGAGGTAGAACCGCACGAGCGGCAGCGCTGGGTAGTGGCTGACGAGGGCAAAGGGCTCGACTTTGCCCTCGAGATTTTCGTGTCCGGCAACCGACGCAAGGATCACGAGGACAACGTCGAGCGTTATGCGCGCCTTGGCATTCGCGAGTACTTCATTTTCGATCGCGGGCGCATGCGTCTCAGCGGCTTCCGTCTGTCGGGGCCTCGGGCCAACCGTTACGAACCCATCGTGCCGCAGCGTGGGCACTATGTCTCCGATGTGCTGGGGTTGGAGCTGGTGCTCGATGGATCGCGCTTGCGCTTCTACTACGGTGATGCCGAGCTGCCGGAGGCAGAAGAGTTGATCGCGAAGCTCGAGGGCATGCTGAACCATCTCGAGTCGAGGCTGGTGGAAGCCGAGGAGGCAGCACTCCGAGAAGCGCGGCTGCGCCAGGAGGAGGCGCGGCTGCGCCAGGAGGAGGCGCGGCTGCGCCAGGAAGAGACGCAGCGACGGCAAGAAGCGGAGCGCCGCTTGGCCGAGGCGCTCCACGAGCTCGAAAAGCTCAAGCGGTGAGCGGGTACGACAAGCTCGCCAGGAAAAAGACCAAGAACGGGTACGCCGAGGTTTAGCCTCGGGGTTCTCGCCTCGAAGCGACAGCATCGGTCAGCCAACTGCGCACGAGCCCCCAATCGACGTGCTTGCGGATGTGGGCTGCGAAGGCGTCGAGCTGCTCGTCGACCCACTCGATTCGGTCGGGGCCGACCTCACGTTGCGTGCTGCTGGGATCCACCCAGCGCAAGAAGGCTTGGCGCGCGGGAGCCTCGTCGAACACGCCGTGCAGGTAGGTGGCCCAGGTGCGGCGCGACACGTCCAGCACGCCGTCGACGACCGCCTCGCCGTCGACATCGAGCACGAGCAGCGGAGAGGGCTGCGCATAGCTGGTCCTCCCCAGGTGGATCTCGTACCCGGTCACAGCGATGCCCGATGCGAGGAACGCGCCTTGGACACGCCGTACGAGCTTGGGCTGCCGGAGTTCGGTGACAGCATCGATCAGACCGAAACCGGCGACCTCGCGCTCATTGCTCTCGATCCCTTCCGCATCGACGATGCGGGTTCCCAGCATCTGCAAGCCCCCGCAGATCCCCACCAGCTTGCCTCCCGCGCGATGATACTGCAGCACGCTTTCGAAGAGACCGCTCTGGCGCAACCAGCCCAAATCGGCAGCGACGTTCTTGGAACCGGGCAGGACGACGGCGGCATAGTCGCCGAGCGGGCGGGCGCGGTAAATGTAGTGGACGGCGACCGAGGGCACGCGCGCGAGCGCATCGAAGTCCGTGAAGTTGGAGATGTGCGGCAGCCTGAGCACGGCGATCTTGAGCTTGTCGGCGTCCGCCCCCACCGGCGGGTCGAGCGCCACTGTCAGCGGCACCGCGTCCTCGGAATCGAGATCCAAACCGTACTCGTAGGGCACCACGCCGAGAATCGGCAGGCCCGTGTGCCGCTCCAAATAGGCGACGCCGTCGTCGAACAATGACCGGTCGCCGCGGAACTTGTTGACGATGATGCCCGACACCCGCGCGCGATCCTCGTCGGGCATTACCGCCAGGCTACCGACGATTTGCGCAAAGACGCCTCCACGATCGATGTCCGCCACCAGCACCACGCGCGCGTGCGCCTGGTGAGCCGCCGGAAAATTGACGAACTCACGCGCGCGTAGATTGACCTCTGCGCACGAACCAGCGCCTTCGAGTACGACGACGTCGTGCTGCTGTTGCAGCCTGGCCAGGCTCTGAAAAGCCAGACGGCGCAGCGGCTCGGTGTCCTCGAAATACGCGCGCGCTTGCACGCGACCAACGGCCTGCCCGTGAACGATGAGCTGGCTGAAGTCATCAGCCGAGGGCTTGAGCAACACCGGGTTGTGGTGCACCGACGGCTCGGTGCGCGCGGCGATTGCCTGCACGTATTGAGCCCGCCCGATTTCACCGCCATCGAGCGCGACGTACGAGTTGTTGGACATGTTCTGTGCCTTGAAGGGGGCGACAGAGTAACCGTCGTCGCGCAACAAGCGACAGAAGGCCGCGGTCATCAGGCTCTTGCCAACGTCCGAAGCGGTGCCGAACACCGCCAGAGCGGAACTGAACTCAGGAGACACCCCGACAGTCAATCCCTTCTGGTCGGGCGCTCGAGTCGCTCCAACTCGGCGAGTGCGTGGTCGAGGCGGACTCGCGTCTCCTCGGCGCGGCGAGCTTCCTCGTCGGCACGGCGAGCTTCCTCGTCCGCACGGCGAGCTTCCTCGTCCGCACGGCGACCTTCCTCGTCCGCTCTGCGAGCTTCCTCGTCGGCACGTTGCTCTGCAGTGTCAGCTCTGACCTGTTCGGCGTTTGCCTGCTCGCTGGGCATGGGCAAGAGTCGCCCCTCCGCGTCGAACCAGCGGAGCCACTCCGTCGTCACTGCGTACAGGGTGCCGCGAGCCTTGCCGAGCAGGAGCCCCAGTTGCTCGCAGCAGAGCTGCCCCGATGCCAACGGAGCCTTCGGAACGTAGACCTGGCGGCGCAGGTCGAGGTCGTAGCCCTCGAACACGTGAGAAAATGGGTCGTACAAGAAGTACTCGCCCACTTTGAGGCTGCGCGCGTAGATCCGCATCTTCTCTCCGCGGTCCACCGCTTCCGTCTTGGGGGACAAGAGCTCGATGATGACATCCGGGGCCCTGCCGTCCTCTTCCCACACAACCCACGCGCGACGCTCTCGCCGAGTCGTGTCCGTCACCACGAATACGTCGGGACCACGGAAGTCGTTGTTCCTGGCCTGCACCTCGCTGAAGTACAGGAACATGTTGCCGCCAACGTAGAAGTCCGAGCGTTCACGCCAGGCGTGCTCGAGCGACTCGATGAGAACGGTCATCTGCTGCCGGTGGCGCGCCGATTCCATCGGTTCACCGTCGTCGCAAACGAGCGTCGCCGAACTGGGCGGCGGGCGAGGGTGCTCGAAGGGTAGAGTCATGGTGAAACCTCATGGCAGTTTACCACTGCCTCGGTCGCCTCACCGGTCCGGTTGCGCAAAAAGAGGAGCTATCGTAAGCCTCAGCGCTATTGCCCCCAGTGCTGCGAGCCTCGTTTCCCTTCGAAGTAGGGGTACTCCTGCGGCTTCTTGGTGCTGCCGGTCCGCCGCACCGTTGGGCTGGCCCATAGACCTCGCATGCTGCAATACGTCTGTCATTCAATGCTGCCGTTTACCGAGTAGCTCGACCAACCGCGCCTGCTTACCGGCGGAGGTGAGCAGGTCGTACTTCTGTTCATAACCCTCGATCGGGCCGAACTGGAAGCTTCCCTCGAGAAGCATTTGGTTGACCAGGCTGAAGAGCTCGTTGAGGCCGCCGCAGATCACGAACTTGTCTTCGAAACCGTAGTTGACGAGCACCTGTCCGTGCTTGCCCGAGGGACCGGGGTCCAGGTCGATGAGAAAGGTGACCTCCGCGGAATAGGAGGCGAACGGGAGGCCCCGAAAGTCTACGTTGCCGAGCTGGCACCTCGAGCTCCGTGTGCGTCGAGAGCGGCTCGATGCTCTCCATTCGGCTCCAACCGACGTCGAGCACCCTGAGCTTCTGGAGCGATCTCACCGCGTCGATGCTCTTCACGCCCTGATTATTGAGCCGCAGCACCTCGACGCCGAGGAGTCGGTCGAGCTGACTGTCGGAAGGGGCCGAGAGATCGTCGTCCGCGTCGAAACCGGCGCTCTCTCGCAGCGCGCCCTGCCAGAGTTCATCGAGCCCGTTCCGCCAGTCGCTTCCGTCGATCGCAGTCCGCATATCGTCAGAATCGATGTCAGCGCCCCAGACGCCTTGTCCAGCGCGGGCGAGCGTTAATCCGCGTGAACTGGGCGCGCTTTCCAAGGGGTGAGATTATTCACACTGGCCACTGCCTCCGACGGAAGCCAATACTGCAGCCAAGCCATGAACGTGCAGCTCGTGATCGATGCGCTCGTCCGACAGACGACCGTGCTCATTGCGCAGATCGCTACAGCGCAGGGGGTGCGGTCGCCCCTGCAACAGGTCGCGAATCAGGTGTTTCTCGATCTGGTGACGGAGCTCGAGCGACAGGGCTTGTCTCGCAAGATCGTCGCTGACATGTTCGGGCTTGCCTTGCGTTCGTACCAGCAGAAGGTCGATCGCTTGACCGAGAGCGCCTCCGAGGGCGGCACGACCTTGTGGCAAGCCGTGTACGACTACCTGCGAGGCGTCGAAGTGGCCACGCGCGCCCAAGTGCTCGCGCGCTTTGCCCGAGACGACGAGGCGAGTGTGAAGAGCATCTTGCGCGACCTGGTGGAAACTGGGCTCGTCTATCAGCGCGGCCGCGGCGAGGCGTCGACGTACCGCGTCGCGCCGGATTCGGACCTGGCGCAGGAAGCGCAGAACGGCGACGCCGATGCACTTTCGGCGATGGCATGGATGTTCGTGTACCGTGAGGGGTCGCTCAAACGGAGTGAGCTCGCGGCTCGCCTGAGGCTCGACCCCGCAGCGCTCGAACCCATCGTGCTGCGCTTGGTGAGCGACGGTCGCTTCCGAGTCGACGCCGGCGACTCTCGCGATCCGAGCTACAGCACGCTTCGCTGCGTCATTCCGCTTGGTGACACGGCGGGCTGGGAAGCTGCTCTCGTCGACCACCATCAAGCCGTCGTGAGCGCCATGTGCACCAAGCTCCGAAACGGCCAGACCCGAGCGCTGCCTCCCGACCAAGTAGGCGGCAGCACGTATTCCTTCGACGTCTGGCCGGGCCATCCCTTCGAAGCGAGGATCAAGAGCCTCCTCGCCGAAACCCGTAAAGGGCTGTCGGAACTGTGGAGCCAGGTCGCCGAGCACAACAGCGTCGCGACGCGACCCACGGCGGGCACCGCCAAAGTCACGTTCTATTGCGGCCAGTCGGTGGTCGGGGATCACCGCGAACAAGATGTAACCCAGCCCTCTGACCCCTCAGCGAAGCTCCCATGATGCCGAAACTCTTCATTGCCGCGTCCGCGTTCGTACTCTTGGCATGTACCAGCCCCGAGCTCGACAAGGACCCGGGACCGGGCACTTCGTCGGACAGCCAAACTCATTGGCTGAAATCGTGCGACAGCAACGCCGACTGCGGAAGCCTCGTGTGCACCTGTGAGCGCTGTCAGAAGGAATGCGCGAGCGATCTGAGCTGCGGCGAGGTATCGCCCTACGCCCGCTGCGCTGAGGCCACCAGCGAAGCGATCTTGAGCATGTGCGGTGAAGCTCCCCCGACCAGCCTGTGCGTCCCTGGGGAGCGAACCACCGCGGGCCCTGACGCTGAGCCCCTCGATTCGGGTAGCGGTGGCGCGGGCTCCACAGGAGCGACGGGTGCCGGTGCATCGACGGGCGGCGGCGGAACGACGGACGCTGCCATGACGACCGACGGCGCGACGACAGCGGGTGGCAGCGAAGCAGGAGCGTCCTCGAACACTGGCAACGACGGTCCGACGAGTTCGAGCTCGGGTGGAGCCTCGAGCACTACAGGAGCTGGCGGCGCCAGCGGAACTTGCGACGGTGACCTCCGTGTGGTCGAGGGCAGCGTGACCGCTGTGACCGAAGCAGAGCTCGAGGCACTGCGCGACGTCCGTGAGATCACCGGCAGCTTGACCATCGGAAGCCTCACCCACGACGACGGCTGGATACCAGTGCCGGTAGCGTCGCTCGCTGCGCTTTCCTGTCTTTCGAGGGTGAACGCACTCACGATCAGCAACGCCGTCGGCTTGAAGAACCTGGCTGACCTGGATTCGCTCGAGCTTCTCGATGGATTGAGCCTCAATGACAATCCGGACCTCGAGAGTCTCGAAGGATTGGAGGCGCTCACTAGCCTGGGGAGTCTCCTCGTCGCCCGGAACCAAGCGCTGACTAGCTTGGAAGGGCTGCATTTCGTGTCCGAAGCGCAAAGCATCGCCGTTCAACACAATCCGCTGCAGAACCTGGATGGCCTCCGTTCGCTCACCAGCGTCGCCGGGCGTTTCCAGATATATTCGAACCGCATCGAGCACCTCGATGGGCTCAGCTCCCTAACGTTCGTGGGCGGAGAGTTCGTGATCAGCTACAACCAAGATCTCCAAGATCTCGACGGGCTCGCGGCACTCACACGCGTCGACGGTGACCTCTCCATCGGCGCCAATGACGAAATCGAGACAGTCGACGGGCTCGCGGCACTCACACGAGTCGGCGGGCGGCTCCTGATCAGCGACAACCCCGTGCTTCGAGATCTCGGCGGGCTCCACGACTTGGAAAGCGTCGGTAACGGCTTCACGGTCGTTCTCAACGAAGCGCTCCCCATGTGTGAAGCAGAAATGCTGCGTGACGCGATCGGTGTCGAAAATATCGTCGGTGAGATCTCGATCGCCGACAACGACGGTGGCGAAGCCTGCGCGCCCTGATCCGAAGCTCCCTGACAGCGAAGCAAGCAATACGTGTGCCAGCACGCGCGCGACCCGCGACCCGAGCGCCGTTCGTCGCTACACGGTCATGGGCCGACGACGATCTGCAAGCTCTGCACGCTCGGTTCGCCGTCTACCAGGAAGCCGACGTACTGCTCAGCGTCGCCCTCGATCGACGTCACGGCTACTCCGATCGCGAAATCGTCGCCGCGCGCGAGCGCGACGTCCAAATTAGCAGCGCTGCCGAGCGCGATCGAGCGAACAGTGCCGAGATGGACCCACGCGATGGTGTGGCTCGCGTATTGCGTGCCTTCGCCGAGATCGGCGTAGATCGAGGGCCAATCGCCGCTGAGGTCGACCAGGACCGGAATGTCGCTCGAAACATCGTAGAACCCGAGGACTTCGCTGATGTCCGTCATGAACTCCTCGATTTCCAGGCGGAACGTCACCGAGCTCACCGTGCCTTCGAAATCCGGGATCGGGAAGACGAAGAAGGCACGATGGGTGACGGCTGCCTTGCCAGCGAAGCAGTCCAGGGTCGTCGGTTGAAACCAGTCAGCGTCGGTATAGTAACCGCGCACCGTAGCGTCCACCGTCAAGGTCCCGCGCTCGCAGTTCTGCCCTTCCCACGGCTCTGGACAGCTACACGTGTACTCGTTGACACCGTCCTCGCACTCACCACCATTGCGACACGGATTCGACGCGCACTCGTCGATGTCGTTCTGACAGTTCTTGCCGCTGTACCCCGTGCCGCTGCAGTCGCAAGTGTAACCATTCACCTCGTCCTCGCACTCACCGCCATGCTGGCACGGATTCGACGCGCACTCGTCGATGTCGTTCTGACAGTTCTTGCCGCTGTACCCCGTGCCGCTGCAGTCGCAAGTGTACTCGTTGGTGCCGTTCTCGCAGGTGCCATGCTCGCAGGGGTTTGGATCGCACTCGTCGATGTCCACCTCGCAGCTGACACCTGTCGCACCGGTACCGGTGCAATCACAAGTGCGCGTGGCGCCACTGTCGCTGCACGCACCCCCGTTCTCGCAAGGGCTGGCGGCGCAGTCCTGGATCAAGGTCTCGCAGAACTCACCCGTGTACCCGCTGTCACCACAGTCGCAATCGAAGTACCCGATGCCATCAATGCACGACCCGTTCTCACACGGCTCGGACTCGCATTCGTCGATCTCCGCTTCGCAGAGGTCGCCGGTGTACCCCGTGTCACCGCAGTCGCAGATAAAAGTATCACCCTCGGGTGCGCACGTGCCGTGCTCACAAGGGTTCGGAGTGCATGGCTCGGCGCCTCCGTTACCGGCACTACCGCCCGCATTCGTGGTGGTGGTGCTGCCGCCGATGCCGCTGCTGCCGCCGATACCGCTGCTGCCACCGCTGCTGGAACCGGCACGTCCCCCTGTGTCCGTGCCGGTGCCTACGCCTGCGCTGCCACCGAGGCTCGGGGCGCCGCCCGTGGTGGTCGCAGTATTACCGGACGAGCTGTCACTGCCGCCTGCGTTGCCATCGCCCGCCGTGCCACCGACGCCAGTCATCGAGGTACCCCCGATACTCGTGGTCCCTTCTACGACCGGCGTGGAGCTGTGCGTGGAACTGCAGGCAAGCGCCGCACTGCCTAGCGCTACGAGATAGATGAGCCAAGCAGTAGGCGATGTAATCTTGGAGGTATTGCGCATCGGAACGTCCCCACGACGGTAGAACTTCGGTCTACCGCAGCGAATTCGCGTAGCCAATAGCAGCACGGCGGTGTTCACGGCAGCTTCACGAACGCATCACCACTCACTGGTTCATGATTTACACGGCAGGGGGGACACAAAAGCCCCCCCCAACCTAGGCGACAGACCAAAACGAGACGCAGCCAAGGGCGAGTCAGGACCTACACCATGTTCCGTTTCATTCGCGGCGGCTGTCACATCCGGGGCCGTCGTGCGTTCTGTACCTCATGAAATCCGCCTGGTGGGGCAGTTATCGCCTGACTGTCAGCCCCGAGCTGCTCGAATTCGTCGAGCACGCGTTCGTGGAACCGGCCGCAACCGAGCAACGAGAAGCTGTTCGCGCCGAAGCGTTGCACGAACTCGAAGGGGCAGAAGTCGCTCTGGAGGCCGACGGCACCCTGCTGTCGCGCTCTCACGGCGTAGAGTTGCTGCGCACGCGAATCCCTCTCGCTGCCTTCGCGACGTCGAAAATCGTGTTCGAGAAAGCGCCCGGGCTCCGCGTCGCGCTCGAGCTCGTCGAGCCGGATACGATCATCGCGAGCCATCCTGGGCGACCCCCGATGCGATTCCGTCGCGTCTCGGAGATGCCGAGCGAGTGACTCAAGGAGCGATACGCTCTTCTACGATAGCTGCCATGACGAGGCGCTGCGGCAGCGTGGCTTCAGTGACGGTCAGCATGAGGGCAGCGCTCGAACTGAGTGGGCCCTGCACTGTCACGAGCTTGCGACCGCCACGTTCGAGCACTGAGGCGGTAGCGGTGGACTGGAGAGTCACCTCGTCACTCGCAAAGCGTCCGGACTGCGCATCGAAACGCCCCATCTCGGTATCGTCGGCGCGCCTCACTTCGTAACCGTTACCTTTGCGTTTGACCTTGAAGAGCTCGCGATCGCCGTCATACACCTTGAAGCCATACTCTTTTGCCTTGGCTTTCGCGGTTTCTTTTCCGTCCTGCTCGAGCTTCACCCGATCGGCTGCGAGCTTCAGGGTCCCCCAAGCCTTTCCCGCCGAAGTCGCGATGGTAAACTCATCGCCGTGTCGCTCGAAGTCGAGGGACTCGGCTCCCTCGAACTGCAGGCTGAAACGGCTGATCTTGCTCGACGCGGCACGCTCCTGGCTGGCGCCGCGCGAGGCATCATCGTCGCGATCGCCACGGTGACACGCCGGCGAGGCGCATAGCACGATACCCATCAGCACCGTCGTGAAGTGGATCTGTCGCATAGCTCCCACCAGAGTAACCCCAAGCTTCGCCAGAGCTGAGCCCTTTGTTTCGCCGCGACAGGGCGCGCGCTTCTGCTGGCGGTCGGCCATCATCTTCAGTCTTCAGAAGTAGGACGCATGGGCGTGACTCCGCCGACACCCGCGCCCTGCAGCGAGTTCATTCGCTCGTAGCTTGAGAAGCGCTCGGAAAAATCTCGAAGCCGGCACCCGTGACCTCGGTGGGGGCGCTCTCGAAAGCCCAGCTGGCTGCAGGCGCGAGCGTCAGCGTGCCTTGCACACTCGACATGCCAAGCGGCCTGCCAGATTCTGTCTGCGGAAAGATGACGACTTGCGGTGTCTCCACCGTGATTGCGAGTTCGTTCGTGAACGTGCCCCGGTACACGTCCCCGGCGGAAGTCGACTCCTTCGCCACGTCGCTCAAGCGCAATTCGCCGGCAGGTGTGACCGCGAACTCGAAGTAGGGGCAGCGATAAGCCAACTGTCCCACAGCGCCGGCCGAGACGTAGTCGGGCCAGTCCGTCAGCGCGGCCATCGCCACCTGGCCAGGGGTAACGCAGGCGGAGTAGGTGTCCGGAAGCTCGACGACCTGATAGGGGGAGCCCCCGATCACGCCGATGACCGACGACGCGAGGGACAGCTGATCGCGGTCATAGAGGTCGACCGAGATCGACGCGCCACAGGCGGGGGTCTCGGCATCGTTCCGGAGTGCGACGTAAAGTTCCAGCCCCCGCGGACCATCACGCAAAGTATAGGCAACCATGGTGAGGCCAGGCATGTCGATCGGTGGTGGCAGCAGCTCGATTCCTTCCGGAAAAAACAGGTCCCCCTGGACGGCAGTGTCGCCTTCCTGCTGCGTCGAACCACAGGCGACGACGAAAAGCGACGCGAGCACCCACCCGTGGATCGAACGCCGGGATCGAACGTGAGCGGACACCATCACCGCGCCTCGAGCGCTACTCTGGCACACACTCCGGGCGGTCACCACCGCTTCCGCATGAGGACGTGCTCGATGCCCAGTTCGATGAACGGCGCACCTTCGCGTGCGTAGCCGAGCTTCTCGTAGAAGCCGACGGCGTGATCGCGCGCATGCAACTCGATTTCTTCGAACCCCTGGGCGGCGGCTGCCTGCTCGAGCTGACGCACCAATACTCGACCGACGCCCGTTCCCTGTCGTGACGGGTGCACCGCCATCTGCCGGAGCTGGCCGCGTTCGGCCGTGTGTGGAGTGAACATCACGCAAGCGACGACGCGCCCTTCCTCGAGCGCGGCGAGGAGTATCGAATCGTTCTCACCCTCGACCGTCACCTCCGCGCGAGAAAACCCCAAGGGTTCCCGCAGAACACGAAAGCGCAGCTCGCGCGCCTGTTCGCGCAGTGGGTCGTCGCGACCGAGGAATCGGAATTCGAGCGACATGGGCCGAGCGGTCATGGTCGTTGCAGCACCGGCCGATTGCCAAACGGAAGTTCGGCCCGGCTCGGAGGCAGCCTTTTTACCTCGTTGCGCGGTCGTAGGCGATGCACCTCGAGCAGAGGCCACCCTCGGCGCGAGAATTGCAGAGCGTACGATACCGAGAACACACCTACACAATCCGATTCGGACCGCGCTACGGTTCCGATAGCTCGCACAGGCGCAGCGGTTTCACAACGGTTGAGCGGGGGATCGATGACAGTGCGCGAAAAGAAGTCGTCCTTGACGCCGCGCCCAACTCCGATCGGGTTCGAGCGTGTCGAAACCTACCAAGCTTTGGTCTCCAACCTTTCCGAGGGGATCGCGCTGCTCAGCGCCGACTGGAGCGTCGTCTCGTGCAACGCAGCGTTCATGCGGATCCTGGGCTGTGAAGCACAGCCTTGCGCCAGTCCTTTCACGCTCGAGGCAATCCACGAAGAAGATCGCACCGCCATCCATGCGGTGTTGGGCGAGCTCGCCGACTCACCGAAAGCCACTCGACTGATCGAGTATCGCCTGCGCCGCAGCGATGCCGGTTGGGTGTGGCTGGAGGCGTCTCTGGAGAACATGCTCGACACGCCAGGGGTCGACGCGATTGCGCTGCGCGTGCGCGACATCACTCAACGCAAGCACGATGAGGTCCACCTGAACCGGATGAGGCACATCCTGCTCGAGAGCCAGCGAGTCGGTCGCTTCGGCAGTTTCGAATACGTCGTGGCAACGCAGGAAACGATCTGGTCGGAAGAAGAGTTCCGCATCTATGGGCTCGATCCGGCGGATGGATCACCCGTTTACGCGCAGATGCTCGCGAACAACATCCACCCCGAAGACGCCGACTTGCTGGACCGGACATTCCGGGAAGCGTTTTCGAAGCGGGGTGTGTACGAGTTGGAGCATCGCATCGTCCGCCCCGACGGCACGGTGCGCATCGTGCACGACGTCGCCCATCCCTATTTCGACAACGACGGCAAGCTTCAGAAGTACATCGGGACCACCCATGACGTGACCGAGCACAGGGAGCTCGAAGCGCAGCTTTTGCAGGTTCAAAAGATGGAGTCGATCGGTCAACTGGCTGGCGGCATCGCTCACGACTTCAACAATCTGCTGATTCCGATCATGGGCCACGTCGAACTCGTGATGGATGCTTTGGCACCGGACGACGAACTTCGACGTCACCTCGAGGCCGTGAACGAAGCGGCGGATCGCGCCGCGAACCTGACCCATCAGATTCTTGCGTTCAGTCGCAAGCAGATCCTGAGAACGCGAGTGCTCGACCTCAACGCCATCATCGTGGACTTCGAGTCCATGACGCGCCGGCTGATCGGAGAGGATATCGAGCTTCGCGCTTTGCTCTCGCCGGACTTGTATCGCGTGCGGGTCGACAAAGGTCAGGTGGAACAAATTCTGCTGAACCTGGTGATCAACGCCCGCGACGCGATGCCCAGCGGCGGGCGGCTCACCGTAGAGACCAGCAACGTCTACCTGGACGAAGCCTACTTGGTGAAACACAAGTGTTCGCATGCGGCGGGTCACTACGCGATGCTAGCCGTCAGCGACTCCGGGTGTGGAATGGACGCGGCCACCCAGAAACGGATCTTCGAGCCGTTCTTCACCACGAAGGTGCAGGGCGGCGGCACTGGACTCGGACTAGCCACGGTATTTGGGATCGTGCATCAGCACCGGGGCAGCATCTGGGTGTACAGCGAACCGAACCGCGGGACCACGTTCAAGATCTACCTGCCGCGCGCAGAGGGTGCCGTCGAGGCGAGCGAGTCCCATTCCGAAGAGTCCGCCGACCGTGGTAGCGGCACCATTCTCGTCGTCGAAGACGAGGGCATGGTGCGGCAGCTCATGTGCGAGACGCTGGAGGCGGCAGGCTACGATGTCATCGAGGCGCGGACGCCGAACGAAGCCCTGCGACTCGTGACTGCTTCGAACGTTCCGATCGATCTGCTACTGACGGACATCATCATGCCCGAGATGAATGGCAGGCAATTGTACGAACGCTTGGAAGCGATCCAACCGGGGGTTCGCGTGTTGTACGCCTCCGGGTACACGGACAAGGTAGTGGTGGACCACGGAGTCCTGGAAGACGGCGTGGACTTCCTGCAAAAGCCGTTTACGCTGCAGGGTCTGCGGCGCAAGGTGCGGCAGGGGTTGGCGTAGCATTCACCACGACAGCCACGCGACGCCGATGGACGACAGCGGATCGCCGCTCGCCACTTCTGCGATCAGCCCGCCGATCCACGCCGCGCCATGGGTGATGGCCGCGCCGCTGGTGATGCCGGCGCGCACTCGCCGCACCCATCGCCGCGAACCTAGCGTCGCGAAAGAGAAGAGCCCCGCGTCGCCCTCCGCGGTGCTCCCTGCGTCGTCGCCACCACCACCAGCGCCGCCGTTGCCGTCAACGCCGGTGCCTCCCGCTGCGGTCACACCCGGCGGGCTTTCGCCGTCTCCGCAAGCGCCGGCGACGACGGACGTGAGGAGACCAGCGAGCCAAGCGAGCCGTGACCTCGGGGAGCCCATCGGTAGAGGTTGGCCCAGCGACGAAACGGGTCGAGTGGCGCCACGCTGCGTGGCATTGTGACGCTGCTTGCCTTGGGTGCTGCGCTACGAACGAAGCAGCCCCAGCGGGCCGCTCGCAAAATGCTCATATCCGCGATTGCCATCAGCGAGCTGCGGGCGTACCTTAATGAGCGAGACTGGCTTCTGCAGCCAGCTCCGGAGATCAACATGGGCGATAAGTCCCCGAAGGCGAAACAGCGCGACAAGAAACAGAAGGACGCAGCGAAGACCGTCACGAACCAGAAGAAGCAAGAACGGCAGCAGTCCAAAGCCGCTGTCGAAAAAAAGAAATAGTCGTACGGTCAGGGCTGGGGCCGTCGAGACTCAGGCCCCGTGCTCGGTAGCACTGACCAGCTCCAAAGTAGCACTGGCGAGCTCCAAAGGAGACGAGCTGTGACCAACCAGGAAATCGCGAAGAAGTACGTCGCCCTGATCCAGCAGGGGAAGCACGAGGAGTGCCTGGGCTCGCTTTTCGCCGAAGATGCGATCAGTGTAGAAGCGGCCGCCGTGCCGGGCATGGACCGGACTTCGAACGGACTCGAAGCGATCCGAGCCAAAAGCGAGTGGTGGACCACCAATCACATCGTTCATGAGGAAGAGGTTCACGGGCCCTATCCGCACGACAACCGCTTCGCCGTGCGCTTCGCGTACGACATTACGTACAAGCCGAGCGGCCAGCGGATCCACATGGACGAAGTGGGGCTCTTCACCATCGAGAACGGCAAAATCGTCAAGGAAGAGTTCTTTTATTCGCAGGAGTGAAAGAACACTCGACCCGCTTGGCGAGCGCTGGAACGCCACGAGTGCGGCGCAGGCGTAGACTGGTTTCGCGGTTCCTGGCGGGGCTAGTAGTCCGAAGCCGAGAGCGGCTGAGCGGTGCTCACGTGGCCCATCAAGGTTTCGGTGGGCTGTCCTTCGACCAGGAACCTTACCGCGCTCACGTCGGGAAGTTGCGTGAGCGTCCGCACGATCGATGCCACGAAGAGCTGCTCTTCCAGAGAGCCGCCGCTGAGGCCTGCGCGAGCCAAGTCGATCTCCGCGATCCCTTCTCGGACGTGGACACTTCGGATCCGTATTCGTTCTGGAATGACAGGCAGAGCAGCAGCGGATGTCGGGCCGTTGGCGAGGGCGCGCAGTGCAGCGGTGGCGAGGCGATCGCTTCCGCCCGTCGCGAGCGCTGGCTCGAACATGACGCGCTCGGCGAGCATGGGGTCGAGGCTGTCGTTCCCGGTTTCCACGTATTCGCGATTGGCGAAGTACACAGTGAAGGCAACGCGGCTCTCTCCTCCCCCGCCGCGTGCCGCTGCGGCCTCACCCGAAGACTTGGCTGGCGCGTGCTTCGCTGGGGCGGGGGCAACGCCGGACTCTGCGGGAGCTGACGGCCCGCCGCAAGCGCCGGCGGCGACACCCGCCACAGCCGCCACGACTGTCACCACCACGAGCGATCCGGACCCGCCACTCATGAGCGGCAGGGTGGAGCACCCCAGCGAGCGCGTCAACGCGAGACGCGCCGGGGCTACTGCTTGACCGCTTCGAAAGAAAGGACTTTGACGGACCCGCCGGTCGCCTCCGTCGCGTAGTTGAAGATTCCGAAGCGGTACCCGAGAAAGTACTGCCAGTCCTTGTTCATCGTCAGCGTGTTGCCGAGCGCTTGGAACTGAGAGCCATCCGTGCTGTACGAGAACGTCGCGGTGCCGCCGCCACTGCTTCGCACGTCGGCTTCGACGCGCAGCCAGATCTTGGTTCCGGACAGGTCTGCGCCCGCGACTTCGGTGCCCGTGCTCGTGGTCTCCCAGCTCGTGTTCATGTCGACACCATTGGTCATCACGACACGCGCCACACCGTTGGCTTTCTTGACGCCGATCCACGCCGAACGATCGCGGAGGGCGGCGATGCCCGCGACGTCGCCGTCCTGCATACCGCTGAAGTCGAGCTCGATGGTTCCGAAAGACGCAGGCCCTTCGATGCGCCGAGTGAGGGTATTTCTGGCCGCGTAGAGGTCGTCGGTCACGGTCACCGCTTGGAGCGTCAGACCATCGCCTACCGACCATTTGCTGTCGTCCGGGTTGTGGTTCCATTCCCATTCCGGAGCAAGCTCGGCGCCTTGGAAGGTGTCCTTGGGATTCCAGGCCTTGACCTTGTTGGAACCACACGGCAGATCGGGGAACGGGTACGAACCGCCCCACTCACCGTCCACCAGATCGACCGACGGCCAACCGTCGTCGCTCCAGGTCATCGGAATCATCACGGGGATACGACCCGCCGGGAACGAGTCGTTGAACCCCATGTAGTACCATTCACCGTTCTGCGTCTCTACGATGCCACCCTGGTGAGGGGAACCCCCGGAACCAGGCTTGCCTGCGTAGGGCAGTCTGACGGCGAACTCTCGAGGCCCTTCGTACGGCCCCATGGGCCCGTTCGTGGATCGGATCACCCATTCGCCGTTCGCGTACTGGGTCAAGAAGATGTAGTAAGTGTCGCCTCTTTTGTAGAAACGCGCGCCCTCGAGGGGACCGCCGACACTCGACGGCGTCTGTAGGACTACCTCGCTGCGCACTTGGCTCAGGCCGTCAGCGCTGAGCTCGGCCACGCTGATGGTGTCGTTGCCGGAGGCGACGTACATCGTGTCGTCATCGTCGATCAACAAGCCCATGTCGTAGTAGCACCCGCCCTGGTGCTTTTCCCACGGGCCTTCGGGCGCCGTCGCCGTGAACACCCAACCGCCGCCGACGCCGTGCATGCAGCCCATCCAGTAAAAGGTTTGGTTGCTCTTGCGATACTGCAGGGTCGATGCCCAGATGCCGTTGACGTACGAGCCGCCACCGCCAAGGTCGTACGAAGCGTGGAAGTCCAATGCCGGGACCGAATGACTCACGTACTCCCAGTGGACCAAGTCGTACGAGCGCAGGACTGGCGCACCCGGGGAATGATGGAACGAGGAAGCCGTGTAGTAGTAGGTGTCGTCGACACGGATCACCTCCGGGTCCGGCAGGTCTTCCCAAATGATTGGGTTTTCGTAAGTGTCTGGGCACACCGCCGGCCCCGACCCAGCGGAACCTCCAGTGCTGGTTGCGTCGGCACCTCCAGTGTTGGTAGCGCCACCGTTTCCCCCTGCGGTGCCCCCCGCGCCGCCGGTCGAACTCACGCCGGTGGTCGGGGCGCCCCCGGTGCCGGACCCCCCGTTCGCAGAGGTGGTCGCGCCGGCGGTGGTCGTTCCCATGCTCCCAGTTGCACTGAGGCTGCTTCCCGTCTGCGTCGCCGCGTTGGTGCCGGTGACACCGCCCGAGGTATTGCTGGACACCGTGTTCCCACTGGAGCTTCCACTACCACTGGGCGAATTGCCGGACGCTTCATCTCCGCCACCGCAAGCGGGTAGCGCCAACAGGCAGAGCGCCGGCAGCGCCATTGCCAGCTTGGTGCGTGAACGGACGAAGCTATACGCGGCGGGTTCTGTTCTCATATCGGGGTCTGGCAACGGCAGTGACCACCTATCGTTTGGGGACGCTAGCGTTGCACCCCAACTCTTCAACCAATCGACGCGATCGAAAAGGGGACCAGTTTCTCCTCTTGTCAGATAAAATTGTGGTCCTGGGAGCGGTGCGCCCCACCTCCACCCATAACCCAGGAGCCTCAGTCCCAGCTGATCTTGAGCCCTGCCTCGCGCATGGCGAGCAAAGCTTCGGCGTTGCCCTTGGCGTCATCCACCGGGTGATGCGTGTGCTTGGTGCGGCGCAGGTGCTTGAAGGTCTTGAACGTATCCTTCACCAGCCCCTTGTAGAGCGAGCCCAGGTTCTGCGAGCTGAACCCGAACGGATTGTCGCCCAGAAAGTGGTGGAAGTACCAATTGATGAATTGCCAATCGAAGCCGTTGTTGTCGGAGATGAACAGCCGCCGCTTGGGGCCATTCTCGACGATCCACTCCGCAAAGCGACGCATCACTTCCCGCGGGTCGTCGAAGGCCAGCGTCTGCTCGCGGCTGAAGCCGCTCACCGCCAGAGCGCGGGGGATCCACTGCTGGGAAATCGGCCTTAGGCGCCCGTAAAACGTGCGTGACAGCTGAGGCTCGACGACTACTGCGCCCAGGCAGACCATCGAGTAGTCTCCGGGAATCGGGCCGTCTGCCTCGATATCGATCATGAAGTAAGTCATGGCGGGAATTAAGATGGAAGTTCCGTGAAGGCGCCAGGACACGAATCCGGACATGCTCAGCCGGTGCCGGCACACGCCGCGGCCGAGGCCAGCGCCCCGCCGGTAGGCTTCTCATGGGAGACGGTCGTGCTCGCGTTCGTGTCCGAAGCTGGCGGTTGGGCGGCGCTCAGCGATGAGCTCCTGCGTCGTACACGGGGTGTCGCCGCGGTTCCGTCGGATCCGCACGTGGTCGAGAAGGGGCTCAGGAGGCTCGCGAAGCGCGGGCAGAAGCCCGGAGGGCAATACGGGCGTTGGCTGCTGCGCTACTTCGGAGTTCCCGCATCCTTGGAGCGATGGGCCGAGTGGATGGGTCAGTTCCACAGCCGCTTCGCCGACCTGCCGACCTCGCTCCGTTTCGAACAATTGAACCTTTGGGATCGCCCCCCCGTGACGGAGTCGCGGCTCGCGGCGTGGGTGCACGTCGGCATGGCCTCGGTGCTGCTCCGCATGCGGCTCGAGATCGACGCCACTCGACGCCTGGAACTCGCCGAAGCTAGCGCTGCCCAAGCGGGGACCGCCTGCCAAGTCGAGGTAGCGCTACTGCGCGCAAAGCTGCTCACCGACGCGGGCGACCGCGACGGCTCGCGGCTGCTGTTCGAACGCATCGAGGCTTGGCTCACTGCGCCGGAGCTCTCGACCGATGCCCGCGCTTGCTATCACGCTCGACTCATCGGACAGCGCGCCTACCACCTGACTCGGGCGCTTCCCGGATCCGAGCCCGACGTGTCGGGCGCGCTCGAGCTATTCCAGCAGATCCACGACGAGCCCTTCATTCCGTTCGTCGCGTTCCGCAAGAGCAACGGCGTCGCCTACTGTCGATGGCGGCTCGGCGACACCGCCGCGGGCATCGCAGAGGCCCGCAGGGCGCTGCAACACGCCGGAGACGGCGGCCTCGTGCGCTTTCGCATCATGGCCTTGAACCTGCTCGCGCGCATGCTGCCCGAAGCGGAGAGCAGCGCCGTGCGGCAGCGCGCCGAGACGCTCTCGCGGCTCGTGGAAGACGACGACTTGCTCCGCCGCTTGCGTGTTCCCTGGCGCTGAGGCTTCGGAACCGGCGCGGTCGCGCGTCACGGCGTCGTGCGCAGAGTCGCCCAACCGTGAGCCGGCACCTCGAACTGGTAGGTGCCGCCGCTGACGGCCACCGCCAGCGTCTTGGCGGACTCGCCCGAGTTGTAGACCTCGGTGACCACGCTGCCATCGGGATTCTTGAACGCGAGGGCGTCGTCGCTGCCGCTGATCGCGATGCGGGTCGCGCCCGGCGCGATGTATTGCGAGAAATGGCGGAAGGTGTAATAGGCGGGGGTCACGATCAGGGTTTGCGCCGCCCGGTCGACGACGAGCAGTGCATTCTGCGGCCAGCCGTCGAGGCTCTTGCCCACGGTGTCGAGCACCATGTTCCATGCGATGTAGGAGTTCACGCCGGCCACCACCCAGTCTCGAATGTTCTGCCAGCTCTCCTCGCCGTACAGGTGGTCGTTCTGCGCCTTGTTCGGATCGTAGCGACTCTGATCCCAGTAGTCGCTCTCGAAGTTGTAGTTGCCGCACTTGTGCTCCGTCTGCATCACGGGAGCTTTCGCCGCCAGTGTGGCCACCGTGCTCTGAAGGTTCCACTGCAGGCCGAAACCTTTGACATACTCCATTGCCTCGGGATCGTTGGCGATGGTGGTAGCGATGTCCGCATCGTCGGGGTGCGACATGGTGCCGCACCAGATTTCCGCGCTGACGTTCGATGCCTCGAACTCCGGCCCGAGGTAACTCTTGATGAAATCGATGAAGAGCTCGTGCGTCCAGTGCACCCGGGCGTACCCGGGCTCGTTCTGCGTGTGAATCGCTTCGACCTCGATGCCCTCCACCGCATACGCCTCGACGAACTTGGCGAAGTAGAGCGCATGTGCTTCGAGCGTTTGTGCGTCGCTGCGCATGTTGCGCCCGCTATCCATCATCCAGCTGGGGACGACCCAAGGGCTCGCAAAGAAGCGAAGATCGGACTTGATCTCCTGCGCCGCCTTGATGAACGGGATCAGCATCTCCTGATCGCGAGCGATGGAAAAGTCTTCCATCGCGTAGTCATTCGTGGTTTCAGCCAGCGTGTACCAGCTCATCGAGTAGTCGCTGGCTCCGATCGGGATGCGACCGTACGCGAAATTTGCCCCCTCTTCTGCATCGAACAACAGGGTGAGCGCGTACTCGATTTCGGAGCTGACTACCGACAGGGCGTCCCAGCCCATTTCGTTGAAGGTGCCGCCGAAACCGTCCCAGCGCTGGAAGGTCGTGCCCTCGTCGACGCTCAGATCAGCGGCGGTCGTCACCTCGCTGACCGAACCCTCCGTGTTCCAGTAGTCTTCAGGACCCGAGGTCACGAGCGCGGGCAGCGATGGAGCGCCGCTCGTGGTCGTGCCTTCCGTCGTGGTATTCCCGCTGCTGGTCGTGGCCGCGCCTCCGCTCGCTGTGGCGGTCGTCGAAGCGGTCTCGTCGCCGGTGCCGCTCGAACCACCCGCGCCGGTGGTTTCGCTTCCGGTGTCGGTGGCACCGTCGGTGCCCACGCTGCCGACTGTCGTGCCCGCGCTGGTCCCGTCACCAGTGCCTGTTGTGCCACTGGTGACGGACCCCGTCGTTCCTGAGCCGGTGGTGCTCGCGCTGGAACTCGTGAGACTGCTCGACGAGGTTGGCTGTGATGGCGAACCTGATTCCGAACCGCAGGCGGCGACGAGGCACGCCAACAGGACGACGGTGATGCACGATGCTGTGTCTGTGGTACGGAGAATTGCGTTCATGGCCCCTCGTTCGAACGCGCGCGTTCGAAGAAGTCGAAGACGTCGGGAAGCACCAGCGGAACCATGCCGCCGTGGTCAGCGTTCACCTCGATGTACTCCGCATCGAAGCCGTTGTCGACCAGCCATTCGGCGAGGCGCAGGCTGCCCTCGAGTGATGGAGTTTGGGTTCCTTCGGTGACCAATATCGAAGCGTCGCGGAGGTTGTCCCAGGGGTAGCCGGTCTCTTGCACGAACGGGCCGGACATCGGTGCGATCGCCCTGAAGTAGACGGAGTACTTAGCTCCAATGTACCAGGTGCCGCCGCTGCCCATCGAATGCCCCGTAAGAAAAATCGACGTCGTATCGATGGGATACTCTTCGAGCACTTGCTCGAGCACGTTGATGACGTCCGTTTCGCTGAGCTCGTTGGTGCGTTCGCTGTCGGGCGTGACTTGATCCATCAGCTCTTGGGCGGCCGCTAGCTCGCCGAAGGGGGCGGAAAGCCTTAGAAAGTTACCGTAAGCGCCCTCTGCACCCAAAGCAGAAACCAGCAAGAAGCCGTGCTCTCGTGCCAGACTCAGCATGAGCTGGTTGTTCTGATCGAGGTACGTGTTCTGGTCGCTCCCGGCGCCGTGCAGAAACATCACCAGCGGCAACTTGGACTCACCGTCCCAGTCCGGCGGAACGTACAGCCGATAAGGCTCCTCGCGGTTCGTCTCGTCGAAGTAGTAAGTCCGGTGCTGGTCACCCGTGGCTCGCCACCCTGGGGCCTCGGGGTTCGCTGCTGCCTCTGCTCGCGCTCGGGCCTCGCTCATCACCGACACCGGGTCGAGCGTCGTGCCGAAGAAAATGGGTTCGCCGGGTTGTTCGAGAGGCGGCTTGTCGGCGCCGGGGTGCTCCGCCGTGCCGCCCGTTCCCGCCCCCCCGCTCGCGCTACCGGTGCTACCGGTGCCACCGCTACCACCGGCGCTGCTGGCTCCGCTCGTCGTGGCCCCTTGCGAGCTGGTGGCCAAACCTCCTGTCGCCGCGCTTGCCTGGCCGGCCGTAGTAGTGGCGGCGCTGGCTGCACCGCCGCTGGCGCTGCCCGTCGTGGCGCCGGCGGCCGTCACGACTCCCGAGCTGATGGCACTGCTCGGGGACCCCTGGACGCCATCGGCTCCCCCGGAAGTCGCCGAGCTCGTGCTGCTCGAGGTTGACTCGGCAGTCGCCGGCCCCCCGGCGCTGCCCGGAGACTCCGAGCTGCAAGCGCCGAGGCTCGCGAGGGAACCCGCGCAAAGTACCGCGATCAGTCTAGAATTTTGCATGGTCGCCCCATGCAGAAGCCAATTCGCGAGATTTTGGCTCAGCTTTCTCGAATCAGAGCGCCCTCTCCGACCCGAGAGGGCGCTCCTGCATTCGTCGTGAGCCGAGCGTCAGCGCGGTGGCACGTTCGGACCCGGCATGTTCCGAAGCGTGTGGTGCTGATCGGCGTTGCCGGCACTCCAGGGGGGATCCGTGAATGCGGCATCGAACTCACCGCCGTAGACCCCGCCCCAGGGAATCGTGTTCTCCCGCAGGTCCTCCGTCGACGCTCCGTTTTGCTGCCCGGGCGACACGTGCCAATTCGTCGAAGGATCGAGCTGATTGTCCCACAAGCACCGGTCCCAGCGGGCGGTGCAGTCGTTGTAATCACCGACCGTGCCAGCCCACCCGCCGCTCGGCGCGTTCTTGTCGACGACGTCGCCCCGATAGATACCCCTGTAAAGCAACCAGGCGTTGAACTCGTTGCAATCGAGGAAGCCCACCAGGCCGCCCACGGAACCCCGACCGGTGACGTTTCCGATGGCGAGCACGTCATTCAAGTTTCCGGCAAACGAATAGCCGACGAGACCGCCGGCGTAGACGGTTCGGCTAGTCACCGAGGTGTTGGGGGACACCGTCGTCTGCGCATAGCTCTCGGTAATACTTCCGCGCTCTCCACCGCTCATGCCGAGGAAGCCGACGAGGCCACCGGCGTACAACAGTGGGCCCGCAGGCGTCGACGTCTGGACGGACGTCACGGTTCCCTTCGAATAGGAACGATGCAGAGTGCCGCCGTTCAGTTCACCGAAGATGCCACCCACGGCAAAGCCATTACTCGCCGTGATCGTGCCTTCGACGACGACCCGGTCTACCGCCGAACCTTCCATCCAAGCGGCCAGCCCCCCGATGACCCAGGTGCCGGTGACTGACAAGGTGGTGAACTTGACGTTGGTGACGATCGCGTCATTCAGGGACAAGAAGAACCCAGCGTCGCCATCGCGATTGATCGTCAGGTTCGAAATCGTGCGCCCGTTACCGTCGAACGTCCCGGTGAAGTTCTTGGGCGTCCACGTCTTCCCGGCGGCATCGATGTTCGCAGTCAGTCGGTAGTTGCCATCCGACACCATGCTCGTCAGCCCGTTCCAGGTCGAAATGTCGACCCGCGGCTTCGACGAGCCGAGCGCTTGCGTCGCCTGTCCAATGGGTTCCGGGTCGGACCCGTCCTCGTACTCAGCCCCTGCTGCTCCGCATCCAACGCTGCCTAGCAGCAGCGTTCCTAGGGCGAGGCCCGTCTTACTCCGTTGATTCGAGATTCTACGATTCGGTTTCATACTTACACTCCTCCCGAGGAGCCCCACATGGTCGCCCCCCGAACAGCTTCGTCCCATACCGTGCTTTGTGATGCGCCGGTGACTGGCATCGATCTCACAGTTCGATCTTGGACGGTGAGCGAATCGTGTGCGCCGTCGACGAAACACGATTCGCGATCGTGAAGATCGTTAACTTAACTCTAACAATACTTTTGTCGTGGCAGCCAGCGACACTGGCGTCATCCGCCAGGTATCAGGAGGGACAAACTTGCCCTCTTTGCGGCCGGTGTCGAAGCCGCTAGCCGGCGTCGGGCCGGACGGCGACCGCGTACAACACCGATCGACTGCAGCCGGTAAAGTCGAGCACGGCGTTCGCTGCGCCCGACACCTTGCCGCTGTAACCCGAGCCCAGCACGATGAAGTTCGCGAACCGACTGTTCGCCAACGTCAGCGCGCTCGTCCCCATCGCCGAGCCCCCCGAGCCATTGCCACCGCCCACCGCGTAGATCACCGAGCCTGCCGACAGATCGGTAAACTCCACGACGGCGTCGGCACCGTTGCTACACGCTGAGTTCACGCTGCTGCCAGCATGATCGGCAAAGAAGGTCTGCTGCTCGGCACCGCTGAACTCGATCACGTCCGCGGAGACGGAGCCCCATTCGTCGTTGCGGTCGAGCGTGACGGTGTGAGTTCCCGCTGCGGGCAATGCGCTGTCCAATGCGTAAAAGATCTGGGCTGAAGCATCGACCAGGAACACGTCGTCGAGCAAGGTCAGCTGCGTCGACCCGTAAGTGGCGGTGGTCATCGTACAATCGGCGGCGCTGTTGCCGCGGCACAACACCCCCACCAGAACCAGCCGCTGAGTCCCCGGAGCGCCCTCCAGGCTGTGAGAGAACGTGACCGGCGCGCCGCTCCCGCCCGTGTCCGAAGAACCCCACGTCCCCGTATTCATCACGATCAACTCGCGACTTTCACAGCCATCGGAGCTGCCCGCCGCGTTCAAGTCGTCGTTCAGATCGTCCCAACCCGCGCTGCAGACGTAGCGGCACGCGCCGTCGTCGCACGCCGCGCTGGCGGGCGATCGCGGCTCACACGTGTCCCCTCCCTGTTCGGCGCATCCTCCGCAGTTGTCAGGATCGCTACTGGTGTCCGTTTCGCATCCATTGCCGAAGGACCCGTCACAGTCCGCTCTCCCGCTTTCACACGCGCTCACCGTGCACTCGCCCGCCTCGCACTGTACGGCGGCTACGTCATCGTCGCCGATCTTGGTGGTGCAGTCGGTGCCGGAGTCGTCGCTGCACCCGCCGCAGTGCATCTCGCTGGTGTTGGCGTTGATCTCACACCCGTTGTTGAACGACCCGTCGCAGTCGAAGCGATTTCCGGCGCAGTCGTCGACCACGCACGCGCCAGCACCGCACGCGACGGCAGCGACGTCGTCCTCTCCCACCTTGGCCGTGCAATCAGTGGCGCAGCTTCCGCAGTACTGCCCGGTCGTCTCCAGGTCACTCTCGCAGCCGTTCGAGAAGATCCCGTCACAATCCCCATAGCCTCCGGCGCAACCCACGACGCGGCAGCCACCCGCAGTGCACATGGTTGCGGTCACGTTGTCGGCGCCTTCCTTCAGGCTGCAGTCCTCGCCGATTCCACCTTCTTCGGGCAGGCACCCCCCACAGCGAAAGCGATTCGACTGGGTGTTCACCTCACACCCCGTCACGTAAGAGCCATCGCAGTCGGCCCACGACGCCTCCTCGGTCACGTCGCAAACATCGATGGCACACCGGGCGCCCGACGAGCTCGCGACGCACTCCGGGCTTCCGTGAGCGACGGTACAGTCTTGACCACACGCACCGCAGTTGCTCACCGTCAGTAAAGAGTCGGTGCACGAACCGTCGCCGTCACAATCGCCCTGGTTCTCTTCACACAAGGTCTCGCCGCACACGCCTTCGGCGCAGTACGCCGTGTAAGCCCGGTCGGACACCTCGCAGACCCGCTCGCACTCGCCGCAATGATTCACGCTCCTGGCGGTATTGGTCTCGCAGCCGTTATCCCTGGCGTTCTCGTCGCAATCGTCGAACCCTTCGCTGCACTGGATGGTGCACTCGCCGGCGCTGCAACTGGGCACTCCACCCGCCTCCGAGCAGGCAGCGTCGTCGCACGCGCCACAGTGGTTCGGATCCGTCAACAGGTGTGCCTCACAGCCGTCTTCGGGCGAAAGGTTGCAGTCAGCGTAATTCGCGTCGCAACCGTGGTTGGGCTCGTCCGTCTTGATCAGACATTCCCCCCCGACACAGGTGCCCTGCGCGTGCGCTGGATCGCATTCGAGGTCACAGGTTCCGCAGTGGTTGGTGCTAGTCAACAGATCGACTTCGCAGCCATCCACCGCTCGCGCGTTGCAGTCTCCGGTGTCGTCGGGACAATTCAGCGAACAGCTGCCCTCTTTGCATTCGATCGCGGCCGCATCGCCAGCTGGCGGAGCCTCGCAATCGGCTGCCACGATGCACGGCTCACCGATCGGACAGGGCGCGCACGGACCACCGCAGTCCGTCCCGGTCTCGTCCCCGTTGGAGATCCGGTCGTCGCAAGTGGGGGCGGGCCCTTCGCCACCCATCCCACCCTCGCCCCCGGCAAAGTCGAACTTGGGCGAATGACAGGAGCTGGCGAGCCCCGACCCCAGGGCCGCGGCGAGCGCGCTCAGCGTAAGCCCCACCACGGCCGTCTTCGAGAACGCGGGAAGCCAAGGCGTCATGATTCTATGGACCTAAGTAACACCCGCGACAGGAACACGGCTGAGCAAACGTTTGCGGAATGCGGTTTCGCGCGCGGACTGAGCCCGGATCCGTTACGGCTCACTCCCGCCCTTGTAGTTTTCCGCGCTGGGGGGAGATGTTCAACCCCTTCTAGGCGCTCGTCGCCGGCGCGGTCACGCGGGCGCAAAGTGCTTGCTCTCCAGGTGTGCGGCAGCAGGTGTGCGGCAGCAGGTGTGCGGCAGCAGTTAGAAGTGACCGCGCAGCCGCAGTCCCGCGCCGTTCGACTCCAACGTCGCGGTCACGGCGGAGAAGCTGGTGGTTGCGTCCGAGAACCAAAAGGTGAGCGTGGCAGGCACCACGCCTAGCACGGCCGGAATCCATGCGCGACGCGCAAACTCGCCGTACGTCATGCTAAATTCGCAGTCCGAGGAAACGATTCCCTTCCCCGGCGTCATTTCCCAACTCGAGTAGGCCACGAGCGGAGCCGAGATCAGGATGGGTATCAACGTCGGGTAGCGGTCCGAGCGGTCCAACCCATTGGCGACGGCTACCGACCCTGCCATCGTTCCCGCACCGATCAGCGCGAAACCAGTCAGCGCTTCCTCCTTCGAAACATCGGGTGAGGGTGCTTCATATTCCGGGGTGGGCGAGCAGGCTGCGACCGCGCTCGTCCAACCCCAGATCCCAACCCCACTCAAGAACACCAGCAGCGCCTTCACAGCCACGACGCAATCTACCACGGCTTCCGCGCCCCGCCAGCCAAGCTCGCACTTTAGCATCTGCCGCTTTCGATCTCGAGCGCTCGGTTCTGACAGAGTACTCAGGATGGCGTGGCTGTTCGAAAGAGTGGCAGAACGAGGTCCACGTCGCTCGAGCGGCCTGCCCTTCGTCGTCGAGGCGAGACCCGCTGGGCCCGACGCGGTTACTCGTCCCAATACGGCTTGCCCCCGAAGGCAGCAGAAACGAAGTCGATGAAGCTGCGCGTCTTGTGCGGGACATACTGGCGGTGCGGGTGCACGGCGTACAGCGACTGTGGCGCCGTTTGAAAGCGAGTGAGGACCGCACGCAGTTGTTTGCGCCGCAGCTCCGGACCGACGACGAAGGTGGGGACCAAGCCGAGCCCCAGGCCCGCCAGCAGCGCCTGCTTGAGCGCGATGCTATTGCTGACCTGGTAACGTCCATCGACACGCACGGAGAGGTCGCTGCCGTCGTGTCGGAACGACCACTGCTTCGGTGAGCTCGAGAGGCTGTAGACGAGGCATTCGTGGTCTCGGAGATCACTGGGCACCTTTGGAACCGGCCGGCGTTGGAAGTACGCCGGTGCGCCGCACACCACGCGCCGGATGGGGGCGAGTTTGCGCGCGACCAGGCTCGAGTCCGAGAGCTCGCCGCCTCCGCGCAGCGCGAGGTCGAAGCCTTCCTCGACCAGGTCGACGACGCGATCGTTCAGCACCAGATCTACCTTGAGAGCCGGGTACAGCTCGAGGAACTTGGGGATGGCGGGGGCCAGGTGCATCAGTCCGAGCGACACGGGTGCGCTGATCCGCAACGTGCCGCGCGGAGTGTGAGCGAGCGCGGAAACCTCGTCGCGAGCCTCGTCCAGCTCGTCGAGCACGCGCACGCAGCGTCTGTAATAGGCTTCGCCCGCCTCGGTCACGCTCAGGCGCCGCGTCGTGCGCGTGAGCAGGCGCACCCCGAGGTCGACTTCGAGTTCGCTCACGTTCTTGCTGACGGCAGCATTCGACAGCCGCAGGTCGCGGGCCGCCGCAGAGAACCCTTCGAGCTCGATGACCCGCCGAAACACCTTCATCGCCGTGAACTGGTCCATGGTGCATTATTTACTTCTGGTGAATAGATAATCAACTACTGCGATGATTATCAACCATGCGAAACAGATCTAGCTTTGCACTCGAGCCAGCGGACGGCCGCAAAGGGCGCGCCGCACCGGCTGATTTGGAGACGAGCCATGAAAATTACGAGGAGCAAACTGGGAGCGATGGCAGCGCTGGTCGCGGCGGCGGCCGTAGGCGTCGTGATGACGGTGGGCGCAGGCGCGGCGGAACGCCGGGTGGGGGTGAGCCCTTGGGGCCCCAAGGACGAGATCGGGCGCCTCAACTTGATGACTGCCGCCACCCGCGCCGAAGTGCTCGCGCGCGTTTCAGCCCGACAGGTGTACGACCTTTCGGTGGAGTATCACATCGGCATGCCGAGCTGGCAGGCCGCTGGTGATCCCCATTATCGAATCTGGATGACTCATACTCCACACGGCACGGTGGTGGACGACCCGTTGGGCCTGGGCACGGAAATGAACGAGCACGTGAGCTACACCGGCGCCGCGATTTCGATGTACACCCATATGGGAACTCACATCGATGCCCTGAACCACTTCGGCTTGCATGGCGAGATCTACAACGGGTTTCGTGCCAGCGAGCACCTCGGTGACCGAGGCTGGACGCGCGCAGGCGCGGAGAAGCTTCCGCCGATCGTCGCGCGAGGCGTGCTGATCGACGTGGCCAGGGCGAAGGGGGTAGAGATGCTGCCTCCAGGTCACCGCATCACTCGCGGAGACCTGACCTCGGCGCTGACCAAGCAGGGCACGACTCTTCGGAAAGGCGACGTCGTGCTGATCCGCACGGCGCGCATGAAGCTCTATGCCGACGCCAAAGCGTTCATGGAGAACCCGCCCGGTATGGGCATGGAAGCAGCTCGATTCTTGGTGGAGGAGCAGGGGGCCATGATCGTGGGCGCCGACAACTTGAGCTTCGAAGCTTTCCCGTCCGAAAGCCCCGATGACTATGTGCCGCTCCACACCTACCTGCTGGCAGAACACGGTGTCCCGATCCTGGAGCTCGTCGACTTGGAGGGGCTATCGCGCGATCGGGTGTACGAATTCGCGTTCTTGGGTGGTTCGCTCAAGCTGCGCGGCTCCGACGCCGCGCCGATCCGGCCGCTGGCGCTGCCATTCAAGTGACCGGACTCAATCGAGGCTCAGCGGCACGATAGGCGCGTTGCCGCGCTTGATGCCGAGGCGAATCGGTCGGGGCGGACCCTCGTGGGGCACGGTCGCTTCGAGCCACAGCTCCTCCCCGGGAAGGCGCAGCGTGGGGTCGGGTACGTGCTCGGGGAGGAACACGGCAACCGGCGGCCCGAGCAGCGCGAACGACGGCCTGGCGACGTCGCGCCCGACGAACGTCACTTCGTCCCAGGCGCTGGCGCTGTCGTGCGGTGCGGGTTCCGCGATGAGCTGACCTCCGGCTACGTGAAGGCGAGCTGGGCCGTACGCTTCAGCGGTCCCCGCCAGGGGGACGCTGAGGCGCAGCTCGACGTAGCGACCGCGAAGCGGGTCGTCCGGATCCACCCCGGTGCAGCGCACCCAGACCCGTGGTAGGGCGGCGCGGTCGTACCACAACTTGCCAGCGAGCGACCCCACGAGCATGAGCTGCACCAACCCCACGAGCACGCCTCGCCGGAGCAGCCCCAGATCGTGCTTCATGCGCCCTCCTGGGGCAACGCCGCCAACAGACGGCGGCGCGTGCGCTCCAGCAGAAAGCCACCGCCCAAGAGCAGCACGCCCAGCCCGATCAGACTCAACGAACGGCCGAGCTTGTCCATCACCGTCGAAAAGTAGAAGAACGCGACCGTCAACCCGAACACGACCACGCCGGTATTGACGGCGTCTTTGCTGGTGAAGCGCATGCCGCCCGCGACCACGACCGCCGCTTGCAGCACGCAAACGCCATAGACCCAGATCTCTTCTCGGTCGCTGGCCCACAGCAACACGGCGATCTGCACGACGATCGCAGCCAAGAGTCCCAGGAGCGCGAGGTGGCGGTAGCGATCGAAGATGCCCCACAGCGCCATGCCCAGCGCCGCCATGAACGACCAGAGCAACGCGGCCAGGTGCTGGTGGGGCCGTCCGAGATCGAAGAGCGAGAGCACGGCCACCCAAACGACGACCCCCAGCACGCGCCAGGCTTCTTTGCGGCGTAACCAGACCCCGAGCCCGACGGGCAGCGTGAAGGCGAGAGCGTGCGCCACGAACTCCACGGACTCGGAGCGCGCGGCGGTCACGCTGGAGGCCCAGCGTTGGTAGTCGTCGAGCGCCGCGAACAGATAGAAGGCCAACGGAAACAACCCAAGCGCGCCCAGCACGGAGAGCCCGCGTCGCGTGTACCCCCCCTCCGCGCCCGATTCGGCGCCGTCGGCATCGAGCGGACGCGCGCCGCGAGCGAACAGATACACGACGGAGAGCAGGAACAACCCCTGCGCCACGGCCACATCGCTACCGCTACCGCGCGGGAGCACTGCCACGCGCTCGGACACCAGCCATGCCGGCACCAAGAGCGCGGTGAGCAGAGCCTGTGGCGTGTGGCGAAGTAAACCCCAGGCCACGATCGCACCGAACGCCCACAACCCGACGCCCGTGGGCCAGCGCTCGTGCAGATGAAAGATCTGCGCCGAAAGATAGATGCCCGCGCCGAGGCTCAGTGTGCCCGCCGCGTGCACCGCCCTAGAAAATAGCGGCTGCCGATGCGCCGCCGCCGCGACACCGTGCAACGCGCCCAGCAGCAGCAGCAGCACGAAGCGGCTGAGCGGCGAAAGCGCGTCCCAGTGAGCGGCGACGAACAGCAGGATGCCTGCGCCCAGCGACAGCGCCCCGAAGATCACGGCCACCAGCGCCGGCCACGGCGTGCCGCGTGGGCGTTCGCGAGCCGACTCGAAGGCGTGAATGCGCTCCGCGGTGGCGTCGTCGACGACCCCCGCTTTCTGCCACGTTTCGAGGATGCGCTGCCAGCGTTCGGCCATGAGCCACCCTTTCGTATACACGATCCGAGGGGATGCGCTCGAATCGAAATCGAAGTCGCGCCGGGCCGTGTAGTTGCTGACTGCGCGTCAGTGGGCTGTGTTGGTGGGGATTGCCGGGCTCCGCAGCTTCGACCAGCTCGCCGGCATGAGAAGACTCACCGCAGAGTTCGCAGAGCACGTCTTGCGCCCACGGTACCGCGACGCCGCGAACAGGTGAGGCAAGATCACGCCTATATTCACGGGGCGACGCGCTATGCCATCGACCCATCTAGCGCTTTCGTGTTGCCCGCCACATGTTTCCTGCCTCGAGTCGGGGCGAACCGCTCTGGCCCATCACCGAGGAGAGCCGCAATGAACCAGCGTATTCTGATCGCGACCACGAGCCACTCGACCAAGGGCGACACGGGGCAGCCGACCGGCGCTTACTTGTCCGAGGTGGCGCACCCCTACGACGTGTTCGTGCGCGCGGGGTTTTCGGTGGACCTCGCCAGTGCGCACGGAGGAGAGATCCCGCTCGATGGGGTCGAGGACGCCGATGCTGACAGCCGCGCCTTCTTGGCGGCTCGAGCCGGGGAGCTGAAGCAAAGCATTGCGGCCAAGGACGTCGACGCGAACCGCTACGATGCCATCTTCTTTGCGGGGGGCCACGGCGCGATGTGGGACCTGCCCGACAACGCGGACTTCGCGCGCGTCGCCCGGGCCATCTACGAGCGCGGCGGCGCGGTCGCGGCGGTCTGCCACGGTCCCGCGGCGCTGGTGAACATCACACTCTCCGACGGGAGCTACCTCGTCGCGGGCAAACGCGTGAGCGCATTCACGAACGAGGAAGAGCACCAGGTGAAGCTTGCCGATGTCGTCCCCTTCTTGCTCGCCGACAAGCTGACGGAACGTGGCGCGCAGCACGAAGGTGTGGCGCCCTGGCAGAAGCACGTGGTCGTCAGTGAGCGCCTGGTCACCGGGCAGAACCCCGCCTCTTCTGCGGGCGTGGCGCAAGCCGTGGTCGAACTCTTGCGATGACCTTGACGGCCGATCGGGCCGACGTGAGACTCGCTGCATGACGATGTTGAGCCCGACGGCGCCCGACGCCGCTGGTGAACCTGGCGAAGAGGTGCTGTTCGAAGGCAACCCGGCGCTGGTGCCGAGTCTGGGCGCGCTGCTGCTGGCCGTGCTCACCGTCGGCCTGTGGTTGATCCCGCTGTGGTTCAAGTCCCGCGCGCGTCACTACCGCCTCACCACCAAGCGCGTCGTGGTCGAAACCGGGATCTTGAACAAGCGTCTGGAACAGGTCGATCTCTATCGTGTGAGCGACTACACGGTGCTGCGACCGGTGCTGCAGCGGATGATGGGAACGGGAAACCTGATCCTGCGCACCCTGGATCACACTTCGCCCGAGGTTCCCGTCTCGAACATCAAGGCCGACGTCGTTGCGCTCTACGAACGCATCCGCGCCGCGACGGAGTCCGAGAAGCGCCGGCGAGGCATCCGCGTCGTCGACATGGAGTGAACGCGCTGGACGGCGCGCTAGCCACGCCCCACCCAGTACATGGAGTAGCGCCCCACCTGCGCAGCCCATTCGCTCCAGACTTCGAGCTTTGGAGGCGTGATCTGTCGAAATGGCAGCAGCAGCTGGTGCAAGCGTTGGAACCCCACGCCATCCGCAGCCACGGAGGTGAGCTGCGGGCTCACCCGCGCGAAATCGTTGCCGGCAGGATCGATCAGCATCAAAAATTCGCTCCAGCTCCCGCGTTCGACGTTCAGATTCACTAGGTCGGGCCACGCAAGCAGCCGCAGCACGTCGCAGCCGACGCGGGGGAACCCGACGATCGTGGCGAGCAGGATCTGCACGGCACGATGTCCGCCACGCGCATCGTTGCGCGAGAACTCGTGGTACTTGTGCGGCGCTACGTCAGCGCGCAAAAGCCGGTAGACGTTGGCGAAACGCTTGATGAGCCGCGGCGTGCTGATGAACTCGGAGAGGCGTTCCGTCATGAAGTCGCGCTCCCAGGGCTCGAGATGAAACATCGCCACGGGAGCCGGCGGCTTCTGGGCGTTTGCCGCCGCTGCCGGCTCGGGTTGGGTGGCGTCCCCGCTCTTCGTGCTCGCGGCCTGTGCGGGACGGGTCGAAGCGTCCACCTGTTGCGTTCCTGCGGGCTCTGCATTCGGGGCGCCCGTAAAAGGGGGGGCGAGAGCCGCCGCGGACGCGGCGCCGAGGTCGAGCGACCGAGCGGGCTTTGGAGTAGGGCCGAGTTCACTCAGCAGGTGCAGCTCTTCCTGCAGCAATTTGCGAAAGCCGTCCGGCTGCACGCGCGGCAGCGTGAAGGGCACTTGGAAGATCTTTTCCAGGTAATCCTGAGGCGTGACGGTTCGATGGTTCGCTCCCTCGCTTTGGCGAGTGTTGGTACCGATGAGATCCTGATAGTCGTGCTCGAGCGATCGCTCTAGCCAGCGCGCATCGACCCCCACGATCACGACGAACAGGTCGAAGGCGAGCAGCAGGTGGACGGCCTGTAGCACCTCGACGACCCGCTTGGGCGGACAGCGGTCGAGGTCGTCGATGTACAGCACGATGCGCTGGATGGGAAAATCCTCCTGTGCCTCGGTGTCAAGTTCGGTAAAGCCTTGCTTCTGCGGTTTGTCGGGGTCGGGGGCGCGCCACTGTCGAAGCAAGTCCGACAAGGTCTCGAGATCGCGGCGCACGATGGAGACGATGCCCTCGCGACTACGGTACACTGCGTTCTGGCCGGTGCGCGCGGACACGAAGTCGTACACGAGTTTTCCGGCCTGGAGTGCGTCGAGGCGTTGCTGGGTCTCGACGAGCTCGCGTTCGAGGTCGGCCTTGCGTGCCAGCGTGGCTTCGAGTTGCGCCTGCGCCTCTTGATACTCGCGAACGAGGTGTTGCTCCTCCTCCGGCAACCTGGCGAGCAGTCTTTCTTTTAGTTGCTCGCCTTTCTCGCGGACCGCATTCGCGTACTCGACGAACTGTGAAACGCGGCCCAGCTGGGCCTTGATCTGGACACCGACCGTCGTTGCTAGCGCAGCCACTTGAGCCACGGTCGTGCTGGTGTCAGCGAGCGCCACTTTGAGCGCCGGATCCTGCGCGAGGAGCTGGACGATGGAGGGGCCGGCCGCGATGACTGCGCCCAGCACCCAGACCAGCGCGTTGTCGGGTGACAACGAGTGCAGCAACGCGTGAACTTGACCGTGAGTGGTCTGGAGCTGAGCGGCGAGTGCGCTCACCTGCTCGGGTGCCTTGAGCGCGGTGTCGATGTTGCGTTCCACCGGCGCCAATCCGAGTTTTTTGGCAGCCTCGCGCGCGTTGTGGATGGACACGTGCGGCGAAATCTCGCGCCACAGCGCCTCTACGTCACTTCTCTTGAGCGTTTCGATGTTCGAGAGTCTTGCGTCGCGTTCTGACTTGAGTTGCTCGATGCTCATGCGGAGCTCCGCGAGGCGATCGACCGCGTGGCGCGCGTTCGCCACGGCGTCTTCCTTGGCGTCGAGGGTCGAGCGTAGCCGTTCGCGGAGCCTTCGCCGTGTGGTCGCATAGTCGGTGGCCGGCTTGGGCGCATCGGCCGGCGCGTGCGTGTCGAGCCAATCCGCGAGCTCATCGAAGATTCGGCCGGCGAGGCTGGACCACAGATCGGCGTCCATGTAGTGCCAAGCGTTGAACTCGATCTGACAGATGTGGGGCCAACTCTCCGAAGTTCCAGCGGCAGCTTTGGACGCCGTGTCCGATTCCTTTTCGGCGTGCGCTCGGATCAAGTGCATGAAGTGCGACTTGCCGGCGCCCCAGTCGCCGAAGAGCCCGATCGCTAGTGGCGGCGTCAGGTTCCGTGAAACGATCGCGCGTGCGAAGGTGCGAGCTTGTTGGCCAAGGTCGAGCAGATCCTCTCCACGTGCCGCGTCGTTGCCGAGCGTGGGGAACCCCAGAGCCAGCGGCTGCGCCGCCGCTTGCCCGACTTGAATGGCGTCGAGCACCTTGCGGGTCAGCGCGAGTTTCTTGTCCTCATCCGCGTCCACGAGGCTGGCGAACTCCTCCCGCGTCAAGCCCGGCACGGGCCGGGCGTCCCACGCTTCCAGAATGCTGGCGTGTAGCTTGCGGGCGACACCATCGCTCGTGGGCAACGGCAGCACCGGCTTGTTCGCCTCAGACGCACGTCGGGCGAGTTGTTCGAGGGACCAGCCGCCGTCGAGCAGGATCACGAGGCTCGCGTCGGCTACGGTTGCCTTGGCCCAATCGTCGTTGCGGCCTTGGACGTGCAGCTGAATGGCTCGCTCGAAAAGCGGCATCGGGCGGTACCCGTCGAGCACGACACGCAGCGGGTTCGGCGGCATCAAGCCGACGACGCCGCCCAGCGTGTGACCGAGACCGACGGCCTCGTCCACTCCGCCAAAACCTCCCGTGACGAGGCCCAGGCCGCGCTCGGCGATCGCGCGTCCCAGGTGGCGGGCCAACTCGAAGGCGTTCCCCATCTCGTTTCCGGAACGCCGATCGCTGCCACCGGCCACGGCCACCCAGGTGTCCGTGGAAGCGGATTCGAGCATCCCGGGATCGAGCTGCCTCCGGATGCGGGCATCCGCCAGCACGAGTGAGATGGGCAGTGCCAGTAGTCCTGATGCTTGGGGTGGCGACGCGTCAGGCTCAGCTTGGCGGGCATAGCCGAATATCGCCGTCACCTTGCCGTTCACCAGCACCGGGGCACCAGAACGCCCCGAAGCAGGCGCGTCGCCGGACGAGCGCTCGAGTCGTGCGAGGGGTAGGCCGACGCCGACGATGCCCGGGGCTCCCGCGGGGAGCGGTTCCACGCGGGGCGCTGTGAGGCGTCCGGACATCTGAAGCGCAGGCATGTCCGGGGCTGTCAGATTGAAGAAGGGAACGACACACTCAGCACCGTCAGCGTGTTGGGCCTCGAGCTCGAGCGGTGGCAGCTCGACCGGTTGCGCGAGCCTGAGCAGCGCATAGTCGAACACCCTATCAGAGAACTCGACGCGCGCTTCGACAGCTTCTCGACGAGTGGACCCAGCGAACAAGAGCGTCACGCTCGGGGCCTGGGAAACCACGTGACCGAGCGTCAACGCGTAGTTCGGCGCGATCAGAAACGCCATGGCGGCGGAGCTATCGTCGCGCCGCACGACGGCGAGGCCGGGGGGTGGAGCTACGTTTTCGCGCGCTGGCTGGCTCCGTTTGGTCGCCTTCTTGCGAGCCCGGGTAGGTCCCGTCGTTGGGGTGTCGTGGATGACGACTTCCGCGGGCTCCCCTTCCGCTCTCGATTGCGGTTCGCTCATGTCGAGTCTCCCAACCTTCTTATCGCATCGTCGAAGGTGCGATTCAATCGCCGGAACGTCTGTCACGCTCGAAACACCGTGCGGATTGCCCCGTTGTCAAGCTCGGTGGACACTGCGTCGTACTGCTGCAACGCTGTCCGCACGGCATGGCTCGCACGGCGCGCCACTTGTAGCTGTCAGGCTCGCACGCTAACCTTCGTCGATGACCGTGTCGGGTCGCTCCGTGCTAGTCGCAACACCTCTAGCTCTAGCGTATTTCGCGTTCGCGGAGCGGGTCGTCGCCGAACCAGCACATTGGCTCGTGGTCGACGGCGCGTGCGCCGTGAGCGCCGACGAGGTGGCGCGCCGTGTCGACACGGAGCTGATCGGCTCCCGCCCCGCCGGTCTCCGAGCGCAGGTGAACATCGAAGCTGCGGATGCGGGCTACCGAGTCAGGTTGAGCGCCGCGCGTGCCAGTAGAAAACTCGGGGACAAGCAGCTGGTTGCCCCGAGCTGCGACGAAGCGGTGGACGCTGCGGTTCTTGTGCTCGCCATCGCCCTCACCGAACCAGAACCCGAGGCGCCAGCGGTGGAGCTGCGGCCCGCTGCGAGTGAACCGCCGCCCTCTCCGCCGCCCGACCTCGTATTCGTTGCGCCGCAGCGCACGGTCCCGCGTGACGCGCCGGAGCTAGCGCAAGACGAGAGCGCGCCGAGTCATGGCCGTCGCGCTGGCGTGCTCTTTGGCGTCGAGACTGGGATCGCACCGCGGCCTACACCGTATGTGGGCGCATCCTTCGCGCTGCCGATCGAAGCCTGGGAGCTGTGGAGCGCTCTGCGCTACGGGTTGCCCAGCGAGGAAGCATCCGTCGACGCCGACAGCAGCGAGGAGGTCCGGCGCGAGTTCGGCGCGATCGGGCTCTCGCTGTGCCGTGGCCTGGGTGCTGCCTGGCGTTTCTCGTTGTGCGCCGGTGGCGAGTTCGGGGTGACCCGTGTCCACCGAACCTTTCGCGAGGGCGGCGCGGAGATCGACACGGATGAAGGCCGAGTCAGGCTAGCGGGTGTGGGCACGGCGCGGTTCACCCGGCAAGTCGGAGGCTTTCGCCCCGAGCTCGACTTTTCCGCTGCGGTGGCCCCGTGGACGACGGGCGCCGCTCCGAACGCGGGTTTCAGGCTCGGGGCCGGGCTGGCCCTGCAATTCTGATCACGGATTTCGAGTCGGGCTTCCATGAACCGTTCCATGGTCGCGTCCCCCGAAGATCCGAGCGTGACGGTCGCTCCGACCCAGGGCACCGAGCGCCGTCTGCCCTCGGGTGAAAGCGACCCCGGCACCGCCACAGGGCACGCGACCGAAGCTCCGCTCGTCTTCGAGGCCGTCTATGCTGCCAACTTTCGGGGCGTCTGGCGCACGCTGCATCGCTTGGGGGTCGGTCGCGCGCAGCTGGATGACGCCGCGCAGGACGTGTTCGTGGTGGTGTACCGCCGGCTCGCGGAGTTCGACGGCCGTTCGCTGCGCGGCTGGCTGTACGCCATCGCCGTACGCGTGGCCAGCGACTACCGGCGGCGGCCCTGGTACCGCCGCGCGGTGCCGCTCACCGATGCCGTCATCGACTCGGCGCCCGATCCCGGGCGCGCCAGCGAGCTCGGCGAGTCGGTGCGCTTGCTGCACGAGCTCTTGGCGGAGTTGCCCCACGATCAACGGGTGGTGTTCGTGCTGGGCGAGCTCGAGCAGCTCACCGCTCCCGAGATCGCCAAAGCACTCGAGCTGAACCTGAACACCGTGTATTCGCGCCAGCGCGCGGCGCGCGCTCGCTTCGACGCGGCGTTCGCGCGCCGGCGCAGCAGAGGGAGCCGCGCATGAGCACCGAGACGGAAGCCTTCCTCGAATCTGTGCGTGGCGCCGAGGACCCGACGCCGGCCGACGAGCGCCGCGTGCTCACGCGCGTGCAAACTGTCGTGGCTGCCGGGGCGGTGCTCGGCACCGCCGCCGCCACCTCGAAATGGTCTCGGCTCTGGACCTGGTCAGCAGGCGCCGGCTTCAAGAGTGGGGCTGCCGTGGTCGTCGTGGTCGCCGCAGCTGCGGGCGGAGTCGCCACACTCACGGGGGCGTTCACGCCGAGAGCCGCGCCGGTCCAGGTTCGCGGTGGTGCCGTGACCCAGCTCGCGCCCGTCGCACGGCCGGCGCCGCTCGCGAAGCCGGAGCGCATCACGGAACCCGTGCCGCTGACGCCGCCCGTGCCCGTGGCCCCACCGACTGCTGCACCAAAGCCAAAATCGGGCCCGGTTGCCTCGAGTCTGCGCGAGGAGCTGGCGGTTCTGGCGGGGGCGCAAGCGGCGCTGCGTCGGGGTGACGGTGCCGAAGCGCTGCGAGTTCTCGAGGGGGGCTCGAAGCGCTCGCCTCAACTCGCTGCCGAACGCGCGACGCTGCGCATCCTTGCGCTCTGTGCCGTCGGACGTTCTGGAGAGGCGCGCCGGCTCGCGGCGGCTCTCGACCGCGTGGACCCGGGTTCCCTGCAGCGGGACGTGATCTCGCGCTCGTGCGCCGGCAGCGAAACGTCGCCACGACGCTGATTGCGAGACGGAACTCGACGCAGCCAACCATGTGCTGGGCAGAAGGGAACTTTACTGATGCGACCCTGGATCACCGTTTGCCTGCTGTTCGTTGCCGCGTGCTCCGACCCCGACCCCGAAGAACCGCATGAAACCTCGACGGACCCCGAGATCGAAGCCATGTTCGAGTCGGCCGCATCCGATGGCTTTTCGGGCGCTGCCCTGGTCACGGTCGATGGCGAGCGCGTCTTGGCGCGCGGCTTTGGCCTCGCAAACCGGGAGGCCGAGACCGAGAATCGAACCACCACCGCCTTCGACGTCGGCTCGGTCATGAAGGAGCTGACGGCAACGGCGATCTTCCTCTTGGACGAGCGGGGCGAGCTGGCGCTGTCCGATACTCTCGGCGACCTTTTGCCCGACGTACCGGCGGACAAGGCTGACATCACGCTGCTCCAGATCGTCCAGCACGCCGCGGGTTTCGACGAGTATCACGATACCGAAGGCGACTTCGAACCCATGACGCGGGAGGAGGCCCGGGCCAACATCCTCGAGCAAGAGCTGTTGTTCGAGCCCGGCACCGACGCTGCCTATTCGAATTCGGGTTACACGCTGCTCGCAGACATCATCGAGAGCGTTACTGGCACGTCCTTCACGAGTTTCGTCCACGACGAACTCTTCGAGCCGGCTGGTATGGAACACAGCGGGTTTTACTCCGAGCCGCTCTGGGAATCCGTCGACACCGCCGTCGGTTACGGCTCCGACCGCTTCGAGGACAACGACCCGGCAACCTGGCCCTACACCTGGGCGCTCGTCGGCAACGGGGGTCTGGTAGCTACGGTCGAGGATCTCGATCGTTGGGTCGTAGCGCTGGAAGGCGGTGAGGTGCTCGAGCCCGCGAGCTTCGAAACGATGCGCGACGAGTACCTCGAGCGGGGCGCCCTGACGATCGCCGACGAGGTCGTCTACGCCGGGGCCGGCGCCGGCGACTTCGGTCTGGGCGGCGTCGTCGTGAGCATTCCTGGCCGCGACACCCGCATCCTGATCGCGAGCAACACCTATGACGCGTTCGACGTGGAGCAATTGGCGGAAGAGCTGATCCTGCACGTGCTCGACGCCGAGTGAGGGTGCAACCCTGACGACTGCTGAGGCGCTCAGGGGCGCGCCGACGGCACCGCTGGAGGTGCTGGCTGGGCCGAGGCAGGCGGCGCAGCAGCGCTGGCGGCCGGGACCGCGCTCGGGGCAGCGCCAGCGCCAGCGCCAGCGTCCGCCGGTTCGGGTACGGCCAACGCGGGTGGGGGTGGCACCAGGCCGCGTGCTACGAGCTCGCCTTGCCGGGCGTAATCGATGGCTTCGGCCAGCACGCGCGCGGTCTCTTGGGGCGCGTGAAAGCCCATGCTGTTCTCCGCCGCGATGAAGTCGAGCCGCCACTGTGCGCGCCGTTGCAAGCGCCGCGCGGCGTCGAGCCGCTCAGCAGGGGCGCCAGCGTTCTTCGCAGCTTGCAGCGCATCGATCAGCGCCACGATCGCTACCCCGCCACGCTGGAGCAACTTGTAAGAGCGTTCCTGAATCACGTCCACGCGCGCCTTGATCTCGGTCTCGTTCGCGCGGTGACAACTCTGACAGGCGCGGTTGATGTTCAAGAGCGGGCTGCGCACCCAGTGATCGCTCACCTTGGTCGCCCCTTCTCGCATGTAGGGCATGTGACAGTCGGCGCACGAGACGCCGCTGCGCGCATGGATCCCTTGGTTCCAGAGCTCGAACTCGGGGTGCTGCGCCTTCAAGATCTCGGCGCCGGTCTCTGCGTGGGCGTAGTCAGAGAAGGCTTCGCCGTCGGGGAACTTCGTTTCGTCCCAGTAGCTTTCGATGTCGTCGGCCGTGAGCCCCTTACCCCAGGGGAAGGTGAGCGGCATCTTGCTGCTGCAGTAGTACTCGACGTGGCACTGGCCGCACACGAACGAGCGCAGCTCGTTGCGCGAAGCATCCCGGTTCGGATCGTAAGGCTTGTCGCGCTTGCCCGAGCGCCAGATGTCGATCGATGGCAGCCCCGGCACGGCTGCGTTCGACTCCGCCAGCGCTCGCACGCCGTTCAAGAAACCCGGCCGCGTCACACGCAGCGTCATATCCTTCGGATCGTGGCAGTCGACGCAGCTGACCGGGCCGGCGTGTCCGGATGCATGCAGCTTCGCGTTCAGCTCTTGGTAGCTGAACTGAAACGTCTGCTCGAAACCCTTCATGGCATCGCCACCGCCGAGCGAGCGATACAGCGGCATGATGGAAGCATGGCAATGTAGGCACGACCCGGACTGCGGCTTCTTCAGTCGCTCGGTCGCTTCTTGATCGTCGAGCATGTAGGCGTGGCCGCGCCGATCGCGATAATCGATCGAGAACGCATAGCCCAGGAACATGCGCTTCAACCAGGGGTCGCGTTCGATCTTCTCCTCCGGCAGCGCTTCGCTACCGGCGTGACCGCCGAAACGGGTCGCCGTCTTCAGCGCCGTACGCTTGTAGCCATCGTACTGCGCCGGCCAGTTCCGTCCCCACTTGGCGGCGTCGGTATCGTTCTCGCCGACCTCGACCACACGCGTGTACGGGTTCTGCTGTTCCACCTTGCGCTGAAAGACATTGGTGAGCAGCGCGGTCAGCCCCGCCGTGACCACCGCGACGGCGATGATCAACCCGATCAGGCCCCTGCGGCTCGTCAGAAAACTCATCCATTTGGTTTCAGTCATGGCTTACCCATCATCCTCTCGAGCTCCGCTTCGGTCAGCCTGCCGCCGAGTCGTGCCGTTTCCCCGTGGCCGACGCTGCTATGGCAGCGCACGCACGAAATAGCAGCGTTCCCCGCGGCATGCGGCGAAAGCTCCGCCACGAGCGGCTCGTGGCAACGCACACAATTGGCTTCCAACACTTCCCGGCCGCGCGGCGCCACGACGATGGGCTCAACGAAGGTCTGCGTCGTGAACAGCTTGCCGTGCCGGTAACCGTTCTCGGCCTTGGTGTAGTACTTGTCGAAGAAACTCTGGGGCAAGTGACAGTCCACGCAAACCGCAACCGCGTGGTGGCTCCCCTTCTGCCAGCCGTCGTATTGCGGCTGCATGATGTGACAGTTCCTGCAGGCTTCGGGCGCCGTACCAAAGTAAGAGAGCCCTTCGGCGTAGCGGAACGCGAACCCGCCGATGCCCATGGCCGTACCCACGCCGCACGCGAGCGCGAGCACGAGCCAGCGCCGCACCCACCACTGGCGGCGACCTGGTTCTAGACTCAACCGGTTCACATCACTCGTTGTCGGCATCCGGCTCCCAGGGGACGTCGCTAAGCGGGCTTCTACACCTTTCGGCGCACGAAGCACACGGTTAGAAACAGCCGGCACGCTGCAGAGCCGAGCTGCGTGGGCCGTCCGAGCGTCCAGCCTGCGGCGAGTCGTCGCAAGAATTGCGCGCTATCTCAGCTGCGCGACGCGCGTCTTGCCGTTCGTGGTCGCCTCGAGCACGCCCTTCATCTGAGTCGGCGTCGCGAGGATCAGGCGCTCGAGGGCGTTCTCGAACAACAGTCGCGCGAGGCCCGGCCCGAGGTCGAGCGCGGCCGCCACAGTGATCAGGCTGCGACCGTCGTCCGAAGGCTCCACGCGGAAGAAGCCG
>JAICQQ010000025.1 GCA_025937785.1 Polyangiaceae bacterium
AGTCGATGCGACCGAAGCGCGTGCCGAGCAGCTTGTGGCCACGTGATTCCATGTGTGAAATCCCTGGTCGGAGCATTCGTGGGTCATCCCAAAACGTGGCGTCCAGTTCCTGCAAAGCAGCCAGAAGCCGACTTGGGTTAGGGGGCCGCAGCGAGTAGAGGATGTCCAAATCCTGGGTGTGGATCGGCGCACCTTGCATGACGCCAGCGAGCCCGCCCACGACGGCGAATTCAACCTCGTGCTTGGCCAGAACCCCAACCATCGCGCGAAAGTTGAACATTAGCGGGGTGGTTCGATGTGGCGGACTGTCGCCAGTGCGTTCAGCGTTTCTTCGACGGCGCGTACCCTCTCGGTGGGAGTCTGCGCCAAGGTCCAGCGGATGAGGGACCGATCAACCCCATTCGCGTCGTATGCCGCGCGGAAACGGGCGTCGAGTTCCGCATCGACGGAGTCTTCCGGCTTTTCCGGCTCGAGCACTCCGTCTTCGCGGCGGGCTTCTGCGGGTTGCATCGTGGTCAGAATAGCACGGGCTTGCTGGTCGTACCGGCTGTAGCTCTTGGCTCCGGACGGTTAGGGCAATCGTTCACGAATCGTCCATTTCGGACGCCAGTTGCCGCGAAATGTCGCGAATGGGTTCTGAAAACCGTCGCTTCGCGACATTTGGCGGCATCTCGATACCTTCGAACCGGATTTAGGTTCCGGTACCGCAAGGTGTGGGGGTTCAAGTCCCTCCTCGTGCACCGCGCTCCGAAGGCGCGCTCGTGCCCGAGGAGTCCTTCGGCCTTCGCTTCGCTCTTCGAGCTCAGCTTTCGGCTCAAGTCCCCGCGCCGGCCACGTGGCTAACGGTGGGCGGCGCGCTCGTGCCCGAGGAGGCGATCGGAGTGCTTGCTTAGCGACGCTTGTGCACCTGCTGAACGACGGTTTCCAGTCGCGCCAGATGGTCTTCCCCTTCGAGCGCTTGGCTGAGCTGAGAGACAGTGCTTCGCACGCGCTGCAGATCCAGGTTCGGAACGGACTCGAGGATGCCCTCTATATCGGCGATGTCTCGAGGTCGCAGCGCCAACGCCTTCATGACAACGATGTCTTCGGCAGTGGCGAGGGCGAACGAGACTTTCTTGACCGTTCGCGGTTCGGCCCGTTCGACCACCTCCCGTTCGAAAGGCAGCATGCCGAAACTAAGATCGATCTCAATGCCGGACGGCTTGTGAACCAGTAGCAGCACGCGGGTTGTTCTCGCGAAGTCGAGTGGCGCTTGGATCCTTGGCTGTATATTGTGCTTCCGGGCCGAGTCGAGTAGCGACGACCAAGTACGGTCCTCTGCGAGGGCAACGAGGTCGACGTCCTTGGTGACTCTTGGCTTGCCATGCAAGGAAGCTGCAACGCCACCGATAATGGCATGAGGTACTTCTGCGGCTGCGAGCCACGTCGTGGCGGCCCGAATCGCCGCGAGCAACCCCTCGAGCGGCTTCATTCTCCCGAACTTGCGGTCGCATCGACACGCATGGCTCGATCGACATTTCGCAAGCGCGTCCAAAGTTCCCAGACGTGAGCGTCATCAGAGAGCGACTCTCGCCATCCGAAGTCGTCCACGGACGCCATGAGGGCAGCGAGTTGAACCAGTTTGGTTTCCATACCGGCTTGCCGAGCTTCGTCGCGCAATCGCGCGTTCACCAGTGCCCACCGCTCACGTTCGGAAAGCGACGACTCAGCCATCCCTGTACCGTAGCACAACTCCTGCTGCGCAGGGAACGAAGCGCCGGGGTGACGCCGCTGACGTTCGGCGCAGGATCGAGACGATCCTCTGTGCTTCGGGCTTCGATCAGCTATGTAACTTCGTCGCCCGCGGCGAAGTCAGGCCTCGTCTCGCCCTTCGGGCTCAGCCTTCGATTCAAGCCCCGGCGGTGGGCCACTTCATACTCGTGGCTACCGGCGAGCGCAGCGCGCTTGTGCCCGAGGACTCCTTCGGCCTGCGTCTCGCCCTTTGGGCTCAGCTTCGGCTCAAGTCGCTGCGGCGGGCCACGTGGCTAACGGTGAGCGGCGCGCTCGTGCTCGAGGAGGACTCAGGCCTCGTCTCGCCCTTCGGGCTCGCCTTTCGGTTCAAGTTCCCTCCTCGTGCACTAAAAGTGCGTCGCGTTAGGGCTTCGGTAGTTCCGTGCCTCGCGCTTCGCGTGCGCATTGGAGCAGTACCTCGAGGTCAAGACGCGAGGCCCACGAGGTGAGATAGGCGTCGTCCATGCTGGCACCGCTGATGCGAAGCACGGACACGATGTCGCGCCATTGCTTTTCGGATACTTCGCCGCCCTCGCGGAACCAGAGCAATTTTCGTAGCACAGTGTCTTCCGCGCTCTTGACGACGAGCGTCTCGCCACTTGCGCGGACTACCACGGCGCGTCGCCTCGAGAATTCGCTTTCGTCGAACGGCTCGTAGCCGCGGCCAAAGAAATCGATCTTGGTTACGACGGAGAGGTAGAAGGCATTCGCCGATCGCGCATGGAGCAGGGCGTCTCGCAGCATGTCGGTGTCGACCTCGAAATCGCTGCCCAGCGCGTCGCGGAGGGCTTTCGTGAGTCCTACCGGCAGCGCGATTACGAAATCGATGTCGTTGGTCGCTCGTGGTTCGCCTTGGAGCGAGCTCGCCAGGCTTCCACCGAGAAAGTATTCGGCCCCCACAGAGGTGAGGGCACTCGCCGCCTTGAGCGCGATGTCGATCGCATTCTCGCCGACGTCAGCCGGCATCGAGCTCAACGCCAGGGAACATTCATGGCGATTCGGAGATGTCGCGAGATGTCGCGAAGTACTTCGCAGAATCTGCGCTTCGCGACATCTGGAAGCATCTCGCTACCTCCGAACCGGATTTAGGTTCCGGTCCTGCAGGGTGTGGGGGTTCAAGTCCCTCCTCGTGCACCGCGCCCCGAAGGCGCGCTTGTGCCCGAGGAGGACTCAGGCGTTCGCGTCGCGCGTCGCGCTCAGCTCTCGGCTCGAGTTCCTGTCGTCTCCTCGACGAGTCGGCATCCCCGGGCCAACGCCAAGGTCCCAACGAGACTGCACTGCCAATCGGTGCTAAAGAACTGATGGGATGGCGGCTGATCTGGCGCTTTTCGAGGATTGTGTGCGGGCGATCGCACGAGAGTTGCGACGAAAGCTCTTGGACGGATCGTCGTGGCTGGTGGCTCGACCCCCCCGCGCGCGTCCGCCGCTTCCGGGCCGGCGCGCAGTCCGTGGAGCGCTCGCCGCGCTGGCCGTGGCCACCGCCGTCGGGTGTGGGCAGGGCACGCGGCGAGGTTCAGGTACAGACGACACCGTGACCGGCACTGGAGGGGGCCAGCCTGCGACGGGAGCGGGTGGGGCGAGTTCCGGCGACGTTGCGGCCATAACAGCTGGGCCGAGCGTGACGGGTAGTGGCGGCGGCCCCGAGTGCGAGCGCGAGCTGAGCTTCGAAGCGGTCATCCTCGGTGAACCCGCTCCCTTCGATCTGATCGTCGTCGCCGATCACTCCGACAGCCTCGGCTTCTCTCGAGACGAGTTGGCGCAAGGCCTCTCGGACCTGCTAGATGGAGTGCGCGGACGCCACGTGCGGGTGTTCTTGCTGACGCCGACACAATACGGAGCGTCGAGCGCGCCGGCGCAGTATCCCCAGACAGGTGAACCCGTCGTTGCCTGGCAAGATCCCGCGACGGGTGAAGCCTACGAGCCGGCGATGACGACCTACAGCCAGAGCTGTACCGATCTCGACCGCACGCCCATCGATTGCCCCGATCCGCGTGCTGAGCTGCCCTACCTGGTGGTCGGCACCTGGGAGTTCGCCATGCCACCTCCCATCGCCGAACTCACCCCCGAACAGACGGAGGCCGAGTTTCAGGCACAGGAGCAGGCGCTGGCCGATGCCATACTCTCCATCAGAGGCAAGGGTTCTCCCCATGAACAGCCGCTGTGCACCCTCGCTCGTTATATCTTTCAAGACCCCGAGCTGCTGCCGAGCAACGCTGTGTTCCTCGTGCTCTCCGACGAGGACGACGGGAGCACCCCCGCCGAGTGCCTAAAGGGTTTCGAGGCTGGGCTTACGTTGGTCGAGAGAGACGCCGGTTCGGAAGCTTGTAGCTCTGATTGCGACGGGTATCTCTACAGCATCCCCGGTGAAAACTACTGGGAGCGTCTCGAGTACCATTGCGCCGCCTTTGACGACGTCGGCATGATGCTTCCGGGAACCGAAAACTCTGACTGGGACAACGTCGCCCTTGTCGATAGCTGCGCCGAAGTCTCTCCCGGTCCGTGCAGCGACGCGGAGTGGGAGAGCGTGGCACGCAATTGCGATGTGGGAACCGAAGTGTTCAGCTGCGAGCGGCAGTGCTATACCAATGTTTTGCCGTGCCAGGTGCAGCTGCCCGATGCCAGCGTCGACGCCTGCACGGAGGCGTTCGTCTACAACGGTATCCAGTACAAGGATCTTCCCGAGTACTGCGCCCTTATCGACCGGCCGGCGACTGGCGCTTGTACCTCCAGCGGGTTCAATGAGCTGACCAGCACGTCGCTGACCTCCAGCCAGCGACTCACCCAGGTGACGCCTGGCTTCATGACCGAGCACCTGGCCCACCACGTCCTCCAGGAAGCTGAGAGTCAGTTCGGCGAAGACAACTTCCTGGTCGAGGCCATCGTGCACGATCCGAGCTTTTCGTGCGAGCTGGGCGCGGGACAGAGCTACGCCACGAATCTCAGCAGGATCGTCGCCGACTCGCGGCATCTGTTTCCGCTCTGTGAGTCCTACGCTCCCGCGCTGGCGTCCGTACTCGGCTTCGCTCAGGCGCTGACCCAGACCGAGTTTCTGCTGCAACTGGAAGAGGGTGAGTCGATCAACCAGGTGCTGGTCGAGGCGCGTGATGGCGCTCAGCGCGAGCTACCGACCACTTCGTGGACGTACGACGACGCGACAGGGACGCTGCGTATCGACAGGTCGGTGATCACGGGCACGGACAGCCGCTTGAATGTGGAAGTCACCTCGGCGTGCATCCCCATCATCGAGTGAGAGCGCGTTCGAGTTGCGTCAGCTGAGGCATGTCGATGCCGGCGCCGATGGTTACTGTTCGGGTCGACGCGCCCCAAGGCTTCGTCTATCGCGAGCTCCATAGCGACGTGAGCATCGGGTCGGCGCGGTCCCAGGTCGGTTTCGCAATCGTTCACCAATCGTCCATACCCTTCGAGGCTCGGCGCAAATCGCCAAGCATCTCCGACCAGATCACGTTTGGCGAGGGACAGGCGCTCAGAGATCCGGAGGGAGCGCCTCTGGATCCAGTTCCCGCATCGCGCCGCGTTGGCAGAAAGCTGCGCGCAGTTCGGCACGATCCATGCGTTCGGCAGGGGCAGGATCGCTCGAAGTGGTGTCGAACCACGCCGCCTGCCAGGCGCCCAGCGCTAACACCCAGCGGCCCTCGTCGTTGCGGCCGAGGTGCAGCACCGGGGTCTGGATCGCGGCCGCGCCGTACGAAAGGTACGTGACCCCTGCGAACAACCGCTGGCCGTTGCAGGAGAGCCAGAACGGCTGGATCCTCACGCCATCGAGTAGGGCACCGTGGAGCTCGGAGGCTTCGGCGGTCAACGTGAATTCGAAGCGCTTCGCCGGAGACGGATCGGCAGCGGCGAACTCGATGTCGGTGTCGGCGATGGAGACCAGGATGTCTTGAGGCAATTCGGCGATCTCTTGCTCCAGATCGTCGTACTCGTAGATGACGTCCACGCCGGTGCTGAGGATGTCGATAACACAGCTGTCGCCTGGCTCGAGGCACGGCTCTGAGCCGAGGCAGCACGCGGAACCATAGAGTTCGCAGGCGTCGATGCAGCTTTCACCGCCGGCGCCGCTGCTGCCTGCGGAGCTGCCGCCCATGGACGCGCCTCCCGCGGTCCCCCCGCTGGACGTATCGCCGCCCGCCGTGCCGCCGCTGCCGCCGCCCGAGGAGGTGCCGCCGCTCGAACTCGTGCCCGTGCTGGAGGAGGTGCCGCTGCTCGAGGGGCCATCGGTGGTCGGGCCGCCCGTGTCGCCGGTGCTCTGGCTGCCTCCTGAAGTGGTGGTGCCGGTGCCGTCCGGTGGGTGGGCGTTGGAGGCGTCCTTACCCCCGCAGCCGTTGGCGAGGACGAGCACCAGGAGCAAGGGACCGGGGAGACAAACCGAGGAGTTCACGAGCGGGACTCTAGCGGGTCGGGGTTCGCGAAGCCACTTGCCACCATCGCGCGAAAGTTGAACGTCAGCGGGGTGGCCCGATGCGGCGGACGATGGTCTGCGAGCCGTGGTGCTGGCCGGCGGTCCGCGGGCGAACCACGCTCTCGGGCGCGGAAAGCCAATAACGCTGTGCTGTTGAGACGGTGATGGTGCGTTAACGATCCCTTCGCGACTGCGTGAACGCACCGAGAGCCTACGGTCACGGCCCCGAGGCGCGCCCATGAGTTGGGTCAGCTTCGACACGACGTGGATCCGAAAACACGTCCTGCTCCGATGAGCTGGCAGACAGCTCATAACATCGTGTTTCTGCAGACGTTGAGCCTTCCGCGATCGGCGTGTGCTGCGTCACGCTAGTCTGATACCGAGGCACGGTGAATTTTCACTATTCCCGTGAAGGGAGGTGTGATAGCGTGGCATGAGTATCCTGTGAGATTGCACTGCGGCCACGCGGTGGATTTTCGTTCAGGGCACTGGTGGGTCGTGGGGTATCAATCCGTGGGCCAGTCCGAGGACTGGCAAGGGGCAAAACATGTCAAACGTCAGGCGGTGGAGGTCGTGGAGCTTGGGGTTGGTAGTGTGCGGCGTGAGCTGGGCCGCAGGCTGCGAAAGCGGAGACGAGCTGCACGATCCCGAAGGCGAAACGGGGGGAACGGGCGGTAAAGGGGCGTCGAGTCCGGCAGGCGCCAGTCCGCTCGCACAGCTGAAGGCGGTGGAAAGAAGCGGAATGGGCGGTAAGCCGTCGAGTCAATCGGGAACCAGTCCGCTCGCACGCTTGAGTTCAGACGAGAGAGCGCGCAGCCCATTCGGGCGGCCTCCCAAACGCGAGTGTTGCCACCCCGGCGACGAATGTGCAGAGGAACTGCCGCTTTGTACGGTGTTGTGTCCGGACGATGAGTGGGCCTGTCCGGCGGGCACGAAGTGTAGCCAGGGCGCTGAGGGCTCGTTCAACGCCTGCCTGGACGAGTGTGCGGGACCCAGCTGCGGTGAAGTGTGCTGCGCGCCCGGAGCCACCTGTGAAGATGGGGAGTGTGCCATGGGCGATCTCACCATCACCGCACAAGACGTCCCGCTCGAGGCGTTGTCCACTTTGTCGGTCCCAGAAGGCAGCTGCTCCATTCAACAAGGCTGTGTCAACGGCAGCGGCGCGCGTCAGGTTGCCCACCTAGCCGTGGAGGTGAGCAATGTAGGAGACCTGCCCGTGGAGATTGGTGAACCGTGGGATAACCCCGCGTTCTACCACTCGTCGTGTGCGCAGCAGTATCTGCTGCCCAATTTCATCCAGGCCGAAGTGCTCGACCAGGAGGGGGGCGTGGTGGCAAGCGGTCACCTACCGACGAGTTGCTTGGCGGACGACGCTGGAGGCGCCTACAGCTGTTCCGTGCAAGGCTTGAGCCCTGAAGCGCGCAGCCAACAACCTCAGAACTCTTGCGACACGCTCGACCTCACGGGCCTATTGGCGGGAAACTACACGCTGCGGCTCACGGTGAACGCAGATCGGTCGCTGGGCGAGGAAGACTTCGAGAACAACTCGGTGGAAGTCGCGCTCAACCTTCCTGAATGCGACGGCAACTATTGCGGGGGGGTGTGTTGTCCCAGTGATCTCAGTTGCGTCGATGCTGTCTGCATGGCTCCCGATCTGCGTCCCCACCAAGGTGCCGTAGAGGATTCGGTGTTCGTGACGCACCGCACCTTTGGCGAGAACTCGTGCGAGATCGCGGAAGCTTGCGTCGGCGGGCCTGGGCGCCGACGTCTCTTGAACTTCGAGGGGCGGATTGAAAATCTAGGTCCTGGCGATCTCAATCCCGGGCCGGAGCGCGACAACCCGCTGTACGAGCTGTCTGAATGCCACGGCCACTACCATTTCTTGGATTTCACCGACTATCGTTTGCTCGACGGTGAAGGGGCGGTGGCTGCGCAAGGCCACAAGCAGGCCTTTTGCTTGGTCGATATGGTGCCGGTCGAGGATTATACGGGTCCATCACCCGGGGAACATCCAGAACCAGGGCCCACGGGCTGCAGTTACTTGAGCGCGGGTTGGGCAGACATCTACGGTGTCGGCACGGACTGCCAGTGGGTGGATGTCACCGACGTGCCTGCAGGCAATTACGTGTTGCAAGTGGCGGTCAATCCCCTGGGGCGCGTGAGCGAACTGAACATCGCCAACAACATCGTTCAGGTACCGGTGTACCTACCTGAAGCAGGTCCATGCCAGGAGGAAGTGTGTGGGGACATCGTCGATCAAGACTGCGATGGCAATCAGGACAAGTACGACAGCGACTGCCACGAGTACTACGAGGCGGAATGTTGCAACGCGGAGAACACCTGCAACTGGGACTACAACGGGAGCTGCGACTGCAACGGTGAGTACGACTGGGATTACTGGGCCTGCTACTACTACGGCGGCGAAGGCGGTGCCGGCGGTGGCAGCGGCGGCGGTCCGGGCGGCGAGTGCTGCAGCATGGAAGATCCGTGCGACTGGGCAGGGGACGGGTTCTGCGATTGCGGCGGCGAATTTCCTTGGGACGAGGACGATTGTGGGGGCTTTGGCGGCGGCCCCAGCTCGCATGCCGCTCATAGCTCCACCAGCACCACTAGCAGCCGGTGAACGTGCTCGCTCCGCGTTCAAAAAGTTCCACGGACCACGACGCGCCCGAGGCTCACGTCGACCCGCGTGTCGTGGTCTCCGATCAGCGCGAGGGGCAGGCCTACGCCCAGCCCGACCACCCCTGCGGCGAAGAGTGCGGTCGCAGCCGCTTGGTAAGGCCACAGCTCATCCGTGATGTCTGCGCCATAGCCGTCCCGCATTTCATCCAGCTTCCGGTCCCGCAGCAGGACCAGCGTGCCACATCCCAGAAGCGATGCCCCCCCGACCCCGGCGATGACCCAGCCAACCGTTTGTCGAGAAGCGCCCGCGCTGGCTTCAGTGGCTGCCTGAGCGGAGCCAGGTGTTGGCGCAACACTTTGCGCGTAAGCGGTTCGCAGCGGCAACCCAGTGGCCGCCAGCGTCAATAGAACGGCTGCCTTCGAAAAATGCATCCCTGACCTCGCGGGGCCCAAGCTACCACGAGCTCGTTGCCGAGTCAGGCCCCGCGACCCGGGCAGCGCCCTACTCGATGTTAGCGGACATGAAGTCCCAACCGCCGTCGTTGCAGAACTCGCAGCTGGTCCCGATGAGGAAGGCCTTGCCCGTCGCGCCTTCGTCACCCTTGAGCTGCCAGTTCAACCAGGCCAAGTTGACGAGGTTGAAGTCGCCTCTGCCTTGACCCAGGTCCCCGCCGTGGCCGGCGCTGGTCTTCGAGAAGTACAGGATCGGAATGCCGCGGGAGGCGATCGCTTCGTAGTCGTTCAGGCCATTTTGGTAGGCAACGTCGCTGCTGCCGCCGTTCATGATCTTGAACGGTGCGTGCATACTGTCCCACAGAGCGTTGTTCGGTCCCATCAGGCCGCTGCTCGTAATACCGATCGCAGTGAAACGGGGGTCGCCGGCGACGTTCTCGGCCATCAATCCGCCGCACGAGAACCCATCCGCGGCGATCTTCGTCGCATCGAGGCTCTGATAGTAGGCGCTGCAGGGCTTGTCGTTCTCGGCGATGGCCCAGCTGATGTAATCGAGCAACGCCTCGCCACTTTGGCCGCCGCTGCAGGCGTTCGCGCCGCCCGGCGTGCCATCCGCAACGACGAAGTATCCCCAGGACGCGATCTCGGCCATCGCCGCCTGGTTCGACAGACCGTTCTGAGAGCAGCCGCCCTCTCCCCAAACGAAGATGGGGTACTTCTCTTCGCCGCCAAGGGTCGCGGGTCTGAAGATGGTGCCGCACCTGATCCCGTCGTCGGAGTTGGTCTCGATGACCACGTCGTAAGGGCCCGTTCCCGAGGCGTTGCCACCTTCCTCTTCAGACTCGGTGCAGGTGCCGGGGTTGCCTCCACTGGTCGCGCTGGCCGTGGTACTCGAGCCCGTGGTGCGGGTGCCTGTCGTGTTTGGGCCGCCCATGCCGAAGCCCGTGGTGTCAGGGCCGCCCATGCCGCTGGTCGTGGCCGCGCCGCCGGCGCCGCCGCCGCCCATTCCGCCACCCGACGTGCTGGCCGCCCCGTTGCCCGAGCTGGACATGCCGCCGAAGGGACCTCCGGTCGTGCTCGCTGCACCGCTGGTCGAGGACATCCCTGCGCCCGTCGTGCCCGCGCTCGTCGAGGCTTGTCCGTTGCTGGTGGGAGTTCCTCCGGTCGTGGCCGGCCCCGCGGTGCTGTCTCCGCCCGTGAGTCCTCCTCCGGACGCGGCCGTTTCATCGCCTGCGCTCGAACCATCGTCGGAACAACCGAAGCTCCCCACGCTGATGGCCACCAGGCCTACGAACAAAGTCTTCCCTGGCAAATGCTCTCTTCTCATCGATCCGGTCCTCAGTCGTTGCCACGCGCGTGATTGTGCGTCGTGCTGCAGTCCGCAGGAGCGCACGCGAGTGGTTCAAGAAACCGAAGGCCGCGGCCAAGGGCCAATCGAACTGTAGAAAGCTGTCGTCGTTGGAAGCGTCGAGTTAGCGGGGTACGAACTCGCGGCGACGAACTAACAGCGCCCGCAACTCTCGTTGCAGTAATCGTTGTCGACCATCCAGTCCATCGCGCACTCATTGGTCTCGCTAGCCCACTGGTCGCACGTGGCTTCGTCCCAATCGGTGCCCGTGGGGCGGACGTTGGTGCAGCCGGCGCCGCCGCCGGTGGTCACCCCCGCCCCGCCGTTCGTGAAGCCGCCGACGTTGAAGCCGCCGCCAGTCGTCGCACCCCCGCCGGTCGTCGCGCCGCCTGCGTTGGTGAAACCGCCGCCGGTCGTGGGACCGCCGCCGGTCGTAGGACCGCCGCCGCTCGTCATCGGGCCAGCCCCGCCCGAGGTAACGGTGCTGGTGATGGTGCCGCCCAACGGGTTGGCCGTTGTTTGACCCCCCGTCGTGCCGCCGCTCGCCCCACTGGTCGTGTTGCCGCCACTCGCGGCGCTGGTCGTGTTGCCTGCGGCGGCAGAATTTATAGTCGTCGTTGGTCCTGCTGCGTTCACAGTCGACGGGCCCACACTCCCTTCGTCATCCGTCGCGTCGCTTTCGCCGAAGGGAGGGGGCTCGGGTTGCTCCGCCGCGCAGGCGGCGACCCATACACAGGGAACGAGCCAAAGGATGAATGCAGCAGTGTGCCGTGAAGTCGCACGCATGAAATCTTGGCTCCCATTGTGGACGATCGCGCGAGACTCTCAATCCGATTGTTCGACCGCGCGTTCGAAGTGGCCCGCGCTCCGTTGATCACGTTGCAATCGATTTCGGCGCTCGAAAGCATGCCGCGTGCGGGTGACGCACAAAGATTCACCCCCTCGGGAATTCTTACGGGCACGGCTCCCTTTGGGCACCGACCTGCTGGTCACGAGTTCAGGTCTATTGGGGGCTGGTGCAGTGCTCACTCCGGAATGCAGATCGAGTAGTCGCCATAGTTCCACGCTCCGCCAGGGCAGAGCGTAGCGCAGGCGTCGGGGCCGTCGCCGTTCGGATCGCAGTAGGGTTGGCAGTACGAATAGTCCGCGCCTTGGATGCCGATGCACTCGGTCCCCGCTACGCACACGACGCCCAGTGGGAAGCACGTCTCGCCCAAGGCAAGGTCTCCTGCCGGCTGACAGGTGGTGGCTTCGCGACCGAAGCAGCCATTGCCAGCTCCGCACTCAGCCTGGTTCAGCGGATCGCAGCCACCCGTCCCTGCGCCCCCGGCGCAAACGCCACCGATGATCGGGAAGCTGAGCTCGCCGTTCTCGTCGTACACGGTGTCGAATACTTCAGCGAACGCCCCGGGGCACAAGCTGTCGCAAGCCACGGGAGAGGCGGGGTCGCTGGGGTCGCAGTAAGGGGCGCAGGAATACCCCGTACCACCGCCGACGGAGCAGTCGAGCCCCAGGGCGCAATCGTGGGCTCGCTCGCAGGCGTCGCCGATCTGTCCAACGCCTTCGGGCATGCAAATGGGGGCCTCATAGTCGTAGCAGGCGAGGCCCGTTCCGCAGTCTTGTGCGTACACGTTGCACATGGGATCGGGCCGCTCGGGGAAAACGATGGGTTCGTTCTCGCTGCGGGCGTCGCCGATGCGCATGTTCATGCGAGCGCGGCCGCCGGTGAGTGTCTCGAAGGAGGGCCACTCGGTCGTCTCGTTCACACCTCCGAACGACGCGGCCCAGCTGTTGGCCAAGGCCATGAATTCGTCCCCCGCAGGTGTAGCGCTGAGCACGACCAGCGCGCCGCGGAAGGTGCGCTGATCCATCGGCAACTGGGGGCGCGGACCATGCATCGCAATGATGTCGCCGATCGTAACCTCGCTCATGCCACTGGCGTCGATGACCATGCGCTGCGTGGCGGTGTCATACTCGACGGGCTCGGGGCTCGCATCTTCGAGGATCAAGTAGCTCTGCGGGATCTCTTCGGCTGGCACGAGGCCCATCATGTAGAGCTCGAGCGGCGCGTACGGCTTCCCCGCGGAGAGGCCGCTCGAAGACAAGGGCGAAAATGCGTCCGCGACGTAGTGGATGCGCCCGCTGCCTTCTGGAGTGCAATCCGGCGGCATCGCCTCGGCCGGCGTCTTGCAGCGGAGCGTTGCTGCATCGAATCCGCCCAGCACACCATTCACACTGGTGGTGCCCCAATGGGCAGCCTGACCGCCCTTGAAGTCGTCGCCAAATCCGAGACTTTCGTCGAGGTGCTGGGCATAGTGGTGCAGCACTTCGTGGGCAAAAGGTGGCCGTTGCTCGGCGCTTCGAAAGACGAATCCGATGGCGCTCATCAGGGTCCCGTCGCTTCCGAAATATTCCTGAGGAGAATACGCATTCACCCCCGTGCCGGGGATCGTGCGGGTGTGCACCGTTTCGTGCAAGCCGTTGACGTTGACGTCGAGCTCGTCGGGTGAGACGAAGAAGAGAAAATCGTACTCGTCCTTGAAGTACTGATAAAATTCGTGCGACGGGCCAACGAGAGACTTGAGGTCGCCAGGGTCGAGTTCGTCCGGGTCCACGTCGGTGGGCTGCGAGAGAAACTCGACCAGGAACTGCACCAAGCCGGCGTCTACCAGGTTCACCGCGAACTCGGTCTGGCTGCCGCCGTTGGGGAGCTGTGCGACGACGACTTCGGGATTACCCCCGCTGCCGCCGCCGCTCGTGTTGACGCCAGTCGTACCCGTCACCGACGAACTGCCGCCGCCTGCGGTGAGACCGGAGGCTCCCGTCGTGGACGAGCTCCCGCCGCTCCCATCACTCGTGCCGGTCACGGGAGACGTGGTCCCGTTCGCGCCCGTGTCATCGTTCCCGCTGCCACCGCCACCACCGCAGGCGACGAGCGGCAGCGTCACCATCACCATCACCCAACCCAAAGTACGCATCGTGACCTCAAGTTAGGCGACTCGTCTCGGGGCGTCTAGACGTTCGCTGTCTGCTTCGCGCTGACCTCGAGTCAGTCTCTCACACTCGATGGTTCAGAGTGGGGGTGAGTGTGCTTCACCGTCGCTGGCTGCGCCGAAGCCGTCGATTCGATACTCGACAGTGACGTGCATGCCGCCGCGTTTGTGGTGGATCAAGTCGAAGCCCATGTCTGGAGCGCCGCTGACGCGGGTCCGCTGCGGGGCTGCGAGCAGCACGGGCGCGGCGTGACGTATGCCCGTATCCGCGTCTTCCAGCAGTTGCTCGGTGAGTCTGTGAACGCCGACCAGACGCACGCCCAGCGCTGCTGCCGCCGCTGCCGCTTTGATATTTGCCTGCCTGATGCAGAGCGTGAGCCAATGACCCTGTTGCTCGGCGGACTCGGGGTAGCGCCACACCAGTCGTTCGAGCTCGGCGTTTTTGGCAGAGGTAATCGCTCCGAGCACCTCCGGCAGCGCGCTCAGCTGATCGCAGCGGACACGGAGGCGATAGGTGGCAGATGACGACTTACCCAAAAGGCCGCTCGTGACGTGCGCGCGCACGCTTTCGAGACCGATATCGCTTTCGCTGATTCCGCAGCTCTCGAGGGCTTCGACGAGGCTCCGGACCTCCGCGGCTTTCCTCAACGCGGCGCGACCCGTGACGAGCGAAGTCCCGTGCACCGTCACGAACAGCACCGCTCGTTCGGCGGCGACGTCTGCTTCATGCTTGGCAGTGATGACGAGGACGTCTGGGCGATGTTCCATGGCTGGCTGAGCCTACCGAGTCGCCCGGGCCTCCACAAGGCCCGCGGGGTCACCCCGCGACCGCGGCAGCGCGGCGCGAGAGCTTCGAATCGATGCGATCGAGCAGCTCTTGGTCGCTGAACGGCTTGGACAAGGTGTCTTCGGCGACGTAGTCCGCGTGCGCACCTGCCTCGCCCGCGTAGCCCGACATGAAGAGCACCGGTAGGTCGGGGAAGCGGACCCGCGCGTCGGCGGCGAGTTGCAGTCCGGTTCTGCCAGGCATCACGACGTCGGTCAGGAGCAAATCCGGTGATCTTACCATCGAGTTGACCTTCGCCGTCGCTTCATCGCCCGATCGCGCCAACGTGACCCGGAAGCCGGCACGCTCGAGCATCAGCTTCAGGTAGCTTCGCACCGAGTCGTTGTCTTCGGCGACTAGGATGTGTCTTCCGGCGCCCGCCCGGTGAGTCGCTGGCGTGGACTGCGCCGTGAGGCTCACCGGGGCCTGGTCGGTCGTCGGCAGCGAGATCGTGAAGGTCGTGCCCTGAGTTACCGCCGACCTCACGTCGAGAGACCCGCCCGCGTCGCGGATGATGCTAGCTGCTGTCGACAGCCCGAGACCGGTACCCTTACCAGGTTCTTTGGTCGTGAAGAATGGATCGAAGATCTTGTCGTACAGGATCTCGGGGATCCCGTCGCCGGTGTCGCGCACCTCCACCACCACCTGTTCACCGACGAGAGTGCACTCGACTTCCACCGCGCCGCCGCCCGGCATCGCGTCACGAGCATTGGCGACGAGGTTCAGCATGACCTGTTCCAGCTGGCCAGGATCCACGAGCACCGGACAGGGGTCGTGGACTTGGAGCGACAGGTGCACTCGCTCTCCCGCGACGCGGTGCATCAGCGGCGTCAGGGCACTCAGCATCGCGGCAAGATCGATGGGCCGGGCCTGGGCCACGTCACGACGCGCGTAGGCGAGCAGCTGCCTCACCAAGGCCGTCCCTTTCTCTTGCATCGAGGTGAGCTCATTGGCGTAACTACGCGCCTCCGGATCGGTGCTGGTTTGCAAGAGCGACCCGTAACCGCCCACGGCCGTGAGCAGGTTGTTGAAGTCGTGCGCGACGCTGCCGGCGAGGATCCCGAGGGCCTCCATCTTCTGCGCCTGCTGTAGCTGCAGTTGCAGCGCCTGGGTCTGGCGCTCGGCTTCTCGGCGTGCGGTGATGTCCCGCAGCACCAGGAGCCCGCCTTCCGAGCCGTCGGGTCGGGTGCGCTGCCGCGCAATTGCCTCGAGCAGCCGGGTTTCGGCCGCCGTCCTGAATTCGACTGAATCACCTTGAGCAAGCTTGGTCAGCGCCTCGTCCCAGCTGCCGGCGGCCGGCTTCATCGGCAGCTGTTGCACCGGAGTCCCCAGGAGCGCCGCGAGATCGGAGTCGAGTAGATGTGCCGCCGCCGGGTTCGCCTGCTGGATGCGTTCATCCGTGTCGAGCGCGAGGATTGCGTCGGGGGTATCGTCGAGGAGCTCTCGAACGCGACGCCGGTCTGCCTCACTCTGGCGCAGCAGCTGACCCAAGGTTCGCAAGAACAATGTCAGCACCAGCAGCGTCACGCCAATCGCCAGCGTGATCGAGACCAGCAGGGGCACCGTCTCCTTTCCCGAGGGACCCGGTCCGAGACCCAGCATACTGGAGGCGACTACCGCCGTCGGGACCGTCACCATGGTCAAGAGGCCCATGCGCATGGCGGCACGAGCGCCCAACCACACCCCGGTGAGCAAGACGAGTAGAGGCAGCACCGAGCTGGGCGCCGCCCATAGCTGCTGAGGCATGGTGGCGAGCGTCAGGTGTTGTTCGAACCACACCGCCACCAGTACCAACGCACCAGCGGCCCGCACGTGTTTGCGACTGTGCAACCACAGCGCGATGACACTACAACCGATCGCCCACAGATCGGCTCGCCGTAGCAGTTCACCCGGCGGCGACGCGAGGTACACGCTGATCGCCGAAATCGCGTAACCGAGGAACGCTGCGGCGATGCCGATCAGCACCCAGCGCGACAGCACCTCAGGGTGGTCGCGCCGCAGCAATTCTACGGAGAGCTCGGCGTCCTGCGAGGGCAGCCCTCTGGCACCGGAAAGGCGCTCCATCGCCGCATGATAACGCGAGTTGCACTGCTGCTCGCAACGTGCCCCGTCGTTCCTATGGGAACGGAAGGGATGTCGCCAAGGTAGGAGGGTTCATCCGATCGACTCCTGGGACACCCGAGCGGCGACGGGTCACGGAGAGGGCGCGTCAGAAGCGGCGTCCTCCGGTGTCCTGGGTTTGAAGTTGAGTGGGATGTGGATGACCACACAGCCGCCCGTGGGAGCTGCCTGCACCGGTGCATCGAACAAGCTCGAGACGCACGACGCCATGACCGCGTGGCCCACTTCATCCTTGGCCACTGTCACCTCCCGCACGCTGCCATCTGCTGCATAAGTCGCTGCTACGAGCATGCGGCCCATCAGTGACTTGTCTTCGCGCAGTGCTCGTTCGTAACAGTGCCGCGACTCGACGGCACGTTCCCGCAGCTCTGCGGCGAGCTCGGGGGTGGCTTGCCCGGTGCAAAAGTCCGGTGCTTCATCCACGGGAGCGTCCTTGGCTGGTGGTTCGAGGGGCTGCGAGGCGGGAGCGGGTGGCGGGTCGCTTGCAGAGTCGGTCGCAACGGTCGGCACGCTTTCGGCGTGGACGGGTGGGGGACCAGATTCCGCGGCGCACCCTAACGCCAGAGCTGGCAGCACGAGAACGAGCTTCATCGCTCGACCTTAGAACAGCACTGCAAAAAACGGTCGCTTTTAGCGAGCGCGGGCTCTGGGCCGCCGGCGCCTAGCTGGCTAGTTACAGGCCCCCGACATGACCCATTCCAATCGAGTGGGATCACAGGTCAGACAGAGCCCGAAAGCACCGGTGCCGCCCGTCCCGCCGGTCCCCCCGGCACTCCCGCCGCTGCCCTGAGCGCCCGTCGTGGTGCTGGTGGGCGGGGGCAGCAAATCCGAACCTGCGCCACCCGTGTAATCACAGTGGTCGGGAAAGTCGGCCGGGCAGCAATCGGTGTACAAGTCGGGTGCGGTCTCAGGGCACAGGGGCTCCGCGATGATGCCGGAACCTCCCCCCGCGCCGCCGGGCCGCTCGGGGCCTTGGCCGGACGAGCTCAGCGCCCATGCGCCCTCGACGCAGTACGCGTCGGCGGTGCCGCAGTCGGAGTCGACCGGGCACGGCCCCGGGGTCTCTTCCGCTTCGCATCCGCTGCCGAGCACGGGCGGTGTCTCGGGGCAATTGGCGAGGCATTCGACTTCGCTCGCGAGCGTCCACGCACCCTGCTCACAGGCCAGCGTATGATCGTTGCGGTAGTTCGGAGCGGTGCAGTTCGTGAAGGTGCACGACTGCCCCTCGTCGGCGCAGCTGGCGCCCAGCGCCGGTTCGATGTCCGGACAGCTCGAAGAGCTCGTCCCCCCTGCGCCCATGGGGCCCGGGCCCACAGCGCTCGTCTCCGTGGTACCCGTGCCGGTGGTGCTGCCGCCCACGGTGCTCGAGCCCATGGCGCCTGAAACCGTGTCCGGTCCAGCTGCAGTTTGGGTCGTCGTCGAGCCTGTGCTGCTCGAGGACCCGATCGAACCATTTGCGGCCGTCTCCGTCTCCGTATCGGGACCGGAACCGCTGTCGGTCTCGCCGCAAGCCGTCGCCAAAAGCCAGATCAAGCCACCCGTCCCCACCGAACCCATTCCACGCTGCAGCATGCTTCGAAGATACCATGCTTCCGGCGCAGCAACGGCGCCACGAAGCGTTCAATGGGCAAGCTCGTGGCTGCTATAGTCTTTCGGTGGCCACGGAAACCTCGCAGCGTGAGCAGATTGCTGCTTGCGGCAGCTGCTCGCAAGCCTCGCGGGTGAGCCGATCCCCTACCTCGACGAATTCACTGCGGTGTTTCGCCGGCGCACGCTCGCCAAGGGGGCGTTCCTCGTGCGGGCGGGGACACCTCGGACACCGTGGCCTTCGTAGGCTCCCGGCGTAGCCAGGATCTTCTACACGCGTCGAGACGGCAAGGAGTTCAACAAGGGCTTCGTGGCGGCTCCAGGCTTCGTCTCGGCGCTCGAGGCGCCGATCACCAAAGCGCCGACGAGCCTGTCGATACAGGCGCTCTCGCCCATGCAGCTGCTCGTCGCGAGCTACTACGAGCTGAGCAAGTTCTACGATCGCGACATGTCGCCGTCGAACGGCCCTGCGTGCTATCTTCAGGCGATGGGATGGAATGGAGCCCTCGGGGCAGGCGCGAGGAGACTCGCCGAGTCCGCGGTCGTGCTCGGTCTAGCCTCGTGCGGTTTGACCGAGCGGTCGTCGGGGCCGTCGCCCACGCCCGCCCACGATGCAGGAACCGAGGGCATCGGTGGCGACCAGCTGGGCAGCAGCGGCGCCGGTGGTCGTGCTAGCGCCACGAGCGGGGGCAGCAACCGCGGTGGTGATGGTGGTGATGCTAGTGGTTTTGCAGGCCCCTGGCAGGTGGCGGCCGAGTTGCCCGAGCCTCTGGCCAACGTCCTCGACTTCGCGACGGGGGATATCTCGCTGCACGAAGACACGGCGGCGTTTGGGGACTCCCAGTCCCATTCCGTGCGCGTCTTCGCCCGAATGCAGGGCGATTGGGTGGAGCAGCCGTTGGTGCTGCGGTCCGACACTACGGGGCAAGACTTCGGCGCTTCGGTGTCGGTATTCGCGGACACGCTGCTCGTGGGAGCGCCGCGCGGCGGGGCTGGGTCGGTCTATGTCTTCGAACGCGACGCCGGCGCCTGGGAGGAAATGGGCCGCATCCGGCCGAGCGCGGGCATCGACAATGGCGGTTTCGGAACGATGGTGGCGCTGAGCGGCGCGACAGCGCTGGTGGCCAGTTGGACCAGCGGGGCCTACGCGTTCGCTCGTGACGGCGCTGGATGGTACGAAGAGCAGCAGCTGACACCGCACGAGGCCGGACGCGTGGTGACATTGGATGGGGACACTGCAGTCGTTGGCGAGCGCAATCGCATTGGGGTCAGCGCAGCCGTCGTGTTCGTGCACGGGCCCTCGGGTTGGGAGCAAACCCAGCGCTTGGTTCCGGATGTCGTAGATCCAGCCTACGAGTCAGACATGGCGTTGGCGTTGAGCGGCGACACACTGCTGTTGGGCACCCGCTACGATCGTGACTTTGCTGGCGGGGTGCACGTGTTCTCGCGCGAAGGTGAGGAGTGGCGCCAAGCACACCCGCTCCAGTCTCGTGACGGTGACGAGTACTTTGGTCGAGACGTGGCGATCTACGGCGACGTGGCGCTCGCTTCTAGCTGGCACCCCGGGTACTACGCAGGAAGCGTTCATGTGTTCGAGCGCACCGGCGGCGAGTGGCGTCGGGTTCAAGAACTGGTTTCACCGCGGGGAGGTTTCGATTCGTTCGGTTCGTCGCTCGCAATATTCGATGATACGGTCCTGATCGCGGCACCTGGTCAAGGCGACCTGGACGAGTGGGCCGGTTCGGCCTATTCGTTCACACGCTCGACCCAGCGCTGAGAGCGGGTGAGGAACGACGCTTTTCGAGCGCTCACGACAACGGGTGCAAACTTGCTTGCCTCTAGGAGCAGAATGTTTGCTGACGCCTGTCGTGGCTGCGCGCCCCATTGCCCAGGTGGAACCGACGTGCGACAACCACCGACGTGCGCAAGTTGTTTGGATTCGTCGTTCTCGTCCCGTTGACCGGCGCGTGTGGATCTGAAAACGGTGGATCCGACTCGGTGCCGTCAACGATGACGACGGTGAACGTCGGCCCGACGACTGGCACGGCCGCGCAAAGCGCGAGCACCACTGATGGCATGTCGGCGGCTACGGTGAGCGCGGTCTTCGGCACAAGTACCATCAGCGCGACGAGCAGCGCTGCCATGAGCGCTACCAGCTCCGGAGGCAGCAGCGCTACGTCGGGCGGGGAGGGGGACGCGGACGCTGGCGGCACGGGGGGCGCTGAAGGCAGTACTGGCGGGGCCTCCGGTCTCAACGGGACGCCCACCGAAGAAGACCGCAGCGCGTTGCCCACGGTGCGTCAAGAACATGGTGCGGCGGCGCTCGACGGCGAGGTGTACGTGCTGGGCGGGTTCACCCCAGAGGCGAGCTCGAGCGTGCAGGCCTACGACCCCGAAACCGACAGGTGGCGCGACGTGGCCGACTTTCCCGTCGTCTTTCATCACCCGAACGTGGCGGTGGTTGACGGCATGATCTACGTCACGGGCTTTCTGCTGGGGTCGAGCTTGAGTGACGGTGACGGGCGCGCGTTTGCCTACGATCCGGCCGCGGACGAGTGGACGCCGCGCGCATCGATGCCCGTGGGTACCGAACGCGGATCGGCGTGCGTCGCGACGCTCGGGGAGCACATCTACGTGTTCGGCGGTGCGAGCAGTGCCACGCTGCCCGACGCTTCCGTCTACGACACCGTTGCTGACGAGTGGACGCCGTTGCCACCCATGCCCGCGCTCCGCGAGCACTGCGTGGCAGCTGGAATCGACGAGAAAATCTACATCGTGTCCGGTCGAGCCAACAGCATCCAGGGCATCGGAACAGAATCTTGGGTCTACGATCCTGCGACGGAGACGTATGACGAGCGCTCAGCGCTGCCGACGCCACGCGCGGGTGGCGCTGGGGCTTCGTTGGGCGGCCGTATCTTCGTGTTCGGCGGTGAGGGCAACGCGGACGACCGCGAGGGTGTGTTCCACGACATCGAAGCCTACGATCCTGCTACCGACACTTGGGAGGAGTTGCCGGACATGACCATACCGCGCCACGGTTATGCCGCGGCCGTGGTGGGCGATCGGATCTACCTGCCGGGCGGAGCGACGTCTCAAGGCTTCGGCGCTACCGATTTCCACACGGTATTCTTCTTCCATCCCGAGGAGTGAGCCGGCACCGCCGCCTCGATTACAGGTCGAGGATGCAGCCACCGCCGAGACAGAGCAGGCCTCCGAGGCAGCGCTCCCCGCAGCTGCCGCAATTGTTCGGATCGCTCGATAGATCGACGCAGCTCGTGCCGCAGGGGCTGAGGCCACCGCTGCAGACGATGCTGCACTCGCCGGAGTCGCAGCGCGGGGTGCCTTCGCCCGCCGGGCAAGCGTTGCTGCAGGTGCCGCAGTGGTTGGGGTCCGTTTCGGTATCTACGCAGGCCCCCAGGCATTCGTCGAACCCGGCGCCGCACTCGAAGTCGCAGTTGCCCGCCGTGCAGACGGCGTCGGCGTTAGCCGGCGCGGTGCAGCGTTCGCCGCAGTCTCCGCAGTTTCTCGGGTCGCTGCCTGTGTCCACGCAGTCCCCCGAACATTCGGTCGTGCCAGAAGCGCAGTCGATGCCGCAATCTCCCTCGGTGCACACTAAGTCGGAAGCACACCTCGTCTCGCAGGTGCCGCAGTGGTCGGCGTCGGTATCCAGATCGACGCACGCGCCCTCGCATTCATCCAGACCCACCCCGCACCTCACGCCGCAGCTCCCCTTCTTGCACTCCGCGGAACCGTTTTCGGGTGCGCGGCAAGCGTTGTCGCAATATCCACAGTGTTGTGGGTTCGTCCTGGTGTCGATGCAGGCGCCCGAACACTCGCTGAAGTAGTCGTCGCAGGTGATGGTGCAGCTGCTACCGACGCATGTCGCCGAGCCGTGCTCTGGGGCGGTGCAGGGCACGCTGCATGTCATGGACCCGTCCGTGGCGGTGTCGCCCGGTCCGGACCCGCCAGCGCCCGAAGGGTCACCCGAAGTGGTGACGTCGGAGTCCGCGCCCGAGGCCGCGCCAGAGCTCGACGTGGCGCCGGATGCGGTGGTAGCGGTGCTGGCTGCGCTGGCGTCGGAGTCCGAGGTGCTCGCGGCTCCGCCGGTGTCTTGTCCGGAGTTCGAGCCACCCTCGGTCCCCCCCGAGGCTGTCGAAGCCGAGGCCCCGCCGGCGCTAGCGCTGAGCGCGGTCGTGCCGTCGCCGCTGGCACTGGCGCTGGTGCTACCGCCGTTCGCGGAACCGCCATGCGCGAGCCCCGCGCTCGTGGAGGCCCCCCCGCCGGAGCCGGCAGCGTCGACCGGTGCGCCGCCTTCTCCGAGCTCGGAAGGAGGCACGCACACATCGTCGACGGGATGACAGACGAAACCCCGAACGCACGGGGGATCGTGCCCGTGGTCGCAACGCAGTCCGCGCGCTTCGTCGGGGAGGTCGCTGGTGCACGCGGCTACCAGAGGCAGCAGTCCCGTCCACCACGCCCGCCATGCACGGAGCAGCATCAGAAGCTCCCGCTCCAGGTGCCCGTACATCCGACCCCGTCGCAGCCGATCGCTACCGGTGGCGGTTCGACGGGGCGTTCCGCGCTGCGCGAATGATTCACGACTGCGAGCACGCCGCCGGTCAACAGTAACGCGCCGCCGACGCCGGCCAGCACGCGCGCCGTCGTCTGGTACGTCAACATACGATCGCGATCGTCGTAGTAGGCGGGTTGGTAGTCCTGGGCCTCGGCGTCGCGCTCGGCGTCGCGGCGCAGCAGTTCGTACACACCAGCTCCTGCAAGCGCAACGGCACCGGCTCCGGCCACGCTCCAGGGCAGATACGCCGGAACCAGGCTACGCTCTTGCTCTGCCGCGGGCGGACCGGGCGCGGTCGCCGTCGTGGCGGGCGTCTTCGCGGCGGCCGGCGCGAGCGACACGTCGAGGTCGAGCGCGCGCTCCGCGACGAGCGCGACGTCGAGCTGCCGCTCCACCGATCCATGAGCGACGACCACACGGTGTCGACCGAGCTCTAGTTCGCCCGTCCACGGCGTTGTCCCGCGCGTGCGGCCGTCGACCACCACGTTGGCCTCGGGAGGATCGGAGCGCACTGTGATCTGCTGCACCCCGCGCCGCGCGAGCAGCGTCGAGATCTCGCGAACGCGCGCCCGGACTTCCGCTTCGTTCTTGGGGTCGGCTCCGCGTCGCAGGTAGGTGCGATAGTACTCGAGCGCTCGCGGGGCTTCGTCGAGACGTTCGTAGGCGCGCGCCACGTTGTAGCTGAGCGCCGGGCTCGGGACGATGTTGTCGGCAGCCAGGAAGTGCTCGATCGCGGTGCGATAGCGCTGGGCGCGATAGGCTTGCACGCCTTGCTCGTAGTGAGTCTCTGCTCGCGCCTGCAGTGTCGCGGTCGTCTCGGGAGTAGCGAGTCCCGGCGCCGCGCCCAGCAGGATGGCGATCGTCAAGAAAAGGGCCGAAGTGCTGAAGTGCATGCGTCAGTACGGCTCCATCAGGTCCAAGGATTCGACCTTGCGGGGTGCAGCTTTCGGAGCGTTCGGGCGTAGAGCTTCGGGCGCCGGAGCGGGGATGGCTTCGGGCGGCGTTGGTCGAGCCACGCTCCGTTGCACCCCAGGGGCGCTGCGCTGGGTGGCAGGGCTGCGTGCCTTGGCTCCGACCGGCGGCCTGGACGCCGGCGCCGCGGAGGGCAAAAGTACTGGGGATACGACGGGTGCCGAAAGCTCGCCTGGCTTCTGGGTTCGGGGCGGGTCGCTGCTTCGTTCGAGTGCTGGAAGTACGGCAGCACGCGACGCGGCAATGATCCCGTCGCCCGCGTCGCGGTTGCGTTGGGTAGCTGTCATCAGCACGCTCAGCGCGATGCAACTGAACGCCACCGCCGCTCCGTAGACCAGCCGGCGACCTCGTGACGTCGGCGCCGCGGGAGCCGGGTGTGTCTCGAGAGGAGCTGCCGCGCGCCGCGAGCCCAGGGCGGTGGTGGCGCGCCGGCGGGTGGCCGACTTGTCGATGCGGAGCGTTCGGCGTCGCACGGGCGAGGGGGCGTCGGGCCGCGGCGTCTCGGGCGGTGCGGCTTCGGGTGTGCTCACGACTACCGGCTCGGAGCGGAGCCAGCGCACTTCGAGGGAGCCGCCACACACGTCGGACGCCACCCCGCGATCGAGCAGCCAGCCCGCCAGTTCGCGCCCCAGAGCCTGCATCGACGGCCAGCGCTCGTCGGGGGCCTTGGCGAGCCCGCGGCGCACGATCTGCCAGAGCTTCGCGTCATCCACCCCGTGCTCCTGGAGGGCCGTGGGCTCGTCGCGGAGGATCTGCCGGCGCAGCTGGTGCCAACTCGTGCCTCGAAAGGGCACGCCGCCAGTGAGCGATTCGTAGAGCGTCGCGCAGAAGGACCACACGTCGGCTCGTTCATCGACCTCACCCCTGCCGGATGCCTGCTCCGGAGAGAGGTATGCGGGCGTGCCCAAGACCGCTCCGGCGTCAGTGAGTCGCCCGAGCCGGTCGCAGCTCGTGCTGCGCCGCGCAAGGCCGAAATCCAGAAGCTTGGGTTGGATCCAATCCCCGCTCACGGCCACGAAGATGTTGTCGGGTTTCACGTCGCGGTGGATGATCCGTTCGGCGTGTGCAGCCACCAAGCCATCCGCGATTGGCAAGAGCAGCCGCAGCGCACGCGTAGGCGATAGGCGCTCGGTGCGAACGAGCTCGTCGGCCAAGCTCTCGCCGCGCAGCAGCTCCATCACAAGGAACGGCAAGCCCTCCGACGTGCGACCGATATCGAAGATCCGAACGATCGCAGGGTGGCCGAGGGTCGCGGCGGCCCGAGCTTCACGAAACAAGCGCTCCGGTACCAATCCGTGGATGGCCTCGGCGTGGACCAGCTTGATCGCCACCGGCAGCTCGAGCACCAAGTTTTCAGCTCGCCAGACGCTGCCCTGACCACCTTCGCCCAAGCAACACTCGAGTCGATACTTGTGGGCGATCACATCACCCGGCATCGGGTCCTGCAGGGCGGAAGGCAACGTCGAGGACCCGGTCATCCGGGTTTGGCGAAGCACGTCTCATGCCATCGCTCCAGCCGAAGTCCAGTATCGAAAGGGCTTACGCGCAGGGTGCCGACGGCTGGCGAAGGCCGCCCTGTGCAGCCGCCGGAGGCAAGCGCGCCACGTCACGGCACGCCTGCCACGCGACAGATTTGCTCGGGCTCACGGCGATGTCGTTACGTCGACCTGACCGAGATGAACCGTTGCATTTTCATTCGAGATGAGGAATGGGCGCGTGTCGATACTGACATTGCCTTTCCCGTCGTGCGCGATGACGTCGACCTTGCCCATGCCGAAGCCCATTGGTCCACTCGCGTAGTAGTGCACGAAAACTTGGTACGGTGCGCCCGCGGCGTTCGGTGCGATCAGGAACGCTTCCGGACCATAGCCGCTCGTGACGTCGGTGAGGAGCGAACTGCCGTCGGGAAGCGCGGGGCGTTCGTAGTAGGCATGCTCGCCGTTGCGGTCGACTAGATGCAAGTCGACGTCGTTGGTGTCGGTCTCCCACGTCAACACCAGGCGCGTGCTCGGGCCGTGCTCCGGCTCGATGCCGTAGCGCTCGAGCAGAGCGAGCGCTCGGGCGCGGTGTTCCGGCGCGCGCAGGGCGAGGACGGCCGCGAACAGGCGCAGATCTTCGCGCAGGTCGTGGCTAGGGACACCCCGACTCAGCGCCAGCGCTTCGAGCACCGAGAAGGCCGCTTCGGCGCGCCCTTGGCGCAGCAGCGAGTAGGCGAGCAGCTGATGGCTGGTCACGTGATCGGCGCGTTGCTCCAGGGCCCGTCGATACGAGTCCTCGCTCAGGCGGCGTCCCGCCGCCCCGACCCGTTCGAGCCGGCCCGCAGCGAAGCGGCGCATGTCCGCTCGCGAAGGATACAGATCGATCAACGAACCATAGGCGCGAGCGGCGGCGCTGCGCTTTCCCGCGGCCTCGAGCACCTCGCCGAGTGCCACTAGCGCGAGCGTGTTCAGCGGCTCGGCATCCCGCCAGGATAGCGCTTGGCGCTGGGCTTGGTCGACCTCGCCGCTGACGATCAGGCGCATCACCTCGGCGAACCGACCCGCGTAGGGTTCGACGAGCGGTTCTTCCAGGCGACTCTGGCTCCGCTCCTGGCGTGGCGTTTCGCAGGGCACCTCGCGGGGCACGCCCGTCGCCCAGCGGCGCAGCGAACCGGAGCGACAGGTGCGAACGCGGTGCACCGCATCGGTGGCCGCGAGCTGCCCCGTGTTTCGCTCTTTGTTCATATCCAGCGATGGGCAAGCAGCCGGATCGATCGCGCAGATCTCCTGGAGGTTCGGCTCGACGCCTCCTGCGCTCGGCCTCGAGTGCAACGTTTCGCTGAGCGGATCGGCGGAGAACTCGTAGCCGTAGCCGTCCTCCCAGACCGCCTCTGGTTGCCGCGGCGGGCCCAGCGCCTTGCCTGCGTGGAGGGGCTCTGCGTCCTCGGTGAGCTGCTCGAGTCGCCACCCGTTGGTGTTGAGAGGCGCTCGATCGACGCGCACCAAACCCTGGTCGCCGACGCCGAGGATGTCGCTCAGGGCGGTCCTGTCGATGCCGAAGCGCGCGTAGTCGCCGTCGGTTTCGAGCACCAAGAGGGCGGTCCAGTCGGAGAGCACGCGATAGCGCTGAGAGAGATCGATGACCGTGCCTTTCAGGGTGGCGCGTTCAGCGGCTGCGGGGCTCGACGCCGCGAGCTCCGCGGTCACACGCCGGATCTCGGCGCCCGCGACAGACCGTTCGATGAGCACTCGCTCGCCCGCGCGAGCTGGGATCGTCAGCACCTCGAGGGGAGTCGCCTGCGAGGGGGCGCTGGCGCCGCGATCGAGGCTGCTGAGCGTCACCCGCAGCGGCCCTTCGATGGGGTGCTTCAGGCGCGCGTGCAGGGTACGGGTCTCGCCGGGAACGAGCCCGTCGAGCACGCGCGGCTGGACCCATTCAGCGTTCGCGATTGACGGCACTACTTCGCTCGCGGGGCCCAGGCTGAGCCTCTCGGCGAGCTCTGTCGCACTGAGCTCGGCGCCCAACACCCTGCCGCCGCCCCGCACCAATGCTCGTGCGGTTTCACGGTCGTGGGCCGCGCCTGCCACGATCACATCGAGCCGCGCTCCGCGCGCTTCGAGGCGCCGGAGCGGTTCCGCAAGCGCCCGTGGCTCGAGGGCGGTGGCGGTGGGGATGGCGTCCGTGAACAGCGCGACGCGCGGGGCCTGGCTCCGGTGCAATGCTTCGAGTGCGATCGACAGGTCGGAGGCGCCCAGGGCTCGCTCATCGAGCAACCCGTCGAGCGCCCGTGGATCGAAGCTTCTGGCCTTGCCTCTGAAAACGGGGCGCAGCTCTTGGTCGAAGGCGACGAGTACGAGCTCGAGCTGGGGATGGAGCGCAGCCAGCCGCGCCACGAGTTCGCCGAGTCGCTTCACGTCCTCGGCAAGATCCAGGGCTCGCGACGCGCTAGTGTCGAACGCGATCGCCAGTGTCTCGATGGTTTGAGCGAGCGCGCGGGGCGGGACCCGGATCGGGATCGCGGCCAGCTGCCCGTGGGCTAGCGCCACGAACGGCTTCTCGAGCGTCATCCGAAAGTCGCGATCGGGGACGAAGTCGTGTTCGACCAGGTGCTCGGTGCGGGACCCCAGCAAGAGCGAGCGCCCCGGCTCGCCCTGCACCTGCGCGCGCACCACCAGCTCTTTGATTCTGGGCATGCCGGCGAGCGGCAGGCGATACTCCTGTCGCTCGAGCTCTTCGGAGTACGAGACGATGATCTCCTTCGTCGCGTGCGCCGGGATCGGAAACACCCGGGCGCTGAACTCGTTGCCGGCCTTATTTTCCAGCAGCGCTGGGTCCTGACGCTGGTGCAGGAAGTCTTCGTACACGCGGTTGGCCTGCCGGCGCTCGACCACCTCGGCCTCCTGCCAACTGCCGTCGACCTTCATCGCGAGCCGGCTGATGGCGGCGCTCGGGGGTAGCTGCAGCGTGAAACGGCCCTCACGCACGCGCGGCTCCGGGTTCGAGAACGAGAGCCTGAGCTCGGTGAACGCGAGCATCGAGTCGACGACCGCGCGCGCTTCGAGGCGCGTCATTTCGAGCCCGGCCCCGTCGCTTGCCGTGAGAGCCATCGGCGCCAGGACGCGGCGCTCTGACTGGTGCCCGGTCGGTGCAGCGGCGATCTGCGCGATGCTTCCAGGGTTTGCTTTGCGCGGCGGCGCGCGGTAAGGAAAATCTCGGACGAGCGCTGCGAACGGGCCAGCGCGCGCGGCGGAGGGGCCGCGCGGCGTGTGGGGCCCGCGGCTGCAAGCCAACAGAACCAGTGCGAGTGCGATCGAGAGCCCCCGCCTCGGCGGCAATGTCTTGTCCCACATCCGGGGGTGAAACCCCCGAAGTGCGCGTTTCCTTGGGTGTGTCTGTGCGGCGGGGTCAACGAGCGCCCGGGGGACGTGGCCCGCGCAGCAGCGCCTGCACGGCGGCGTCGAAAGACCTCCAGTACTCGGTGTCCTGGGAACCCAAGCGCCCACCTTTCCATAGCGCACGTGCGGACCGTGCTCGACAGCGCCGTCGAGCACGGGACAGCAGCACGGAGCACGAAAAGCCGCCTGGCGATCGCGACGCACTTGGAAAATAGTGCTGGCTTAGCTGCTTCGCCCTGCCACACCTGCCATCGACGGAGTCGATGATTGTGGGGTATGAGGCATGAGTCGCGAAATTTTGGCGCGATCATACTCGATGGTCAAGGCAATCGAGATGCGAGCGAGCAACGATGGCCAATGTGTCGAAGGAGGCAGCGCGTGAAAGGACCTACTGCAAAGGATCTCGAGTTGATCGAATCGCTCGAGTTCGCTTCACCCGCCGAGCAGCTCGAGGGATGGAAGTCGATCGCCAGGAAGTATCCCGACGACTCGATCGCCCAGATGAACTACGCGTCCGCTCTGCTCGACACGGGGGACTCGCGAGCGGCGCGTGAGGTATGTGAACGGGCGATGGCCCGGCGCGGGCGACAGAAAGAGATCGTGGCGCAGCTGGCGCTCGTGGCGCACGCCGACGGCGACAGCGACCAAGCGCTCGAGCTGGCGGACGAGGCGATTCGGCTCGACTACCAGTGGCCGCCGCTGCTGGCCCTCCGCGGCAGCGTGCTGAGCGAACGCGGAGAAACCGCGGCAGCTGCCGTGGAGTTCTTGGCCGCCTACGTAGCCGAGCCCCACGCCTGGGACTGTTTGCGGCAGTACTGCGAACTCTCGGGGCGTGAATACCGAGCACCCGATGAAAAGCCGGCGCCCACGTTGGGGCCATTGGCCCGTGCCTGGCTCTACCAGTTCATCGACCAAGTGGCGCACACGCCCACTGCCAATGGTGAGCTGCCGGGCTGCGATCACACCTTTCGGTTCGTGCAACGCTGGTGCGGCATAGCAGGCTACGACGCCATCGATGTCTACCAGTTCCTGAACGCAAAGGGCGCCTTTTGCGACTGCGAAGTGATCTTCAACACCGAAGGCGACGACGAGGTTCTCGACTGTCTCGCCGTCTTGGGAGGCACGCTCGGCCCGGCGCCGCAGCTCAGGGCCGCCTTGGTCGCAGCCGGGGTGGCCGTCGAGACGGAGGCGACCCCGGTGATCGTGCCGCGAGGCGCGTCCGACGGAGACGAGGCAGGCGACGGCGACCAGGACGAGGACGAGGACGAGGACGAGGACGAAAACCAACCGGTCCTGCTGCGAGCTGCCGCGAATTCAGAACCCATAGCGGTGCTGCCGCAGCTCGCCAGCGGCCGGAGCTGGGGGTCGCTGGCGCACGGTGTCGCCACCCAGGCGGAGCCGGGGGTGACGTTTTGGGCAGCAGTGATCCCCCTGGGCGACCCGCGGCGTGCCCCCTTCCCACGCTGCGCATGGGTGTCGGTGGATGGCAAGAGCCGCGAGTGGCGCCTCACGGGCAAGCAGTTACCCAAAGACCTGCCGAGCGTGGTAGAGCGTGCGATGGCCGATGGCTTCGAGAAGCTCGCCGCTGAGATCCCCAGCGCCCCGTCGGACTCGCGCCAGCGGCGCTGATGCGGGGAGGGTTGCCCGCCTGCCTTAGACGGTGGCCTTGAGGACGTCGGCCTCGCCAGGCTGCGTGATGCCAGCTTCGACGTCGTTGCTGTCGACCATACCGAAGCTCTGGATGAGCTGACCGGACTCGTCGCGCGCGCCCAGAGCGTTCAGCAACGTCGTGTACAACTTGTTCAACGGCACCTCGCCGCCGCGCGACCCGGTGTTGAACGAAACCTCGCCACCATCGACGCACGACGCTTCGCTGTTGCCCGTCTCGAGCGTGCCGCCCGCGACGTTCACCGAAACGCCCGTCTTCAGATAGCCGCCCGCGCTGCCGGCGATCACGATCGGTAGGTTGTTGTTGTTGTGCGCGTTGCCGTCGGCAAGCTCCGGCAGCCACATGACAGCGGAGTTGTCGAGCATGGTCTTGTCGCCCTCGACGATGCTGTCGATCAGGCCCACGAGCTGCGTGTAGCGGCCGGCGTAGAACTGGTCGATCTGGTTCAGCATGTCGATCACTCCCGAGACGCAGGTGCCGCCGACGCCGGCGTTTCCGATGCGGTGCGAGAGCCCGTGGTGGTCGTATTCGTGCCCCAGCCAGTCGAACGTGACGAACCCCGGCCATTGCATGATGATCGAGCGGTTGGCGTCGCACATCATGGTGAGGGCGATGAGCTTCATCATCATGTCGCCGCCCTGCGTGAAGGCGGCTTCCGTCGAGGCTTGGAAACCGCTGGGCACCGCCCCGACCGTGTCAGCGGTCACACCCAGGCTCGAGGCGCCTTCGGCCGTGCACTGGGCCGACACGACGACCTCTTGCTCGACCTCGCGGAGCAATTCGAGCCAATCGTTGGTGCGCCGCTGATCGTTGGCGCTCATGTTCTGGTTGAGATAAGCCTCGAGCGGCTCGCTGACGAGGTCGATGATGCTGTTGCCGCGTGCCACTCGCCAATCGGCTTCGGTCACGACACCGCCGCCCTGGAACAGACCCGTCAGCGAACTGTAAACATTCGACGGCTTGGTCTCAGGACTGTAGGGCTCCTGGGCGCCGGTGTACGAGAGGATCCCCTTCACGTTGGCGAAGGTGTTGCCGACCGAGAGCACCAAGGGCCCGGTGCTGCCCTGGTTCACGTAGTCCGCTGCCACGTGATCGAGCGAGCGTCCGAGCGCCCAATGGTCGCCTTCCGAATCGATCGGTGCTGCGGTGAGTTTGGAGCCCATGCCCTGGTCGTGGGGATCGAAATACGTGACGCCGTTGACGGTGACGTTGCCCTTCGGGAACATGCCGAAGCCGCGCGGGAAGAGCAGCTTCGAGGCGAACGGGGCGAGCGGCTCGAGCGTCTTGCCTGCCAGCGACGCCTCGTCGATCGTTCCGTCGACGACGCTGGGGAACCAACGATTCGTGAGACACCCGTTCTGTGTGTAGAAGATCACCATGCGAACCGGGCTCTGCGGAGCCCCGTCTTGCGCCTTTGCCGGGCGATCCAAGGAGCTCAGGAACGGTGCCGCCAGCGTCGCGCCACCCACACCCTTGAGGAAAGTTCTTCGTTTCACGGTCCCGTCTCCTATTGTTCGAGCGCTCGCAAGCGGAAAGAGTCACTCTGCGTCAGGTCGGTGATCAGCTGCTGGACGGTGTAGTCGCCCTGCACGATGTTTGCGGCCATGCTTTCGACCACACAGGCATCAGCCGCGTTCGGCACACGCTGGTAGGCGTATTCGACCCAGCGCTCGGCGTAGCAGCGCTGCGCCTGCGGAGAGTTGGCGATCGCCGTCATCAGATCGCCAGGACCGCTGACGCTGACCGTTCTGCCATCCATGGGCACCTCGGCCGTCGTGTCGATCGGGGCGCCATTCTCGTTGGGTTGGTACTGCCCGACGGCGTCGAACGATCCCATGGCGAAACCGGTGGGGTTGATTGCCGTGTGGTGACACTGGGCACAGACCGCCGCGGCCGTCTGCGCGTCCACGCGCTGGCGGTCGGTGGTCAGGTTCGGGTCATCCGGCAACGGCGTACCCTCGGCTTCGGGAGGCGGGGCGCCGATCGGCTCGCACAGAATCTCTTTCTGTAAGAATGCGCCGCGCAAGATCGACGACGGTCGGTCGAAGTACGCGAAGGCCGACAAGAACCCTGCGCGCGTGAAGACACCCTTACGGGTCGCGGGGTCGAGCTCGACCTGTTCGAACTCGCTGCCGAAGTCTGCTGCGTCGAGGCCGTACAGCGGCGCCAAGTCGGCATTCACGAAGCCGACCGTGCTGGTGAGCAGGTCCTGGAACGTCCCGCCTTGTTCGAACACCAGATAGTCGAACATGCGCTCGGTCTCCGCGCTCATCGCGGGGATCTGGCCTGCGTGGAACGCCGGATACAGATCGGAGCTGCGCTGGTACTCGGCCCAGCGCGTGCCCGCGCCCATGTGGGCGTACTTGCGGTGGAACGTCGCAACCTGCGCGCGCGCCTTCGGATCTAGGAGCATGCGTTCGGCTTGCGCGAGAATGCCTTCTTTCGTAGAAAGCTCGCCCGCCGTCGCGGCCTCGAGCAGGGACGGGTCGGGCATGGTGCCCCAGAGCATGTAGGACAAGCGTGACGCCAGCTCGTGGCCGTTCAATGCGAAGTAGTCGCCTTCAGCCGTCGCATTCATCTCGGGCCGGGCGAGGAACTGGGGCGACTGGAGGAACGCTTCGAGGATCAGCTGAGCGGCTTCATCGAAGCTGCCAGTCTCGGTGAGCGAGTCTTTGTTTGCGTAGAGCTCGAGGTAGCCGGCGGTCTCGGTGTCGGTGAGCGGGCGACGGAACGCTCGCGATCCGAAGTCCGCGACCAGATGTGCGGCGCACTCTTCGCCAGTACCGGTCGGAGTGCAGGTGATGGCCTTGGCGCGCGCGGCGGCGTCCGCCATGATCTCGGCGGCCAAGGTTGCCGCGGTGGCTTGGTAGCGTTCCCACTTGCGTTGATCGACGACGTCACCGTCTGGGGCGAGCACGGTCGACGGCAGCGTGGCCGTGACGCCCACGAGGTCGCGCAGGGTGTTGTCGTACTGTGCGTTGGTGAGCAGCGGCAGCTGCGAGGTGGCAGGGATGACGCCCGGCGTGCACTGCGATGGCGGGAGCAGGGGTGTGGGATCGATCACTTCGTCGATCTGACCGTCGCCGTCCGTGTCGACGCCGTCGATCTGGCCATCACCGTCGGTGTCGATGCCCTGACCGTCGATGTTACCGTCACCGTCGAGATCGACGTTCCCGTCAGAATCGACCACGGGCCCGGGGGTGGTGCTCGTTCCGGTCGTGCCCGTATCGCCCGGCCTATCCTCACCCGGTGTGGGGCTCCCGATTTGTCCCGTGCAACCCGCGAGTAGCGTGGTCGCGACGATTGCTGGTCTCGTCCAGGTGTACATAGCAATCACCTATCCCGTGCCTGCCAGAGTTTCGGTGCCCACCAAAGTAACGAGCACGCCTTCCAAGCAGAGTGCGCCCCGGCCTGTTTAGGGTCAACTATTTCCCTGGGATCGCTCGCGTGAGCGTTCTCATTTCTTATTGTTTTGGTAGTGACGAAAGATTGCGCGCGGCTGAAATTTCACATCGCTTCACGCCGCGTCATCGCGGTGATTCCTGCCGATCGCGGGGGTCCGCACACACCACCTGCGCGGGCGCGCTACGAAGTTGCACGGCGACGACTTCTCAAAAATCGGCGGCGCGCTGCGCTGGCCCCGATTTCTCGCGTTTGGCTGGAGCACTTTTTCCGAATTTTGCGAGCTCCGAGAGCCCATGTAGGACGCGCAACGACCTGCTCGAGGCGCGTCAGATTCGTACCAAAAACGATTCGGGGTCGCCCCACCCGAGGTCCGGCGCCGCGTCGAGTGGCGCTTTGCAGAGCAGCGCCAAGCTTCCGGGTCGTGCGCGACTGCCCGAGCATCGGCCAGAGACGGCGCGCGTCTCTCTGCGGGACGGTCTGGAAAACGGCGGCGAGACTGATCGTTGCCACGCCACAGCAGGCGTGCGGTCCGCCCAAACAGTTAGTGGATAGTTAGTCGGTCTCTGCCTCGCATCGTGGCCCTGCTACCGGCTTGGACCGCCTGGAGGCGTGTCGTTTGACTGGGCGTGCTGGATCGGTACTTTTCAGGCCGTGCTGGATACCTCGTCTCGATCCCGAAACGGTGCCATTCCTGTGCCGTTTGGCGCAGTCTGTGCCACGAGTCCGTGGATCTTACCCTCAAATTCCTCGCAGAAAGCCGGATTGGCTCCTGGTACACTGTTTGCTCTAGCATGCGGCGCGGGGGGCAGTGGCTGATGGCCGCCCGAACGTTAGGAGAACGCAGATGAAGATTATCAAACTTGCGACGGTCGTCGGGGCTGCGCTGGCGCCGTTCGTGGTCGGTCTGGGGGAGGCACGCGCCTGTGGTGGATTCTTCTGCGGCCGGCAACCCGTCGATCAGACCGCTGAGCGCATCTTGTTCGAGATCGGCGACGGCTCAGTCACCATGACCACGCAGATCTCGTTCGCTGGCGACGCAGAAGACTTCGCTTGGATCCTGCCGCTGCCCGAGGTGCCCGACGTGGAAAGCCTTGCGACTTTTCCGCAGCGCGCGCTGACCGCCCTCGACACCAACACGGGTCCCGATTTCATTGCTCCACTAGACTGCGCGTTCGGCTTTCCTCAAGCGGGCGGTGGTCTCAATGGCGCGGTTTCGTCGGCGACCAGCGGCGGTGGAGAGCCGCCGGTGCAAGTTCACGTCCGCGCCGAGGTGGGTGGCTACGACGTGGCCGTGATCGAGTCGCAAGATCCGGCCGCGTTGATCGAGTGGCTGCGCACCGAAGGCTACCGGGTGACGGAGCCGATGGAGCCATACGTCGAGCTGTACACCGCCGAAGGCATGAAGTTTCTCGCGCTCAAACTGCTGGAAACGGCCGACGTGAACGACATCACGCCCTTTCGTTTCACCCTACCGGGCGATGTGCCGTCGATACCTCTGCGCATGACCGCACTCGCCGCAGAGCCCGAAATGTCGATTGTCGTCTTCGTGCTCGGGGACCAGCGGTTCGAAGGCAAGAATTGGGAGAACATCGAGATCGCCGACGACCGGATCTTGTTTCAGCTCAACTCGTGGCCGGTGAAGACGAACTGGACCTCGCTGGTAGCCCGCGGCGTCGACGAGGCAGGTGGGCAAGGCTGGGTGACCGAGTATGCGGGTACCACCACCAGCATGCGCGAGCTGCTGGCCAGTCAGATCAGCGCTGACAATTTCGCGACCCCCGAAGACAAAGAGGCCGCGGAAGCGCTGGCGGAAGTGCTGACCCCGCACCCGTACCTGACGCGGCTCTACTCGCGACTCTCCGCGGAAGAGATGACCTTCGACCCAATCTTCGGGCGGAGTGCCGGCGAGGACGTGAGCCGTGCTCGTCAGCTTTCGCGCGTGGTCGACGGCGTCGACCAATGTGCCGACGTGGCGGTTTCGGCGGATCCGTGCACGTTCGCCACCTGCGGGGCGGGCGGCATCTGCCGTCCGGTGACCCAGGTCGATACCAACGGCACCGAAACCACGGTTGCTGCCTGCGGCTGTGTGCCCGGCGCCACGGCGCGCACCACGTTCGCGCCGGACGGCAGCCCCACCGTCATCTGTCAGGATCAGCGCATGAGCTTTCTGAATCCGGGCGATCAAGCAGCCGGGGCGGAGGCGCTCCCGGACCCTTGTGCCACTTTCAGCTGTGGTGACAACGGCAGCTGCGTGCCGGTGAACATGACCCCGACCTGCGTGTGCAACCAGGGCTTCGTGGCCGTCGCAGCGCTGAACGCGGAGGGCATGCGGCTGACCACCTGCGCGGCTCCGGACGCTGCGATTCCCGAGTCGTTCTACAACCAGAGGTTGCCCGAGCTGCCGCCCGAAATCCCCGGCGGGCGACCGGTGGACGTCCCGGATCCCGAGCCCACCACGGGCTCGGCTGGTGCCTCGACCAGCTCGAGCACGACCGGACTGGGTGGCAGCGGCTCCGGCGTCGGCGGCTCCGGGGTCGGCGCCGGCGGTCAGCCGAACGCCGCCGACTCGAAAGGTTCGGGCGGCGGCTGCAGCATCGTGGCGGGCTCGAGCGCTCCCACGGGCGCGCTCGCGCTGGCCTTGGCGGGCCTCGCGTTCGCGGCGGCTCGGCGCCGCGCATCGCGGCCCGTCGGCAACGATCGTTGAGTCGCGGGCTATTCCAGTGTGTCGCGGGCGCCTTGAATGGGCTCGAGGAAAATCTCTCCCAGTGTTTGAGGGACGAACCCGGTCTCGATGCGACGTGTCAGGCGGCAGGCTCGTTCTTCACTGGTGAGTGAGCGCGTCACTTCGTGGCGCTGGCAAGCGCGCGTCAGTACGGACAATGCGCGAGAGCGTTCCCCACGATGCGCCAAGAATGCTCCGAATTCGATGCAACTGTCGAGATCGTCGGCTGGGCCCAGGCACTGGCGTTCGAGCAAGAGTCCGGTCGCTTCGCCGCGTCCGCCGGCCCAGTCGATCTGCGCCACGGCACGGCACGACCTCACGTGCTCGTGGTTGGTGCACAGCTTGAACAGATTCTGCCGCGCTTCGTTGCTGCTGCCGGCGAGGTATTGGGTCAGGTAAACGTCGTGGCACGCCGGTAGGTGACCGGCGCTGCAGGCGCGTGAAAGCAGTTGGTGCCCGGTGCTCGCCTGGGTGAAGCGGCGCGAGTTGCCGAACACGTTGGCAAGCATGCGGCAACCGGCCTCGTTCCCTGTCTGGCACGCCGACAGCGCGTACCCCAAGGCGGCCGAAGGGTTGCCGTCATCGAGACTGGGTTGCACGAGCGCGCCGCACGCAGCCGAAGAACCGAGGGCACAGGCTTTCTGCTGGAGCCCGAGCGGTGCTTCGGGTGGAACCAGCGAGCAGGTCGTGTTCGAGAGGGCGGTCGCCAACTGAAAACAAGCGTGCGGGTCGTCCGCGGCGCAGGCACCGCGCGCCCCGCCACAGAAGGCCTCGGCGCCGATACGACCGGCCGCGAGCTCGTGTTCACGGGCCTCGGCGCAGAGCGAGCGCTCGCCTTGGCAATGCTCGGAGAGCGCCTGCGAGACCGGGATCTCGGCGGCGGTTACGGCCGGCCCCGCCAGCTCGACGTCGTAACCATCCGCGTCGCTCCAGCCGTGGGTTGCGCCCAGCAAACACGCCCCCGGCGCGCCTTGCCGGCAGGCGGCGGACCAGGTCGCGAGTTGCTCACGGGGTAGCGGTCGGTCGTGCTGCAACGACAGCGTGCTCGCTGCGGCGAGTTGAGCGCTCTTGGCCCGAAAGCGCAGGTCCGCGCGCAGCGCCCGCTCGAGGGTTGCCTGGAGCCGACCGTTGACGGCGAGCTCATCTACGGGTGCGTCTCGTGCCAGGGCGTACGCAAGCTCGCCCAGGCGATGACACGCGGGCGCGTGTCGTTGCTCGCAGAGTTTCGCCAGTGTGCGGAAGCGATGCTCGAGGACGCGCAGCTCGCGCGCTGGCGTTTCGCTCCACGCCGGTAGCCTCGACCACGACGCGAGATCGAGGCTAGCCACGCAGCTGTCCAGGTTACCCGCGCGGCATTTCTCATCCAGCCCGCTCTTGAGCCGCTCGAGGGCGGCCGAGCGTGATCGTTCGACTTCCGCCGTTCGATCTGCCGCTTGCAGCATGGAGCGCGTGGGGCCAGCGCTGGCGAGCCCCAAGCCGTCGTCCCACATCCTGCGCTGGCGGGCGCTGGCCGGAGACTTGCGCTGCCGCGGCGGACGCGCAGCTACTTCGGAACGAGGCGCGGGTGGCTCGCAGGTGACCACCCACTGCGATTGGGAGATGGGGTGCACGACCTTGTCGCTGTTCGGGCAGCGCAGGCGCACAGCCTCGCGCTCGCAGGCTCCGGGTTGGCGGCAGCGAACCTCGACCGCGGGTCCCGCCGCGGTCTCGAGCGGGCGCACGCTCACGGATTGGCACGCCAGCGCGCTCGCGCCAACAACGGTCATGCCCAACCAACTGTACCGACGCATCCCCAAGGTGCGAGTGGACCACACCCGGGCGCGAAGTTCAATCCTGCATGCCGGCAGGCTTGCTTCCAGCCTGGCCTCGCGACGGCGCCGCGTAGGACGGGTGCTGGCTGGTGACGGGGCCGCGCCGGTCCTATGCTGCTCGGCATCGTGTTTTTCGTCGTCATCACCCTGTTGATCGGGCTCCTGAACTGGCGCGCGCTTCGTTGGCTCGACAGCAGTTTCGGGCTTGGCAAGCCCGCGGTGCGTGTGCTCGCCGTCCTGCTTGCTGGTTCGTGGCTCTGCATTCTCGCGGGGCGTTTCGCTAGTCGTGCCGGGTATGACTTGCCCGAGGCCCTGTTCGTGGTGGCGTTTGCGGTGCAGCTCGCGGCGCTCATCAGCGTGGGCCTGCTCTTGCCGCTCGACCTGGTGCGCGGCGTCTTGCGTGTATACAGCGGGTTGAAGCGGAACCGTGAGCGCGGGGCGGCAGGCAAAGCCGTACCGGCTGAAGTGCTCGCCCCGGCTGCGGCGAGTACGCGGATCACCACGCGTCGCGAGTTCGCGTCGCAGGTGGCCGTGGGCTCCGCCTTTCTGATCGGCGGGGGCAGCTCGATCTACGGGGCGCTGGTGGGACGCCACGACTACGTGGTCGAGGAAGTACCGCTGCGTCTCCCCGGGCTTTCACGAGCCTTCGATGGCTTCAGCATCGTCCAGCTCTCTGATCTGCACATCGGCCAATTCGTCCACGACGCGGAGCTCGCCGCGGCCGAAGAACTGGTACGCAGTACGCGCGCCGACTTGATCGTGCTCACGGGAGATTTGGTCGACCACGATCCCCGCTTTGCCGAGCGGCTGGGGCGTTTCGCGCGACGCCTGCAGCCCCTCGCCCGCTACGGAGTGGCGGCCATCTCCGGGAATCACGACTACTACGCAGGGATCGAACCCGTCGTCGACGCGCTCAGGCGCGGCGGAGCGCGTGTGCTCAGGAACGAAGCCGTGGTGCTGGGTGATGCCGCGGCCGGTGTCGCGCTCTTGGGGGTCGACGACGTGCGAGCACCGCGTTTCGGTGAGCACGGGCCCGATGTGGCCCGCGCCGTCGACGCGCTGCCCCGCCTCGGGGGCCGTACCGCGCCGGCCCGGGACTTGCCGCGCGTGCTGCTCTGCCACAACCCCGTATATTTCGAGGCCGCGCAAGGCCACGTGGGCTTGCAGCTGTCTGGCCACACGCACGGCGGGCAGGTCAACCCGCTCGTGCGCCCCGCCGATTGGGTGCTTCGTCACGGGTGGATCGCCGGCCTTTACGAAGCCCAGGGCTCGCGCTTGTACGTGAACCGCGGCTTCGGGACGGCGGGTCCCCCGGCGCGCGTAGGAGCGCCTCCGGAGGTGACGCGTATCGTGCTCACCGCGTAAAATCTGACGCCGCTTCAGAAGCGCCGAGTGCGCGCGTTACCGTCGAAGTCCAAGCAGTCGCTGACGCGCAGCCGCTGCACCGGCGACAGCTGCTCGAGCTCGAAGTAGCGATGCTCTGAGTGCTCGTCGCTGAGCTTGACGACGGCGGTGTCGGCCAGGTGGCAACGGAACACGGCCGCATGGGCCTGCAGCAGCGAGTGATAGTACACGCCGCTCAGATACGTGACGAGAACGTCGCAGCCGAGCTCTTCGTGACATTCTCGGACCAATGCCTCGTGCAGCGTTTCGCCGGGTTCGAGTCCACCGCCCGGCAGCCCCCAGGCTTCGTCGCCGTAGGCGGCCTTCAGCAAGAGGATGCGTCCAGATGCCTCCGTGATCACGGCATGGGCACTCAACCGGAATCTGTCGTCGAAGCCCACGCTAGCTTCTCGCGAAGAAGGTCTCGGCGAGCTTGACCCAATAAGCCACACCGAACGCGGCAGCCGAGTCGTTGAAGTCGTAGTGCGGGTTGTGCAGCAGACAACTCCCCTCGGTCGGGCCGTTGCCGAGCCAGATGTAAGCGCCCGGGAGTTGTTTCAACATGAAAGCAAAGTCTTCGGCGCCCATGCTGGGGGGTAGGTCGGTGCGCACGTTTTCTGCGCCCACCAACGCTTCGGTGACCCTCTGACAGAGCTCGGCTTCCGCCCTGGTGTTGACGGTCGGCGGGTAACCGCGGCGGTACATGACCTCGGCGCTCGCACCGTGCGCGCGGGCGATACCCTCAGCGAGGTCCCTCAGGTTGCGCTCCAGAAAATTGCTGATGTTCTCGTCGAAGCTGCGCGCCGTACCGCGCAGGCGCGCCTCTTCCGGGATCACTGCCCAGGCGTCGCCGGCATGAAACTGCGTGATGCTGACGACACCTGAGGTCAGCGGGGGCAACTTGCGGCTGACGATGGTCTGCGCCGCGCTGACAATCGCTGCGCCGATCTGGATCGGGTCGATCCCGAGGTCGGGCATGGCGCCGTGACAGCCGCGGCCTTTGACCACGATTTCGAACTGATCCGAGCCCGCCATCATGGGGCCTGAGCGAACCGCGAACTGCCCCAGCGGGAGCCCGGGCCAATTGTGCATGCCGAACACGGCCTCCGCCGGGAAGCGCCGGAAGAGGCCCTCGTCGACCATCGCCGCCCCGCCGCCGGCGCTCTCTTCGGCGGGCTGGAACACGAAATGCACCGTACCTGCCGGCGGGTGCTCCGCCAGCCGCTTGGCGGCGCCCAGTAGCATCGCGGTGTGCCCGTCGTGTCCGCAGGCGTGCATGGTCTTGCTGTGCACTGACCGGTGCTCGAAAGTGTTCCGCTCCTCGATGGGCAGCGCATCCATGTCGGCGCGGAGCGCGATGGCGCGGCTGGGTACCTCGCGCCCCCGCAAACTACCGACCACGCCGGTTTTCGCGATCCCCGTGGCTACCTCGAGTCCGAACGAGCGAAGTTTTTCGGCTACGAAGCGGCTGGTACGCTCTTCAGCGAAGGCGAGCTCCGGGTGGCGATGAATGTCGCGGCGCCAGCGCGCGACCTCTTCCAAATCGTCGGTTCGTAGCGAGGGGATCATGGGTAGGTTTCCTGGTTCGGTTTCAGGTGCTGTAAAGTGAGGCTCGTGCCTTGACAAGTCGCAGGTGCGTCACTCATACTGCACACAGTCCAATGAAGCTCTGAATCAAAGCGTGCTGTTCAACAGCAACTTCCACGCCGCTGCGTTGAGCAGACGTGCTGCCTCGGACCGGCGGGAAGCCTTTGTGACAGAAGCCGTGAGGGTACTGTTTCTGCTGTATTTTCGGCAGGTGGGGCATGGTTCGGAGGAACCGGTGCTCCCGGCAGTGACCTGATCGCTTCTGAGTTCAGCGGTGACGTTTCGCCACCGCTGGGCGCACCGCGAGGGTCGCATGCGCTTCGATCAGAGTCGTGGATTGGCCTGGCCATTTCTTCGCTCGGCTCCAGCGTGTGCAGCTCTCGCGTGATGCCTCGGATCACCGAGGCGGTGTCCGTCGTTTCTGTCCCTCGGTGACAGCCGACCCGGAGCCGCCAGCGCGGCATCGGGACTCGTGTGTCCTCCAGCCGCTCGTCTCAGCAATGCGACGAACGGTGCACGTCGTCGGGACTCACTGGTTCACTCGTAGCCACGGGCGCGCCGTTACGAGCGCCAGCCCGTGAGGAGTCGTTATGTCTTTCAAAAGGAAAATCGCACGCCGGCAAGGCTCGGACGTCGTGGCGTCCGAGCCTGGCGCAGAGCAAATCGTACAGGCCCCTCCACAGCTGGCGGTGCCGAGTACACTCGTGTGGGACGTCGCCATGCCGAGGGCTGCACGGTACGCGCCGGTGCATGCCGATCGCGGACGGATGGTCGCCCGGCGCACGCCGGGCAAGGCGAGCGGGCATCGCTAAAGCGTGTTGAAGCCGCGCGCCGGGTCGGGCTTCGCCCTCCGCCCGGCGCGCGCTCCCCTCGCGCGCGACGGCTCCACTCGCAGGAGCCGCAGGCTCGGTCCCCTCGCGCGCGCCACCGTTCGGAGCCAGCAGCCGCCGGCGCGTAGCGCGCACACGGCTCGAACAATGTTCCGGGAACTCAGGATCGAGCAATGCGCGGAACTCCGTCGCGGCTCTATCGCGCAGACCCCGCCTGTGGGCAAGCGCCGCAAGAACGCTGCCTGATGCATCAGCATCGTACATCATAGCCCGGATCTGGAGCATCAAATGTTCTGTTCTGCCATGGCGCTGCGCTCGGTGCCTCGGCATCCTTGTGGCGCCATGTCGCTCGCTCGTTGGTGCTTGCTGGTCGTTGCGCTGATCGTTGGCCTCGCTTCGCGCGCTTTCGCTTGCGGTGGATGTTTCTCTCCGCCTCAGGCGACAGGCGTGTCCGAGGTCGTGGGTCATCGGATGGTGTTTGCGATCTCGAACGAGCGCAGCGTGCTCTGGGACCAATTCGAGTACTCCGGTTCTCCGGAAGAGTTCTCATGGGTGCTCCCGATCCAGCCCGGCGCGTACCTCGAAGAAGCCGAGCAAGCGTGGTTCGACGCGCTCGACGCCGCCACGGAAGCCAGCGTCAGCTCTCCTGCCTTGGCCTGCGGCGGTGGCACGGGTCAGTCAGGTTGCGCGTGTGGCGCGATGTCCGCCGACGCTTCCGGAGCTTCCGCAGAATCGAGTTATCAGGGGCCGCCGTCCGTGCAGGTCGTGGACCGACGCACCGTCGGACCGTACCAGGTGGTGACATTGCACAGCGAAGCGGGCGACGAGCTGTTCCGCTGGTTCGACGACAACGGCTATTTCGTGCCCGAAGACATCGCGCCTATCATCGAAGCCTACGTGTCGGAGGGTGCCGACTTCATCGCTGTCAAGCTGCGACCCGGGCAAGGGGTGCAACAAATGACGCCGGTGCGCGTGGTCACCCCGGGTGGTGAGGGGATCCTCCCGCTCAGAATGGTCGCGGCCGGTGTGCGCGATCAGGTGGACATCGTCTTGTACGTGATTGGCGAACACCGCTACCGCATGCCCGACCTGGTCGAGGTCTTCGTCTCGGACGCAGAGCTCGAGTGGGACTTCACGAGGAACGACTCGAACTATCTGCGGTTGCGCCAGAGCGCGCTCTCCGAAAACGGGGGGTTCTCTTACCTCACCAGCTTTGCGTTGGCAGGAGCCTTCGCGGACGACGGCGTCAGGAGCATGAGCACGGCGGCCGGTCGCTTCGTCACCAGCATCAGCGATCTCTACGTCGCCCAAGCGGCGGAAGCGGACGACGTTCCGCCTCCCTGTGCGTTGGGAGTGCTGCCCGCGCGCCTCGACACCCCGCTCCGCATCGTCGAGGACGGGGACACTCAGACGCTGCCCGCGTCGGGAGCGCTGGAGTGCGGTAACTACACCGACCTGGCGGCAGCCATGGTGGGGCTCGTGCCGCGAGCTGCGTGGCTGACGCGCCTCGAGCTGACGTTGCCGCGAACCGCGCTGGCCATGGACTGCATTCTCGAGCCGCACGACTCCACCGCCGCTGTCAGCGCTTTTCGGAGCGCAGCCAAAGCGAAGAACCCGCCCGCCGGCTGTGAAGCGGCAGGGATTTCCAACGCTACGGTCGCAAGGCCCATGAATCCTGCGCTAATTCTGTGGCTGGCTCTTGGAGTCGTGGCGGTCGCGCTCACTCGCCGGCGCGCGTTCGGTTGAGGGTTTGCGGGCCGGCCAGTGCGTGGCATGCTTTGCTGGTCATGTCGGCCGCGCAGTGGGCTCCCTGGATTTCGGTGTTCCTGGGGGGTTGCCTCAGCGGTGCTGCGCTCCTGAGCTTGACGAGCGAGCGCGCCTCCGACGTGCCGCCGCTAGTGACGGTGACGCCACCTCCGAGCCCTCCCGGCGACAGCGACCCTGCCGATCTCGACGAGGACGACGAGCTCGGCGATGAAGAGGGGGCTGAGCCCGACGTGACCAGCCGTCACGCGACGACCAGTCGCACGGGTGATGCCGATCCGGCCGAGCTTGACGAGTCCGAGCATGGGCCGTCCGCGGCGGATGTCCTGTCCGCGCTGGAGCAGGCGTACCAGCGCCAGGTCGCGGCGGCGGAGGAAGCTGCGATGGTGCGCGCGGAGCCAGCAGTTGCTGAGGCAGCCGATGTCGAGGCCGAGGTCGTCCCTCCCGCGGCGGTGCCTGCCGCTCCCGCCCCGATGCCCGACGAGCGGGTGGCCAAGATCGAACCTGAACCTGAACCGGTCGAGGTGCGGCCACATACCGAACCCGTCGAGGTTGCGGCGGCGGCTGACCAGAACCAACCGGCGGTGCAACAGATCGTCGTCTACCAACCCGTGTACATGTTGCCACCCGCCGATCCTGCCGTGCCGACAGGAACACCTGCGCGGCGTCGCTCGGTCGGCCGCGACCCGTGGGCTCCCCTGACCATCAGTCCCCGCCACAACCCCTGGGGAACCGCAGCCGGCGGAGGTGCCTGGGCGACGGTGGGAGTCGCCGGGGGCGTGTGGGCGGGCGGTTTCGTGGCGCGCCCGTAGCCTCAGCGGGGGGTGTGCGTGCGTAGAAAGCGTTGGAGCTCCGCGTGCGCGCGGGTCCGAGCTGGCTCTTGCTTCCAGTGTTCGATCAAACGCGCCTGCGGTGCCACCTCTGCCACCCGCCGTGAGATCGCGGACGGATGGTACTGATCGTCGCCGAGCAGCACGAGCAGGGGGACCTCCAAGCGTGTGACTTCGGCTTCAGTGGCGCAGAAGACGAACGCCCCGCCAAACATGTTCTGAAAAAATGCAGAGAAGTCGTGGTCGGAAGCCTCCGGGTGCAGGGCGCGGCTCTCGTCGCGCCAGCTTTCGTAGATTTCCAAGAAGGCTTGACGGTTGTCGGACAATCCGATCGGTTGAATCAGCACGGCCGAGGCGATGCGCTCCGGATACGAGAGGGCGAGGCGCAGAGCGTAGGCCCCGCCGATGCACATGCCCATCACATGGCACCGCTTCACACCCAAATGGTCCAAGAGCGCGAGATGGTCGCTCGCGTAGTCATGCCAGTCATCGCTTGCTGAAATTGGTGCCCACGACTGCCCAGCGTTCCGCTGATCCATGGTGATCACCCGGTATTCTGCGGCCAAGAGCGGACCCGGTTCGATGGGGCGGTCGCGCCACAGCGCCGCTGCCGAACGCAGTCCGCCGGGAGCGATCGCGAGCAGCGGAAACCCCGCGCCTTCTACTTGGAAGTGGAGCTTGACTCGGGCGTGCCCGAGCGCGCGTTCGAAGATGGCCATGATCCGAGACTACCACTCGGTGGGTTCACCGGATGCTGTTGTCGGTGGTGACGCTGCGGAGCGGCCGGCCTCCCATGCCGGTGCTGCCGAGCGTCGCTGTCGTCGCCCCCACGCCGCCGACGCCGACGGGGCCATGCGGGATCGGCACCTGTTCGGCGTGCGGCGGATGGCCGCTGGTCGACGAACTCGACGTTCCCAGGGTGCCGCCGTTCGCCGTGACGGATTCGGTCGACTTGGCGACCAGCGCCGGTGAGTTCTGCATGAACGGGCCGGTAGTGGCCACACCTCCGCTGCCACTGGTCGCCACGGGGTCTTCGAAGGGCCCGGTGGGGTCAGGTGGCGGCTCGGGAGGAGGTCGATCACCGCTGCAGGCGGCAATGCTGAGTGCAAGAATCCATGGGGCGCGTTTGATCATGGTGTCTCCGGGTCACAGCGGTTGTGACTGAGGGGTGGGGACCACGTCGAACAGATTCAATGCGGAAGCATCGACTTGTCCTTGCAGGGCTAGCTGCGCTTGCTTGATGAAGTATTGCTGAAGCGCCTGGCGCGTCAGCGGCCCAGCAACGCCGTCGAGCGCGCCATAGTAAAGGCTCATCGCCTTCAGCCGTTCTTGCAGATCGATGACCTCGACGGGCGCGAGTTCTTCGAGTTGGATCAGGGTCCCCTGACTGCCCATCTGCCATCCGGGAGGGGCGACTTGGCCTTCAGACGGTACGTCGCCGTTCGACGGTGCCTTGCCTACCGGCGGCAGCTTACCGTCTGGACGTATGCTCCGTTGCGGCGTCGCCGGGTCCACCGGGGATGCATTGGGCGGTGTCTGGGGTGCAGCACGATCGCCCTCGGGATGGGGGTCGCCAGGGTTCGCGTCGCGTGCGGTCTGGCTGCGCGTGTCGCGGTTCGAGCGCGGGCTCGTCGTGGCCACGGCGGCCGCGGGAAAGTTGTGGCTATTGGTGGTTGCGCCGCCAGATCCGGCCGGTGGCTGCGGGCGCGTGCCGGCGGACTGTGCACCCGCGACACCAGCTACGAGCAATAGGCAGAAGCCACCGCCGAGAATGCTCGAGCGCCAATGATTGCGATGTTTCATGGTTCTCCTCCTCGCTGGCGGAGTTTGTGAACAGCAAACTCGTATCCCTGCAACCGGCGTGCCGTGCGCGCCTCGAACTCGGGCCGCGCTCTCGGCACGCAACTGTTCGCTATTATCCTGCAACGGGCACCGGCTTCGCCGGCTACCGTCCCGTCGGGTCGCTGCAAATAGTCACGCTGCGCGACGGGTGCACGATCGCGAGCGCAGCACGCGGAGTGAGGCAGAACGCGCCGCTGTAGATCGGAGCCTGGGTTTCTGCCTATGAGTCGATCCATGGTCGCTACACTGAGCATCATCGGCGCAGGCCGGGTCGGTAAAACGCTGGGGCGCCTCTGGGTCGACGCGGGCAGCGTTCAGGTTCTCCAGATCATGAACCGCTCGCTCGCCAGCAGCGCGGCCGCGGCTGCCTTCATCGGGCAAGGGGCTCCCATCGTGGAGGGGCATGCGCTCGAGCCGGCGGCGCTGATCATGATCGCGACGAGCGACAGCGCGATCGGCGCCAGTGCGACGCGCCTTGCCGCGAGCGGAGTGCTCGCGCCAAGCGCCGTGGTGTTCCACTGCAGCGGCGCCGTCGGACTCGAAGCACTGGCGCCAGTCGAACGGGCCGGGGCCCGCGTTGCGCGCTTGCATGCGCTCAGAAGCTTCGCCGCTCCAGAGCGCGCGATGGCTGCGTTTCCGGGAACCTACTGCGGCTTGGAAGGCGACATCGACGCGATGCGAGCCCTCGAGAGGCTCGTGGGCGCCTGTGGCGGGCGTCCCTTTCCCATGCCTGCGGCCGGCGCCGTCTTCTATCACGCGGCTGCTGTCCTGGTGAGCAACTATCTGGTCGCTCTCATCGAGGCCGGGCTTCGCTGCAGTGCCCAGGCGGGGTTCGCCCGTAGCGAGGCCAGCGCCATGCTGCAGGGCCTCGTTACGAGCACGCTCGACAACGTGTTCGTCGCCGGCACCGCTGCGGCCTTGACCGGACCCATCGCGCGCGGTGATGCGGAGGTGGTGCGCAGCCAACTCGCGGCGCTCTCGCCCACCGATCCGCAGGTCGCCGAGGTTTACCGCGCGCTGGGCTCGCTGGCTCTCGACCTGTCCGCACGCCAGGGGTCGGCAACGCTCGCGAGCCTGGAGCAGATCCGAAGCATCCTCGACGCCGCGGCTAGTGGTACGCCCTGATCGACCGACGAGCCACGGGCTGTGCCGTGCACCAGCGCGGGGTCAGGGGCTTTCTGTCGTTGCAGGAATGCTGGCGGCGCGTGGTCTCAGGCTCTGCTTCGCCCCCGCCGATTCGCCGACGTAGCGCACGACTAGCAAGGTGACGTCGTCGTCCAAGCTGGCGCTCCAGGAGCGCACGGCCTCGAGGATCCGTTCGCAGAGGCCAGCTGCAGGCTCGTGGCCGTGGTGTTCGACCAGGGTGACCAGGCGCTCGAGACTGAACTGCTCCTTGTGCGCGTTGCGGGGCTCGGTCACGCCGTCGGTGTACAGGACCATGACGTCGCCGGGTTCGAGTTGCAAGGTCGAGTCGGTCGTCATGCGCCGCACACTGGGCAGCGCGCCTACCCAGAAGCCAGGCGTCGGGATGGTTTCGCAGCGACCCGTGGCCGCGCGCCAGACCACGATGTCTTCGTGCGCGCCTGCGAAGCGGAAAGACCCGCCGCCGTAGTATCTGAAGACCGTGAGCGTCGCGTGGTCGTCCCGCTTCAGGCGCCCGCGCACGTTGTCCCAGAGCGCGTCGCCCACCACTGACACTACCTCGGACGGCTGCGGTTCGGGCTCGGCGCGCGCGAGGGCGGCGATCATGCTCTGCAGCATCAGCATCACCAGCCCCGCCGCCAGCCCATGACCGGTCACGTCGCCGATCGCGAGCCAGGCCCCGGTCTGCATCGGGATCACGTCGTAGTAGTCCCCGCCGGTTTCTGCCGTCGGCAGCATCAAGCCGGCGAGCTCGAGGCCAGCCACCTCCGTCACGACCGGGTTCATGCCGGTCTGTATTGCAGCAGCCACCCGCGCTTCCTCGGTGACCCGTTCGTGCTCCAGGCGTTCGCGCATGGCCACTTGTTTCACCATCTCGTGGTGCAGCATGGCGCTCTTGACCGCGGAGCCGATCTGTTGGCGCACCGACTCGTAGCTCGTGGCCAGCGCGCCGCTGCCCAACACGGCCACGCCCAAAACTTCGGCTTCGAAAGTGATGGGCAGCACTATCGTCGAATCGCTCGAGCTCGACTCGAAGGCGATCGCGGGAGCCAGCTGGTTCTCGGAAAACGCTGCCTCCGGCGCTTCGACCTCGCGACCGTCGGCCATCAACATCAGAGATTTCAGGTCGCGAGAGCGTGGACCGGTGAACAGCGAGACTGCGGCGCGACGAATGTCGAGTTCGGGCAGGTCGTCCACCAGCGCTTCCTTCAGCAGCGTCAAACTCAGAGTAGCGGCCAGCCGCTCTCCGACGCGAGCCAGAGAAGTCGAGGCCTGGTGTTCCAGGAGCTTCTGGCGCCCGAGGAAACGAATGGACGCGGCACCCACCAAGACTCGTGCGCCGTGCCAGATGCGTTCGATGCGGTGTGCTTCTTCCGTGTTCTGAACCCGGACGCGCCGGAACTCGGTGCGCAACACCGACACGACGCGCTGGAACTCGTCGAGGCTCGCACCCTCGCTCTGAGCTCGGTGCAACAGTTCTTCGAAGGCCGCGGTGAAGCGACCGTCGAGCCCTTGAAACTCCTGGTCGAGCGCGTCGAGCAGCAGCGCCGGCCAGTTCCCGAGCGCGTCGTTCGGTACCGATACCGCGCCCGCGATCGCCTTGCCTATCTCGCCCCTGTACTTGCGGATGACGTCGCGAAGGCTGGGGAGCTCTTCACCGCTCGGGTGCACCGTGATCGCTACCTGGTAGCCGCATCCGCAGGATTCGCGGCGCACGAACTCTACGGGGCCCGCCGACAGCAGTGGTACGTCCTCGCCCGCGAGCTGCTTGAGGACGCTGTCGACCGCGCGCTCGCCCATCCACCATATCGGTTGGCGCAGCGTCGAGAGTGTCGGGCGGGCAAAATGGGCAGAGGTAATGTCGTCGAAGCCGCACACCATCACGTCACGCGGTACGTGAATGCCCGCTTCGTCGAGCGCCTCGAGGCACCCGAGCGCCGTGTTGTCGTTGGCCGCGACCACGGCGTCGAACGCTTCGCCGCGCGCCAGCAGCCGGCGCATGCCTTCGATGCCGGCGTTGCGCGTGAAGTTTCCGTAGACGATCAGCTGGTCGTTCATGCTGAGCTCGTTCTTGGCGTGCGCGGCGCGGAACCCAGCCAAGCGTTGGTTGGACTCCTCGCTCGAGTAGGGACCCGCGAAGAACGCGAGGCGACTACACTTGTGCTCCTCGATCAGATGCGCGGTGCCTCTTTCCATACCGCCGAGGTTGTCGACGACGAAGCTCGGCACTCCGTCCAGAGCGACGCCGAGGCTGCACACGGCCAGCGGGGCATAGCTGCGGCAAAGCGCCAACAGTCCCTCGGGCCCAGAGTAGTGTCCGAGCGTGCCGGAGACCACGATGACGCCGTCCACGCATTCCGGCGAAAGCAGCTCGTAGATGCGGTTCTGGACGCCCTGGCTCGCGGGCTTCGCCCCGATGCTTTGCCCCATGACTACCATCAGATCGACGTTTCGAACCGCGGCTGAGCGCTCGACGGCACGGCGCAGCTGCACGGCGTATTCGGACGACAGGGAGTCGAAGAGCAGGGCAATGCGAGGGCGTTTGCGTTTCATCGTAGGACCGCCACGCGTAGGCGAGGTGCCGTCAAGTCACCCGAACGAGCTCCGGAGCCAAACGTTTCAGAGGCGCGAGCGCCCGGGCTTGCCATGAGAGATTCGGGTCCACCAGAAACTCGATCGAGAAACTAGGGCGTTCCGTCTGCGCTAGATAAACGAGCCGGAGCAACGCCTTGATGCAACTGGAATTGAGCAAGTACAGCGCACGAAGGTCGATGCGCACCAGGTTCAGGCCCAGGCGGCCCACATCCGCTCGCGCGATACCCAAGCAGTGCTGAAGCACGTCGTGGGCGGCCATGTCTGCCGTGCCCGTCAACGTGAGGCACAGGGTGTCGTCGATGCGTTGCGCTTCGATTCCGAACCCGTCGAGCGTCACGTTCTCAACTGTCAACATGAGGGAAACCTTTCCGAGGTTCGACCGAGGCACGCACGGAGATCGTCAACTGATCGCCCTCGATCGAATAATCGACATTCAGTTCCCCTTCGGCGCGCAGGCGCGCGAGCCCCAATCCAGAACCTTCCTCACGTGGGGCAGTTTCACGTATCAAGCGATCGTAGTGTGCGGCCGGATCTGCCGCCTTCACCAGCGCCGCCAAACAGCGCTCCACCTGGTCGAGCTGCGCGGGCGTGCTGCGATTCGTGGCCCGCAAGCTGAGTTCGGCGTTTTCCCTGGTGCCGCTCAGGACCGCAGCGAGCTTCACTTCGCGCCCCACCGAGTACTTGACCAGATTCTCGGCCAGCTCTTGTGCGGCCATGTGGAACCGGGATACCACCTGAGGGTCCGAGACGAGCCCTCGGCAGAACTCGCAGACGAGCCCCGAAAGGGCCGCGACGAGGCGGCTATTCGAGACAGCGGTCAGCGTGACCGCGAGCTGGGCCGTGGGCAGTGGATCGGTCATCCGTGGGCGCGTGGCATCCGGCGGCCACGCACGGTTCACGTCTCTTGCAACGGTCGAAGGCGTCTCGGAATTAGTGGGGCGACAAGGGTAGTGCCAACGCCCTCGGGCTGGCGCCGCTGTCCCGACGGCGCCCTGAGAACAGCGGGATGCTACGAAGTGCGCACACCACTACCCATAGGCGCCGTCGACGTGATCGGCTGGAGCACCTGCCAGCCGACCGCCCCGTGCACTGGCACGCGCGTGCAACTGCACAGCATTTCCAAAAGCGCTCGATGGGCCACCCGGGCCGCGCATTCGCTCGGGGGCTGATCAGGCCGGGTCGGCTTGACCCGGCGCCAGCGCTTGGGTACGCGTCTGGGGAAAGAGGGGGCGGTCGCTCCACGCGGCTACTGCGCTGTGAGAGCGTGAGCCCCAGATGGCTTCGAATGGAAAAAGATAGTTTCGTTTCAGAGATCTTCGATCCGAGCTTGTGGCAACCCGTTGCGGGCTGCTCGTTCAAAGACATCACTTATCATCGGGCTCGGGACGTCGGTGCGGTACGCATTGCTTTTCACCGCCCCGAGGTGCGTAACGCGTTTCGTCCGCAGACCGTCGACGAACTCTACACCGCGCTCGAGCATGCGCGCACGTCGAGTGACGTCGGCGCGGTGATCATCACCGGGAACGGGCCTTCGCCGAAAGATGGCGGCTGGGCATTTTGCTCCGGTGGCGATCAGCGCATCCGCGGAAAAGACGGCTACAAATACGAGGGCGATGCCGGCATCGACCCCGCGCGGCTAGGTCGGCTGCACATTCTGGAAGTCCAGCGGTTGATCCGGTTCATGCCCAAGGTCGTGATTGCCTCCGTGCCGGGGTGGGCCGTCGGCGGGGGGCACAGCCTGCACGTAGTCTGTGACCTGACCATCGCCAGTCGAGAACACGCCATCTTCAAGCAAACCGATCCGGATGTCGCGAGCTTCGATAGCGGGTACGGTTCGGCCCTCTTGGCTCGACAGATCGGGCAAAAGCGCGCTCGCGAGATCTTTTTTCTCGGGGACAATTACAGCGCCCAGCAGGCCTTCGAGATGGGCATGGTCAACGCCGTGGTCGCGCACGCAGAGCTGGAAACCACCGCGCTCGAATGGGCGCGCCGCATCATGAGCAAGAGCCCGACGGCCATCAAAATGCTCAAGTATGGTTTCAACCTGCCCGACGAAGGGCTGGTGGGCCAGCAACTGTTCGCTGGCGAAGCAACGCGGCTCGCCTACGGCACCGAAGAAGCGCAGGAAGGGCGCGACGCTTTCCTCGAGAAGCGGCCGCCCGCGTATCGGAGGTTCCCCTGGCACTATTGACCCGAGAGGGGGGGCTCGGGCCACATCTAGGTCGCTTTCAGCAGCCCGAAGCGGTGCTGCGCGCCGTGCTCGAGAGTCCGCAGAGCATGGTGATCTTCGCGCTCGACCGCCAGTACCGCTACCTGGCGTACAACAAGAACCACGCGCGAACCATGAAGCAGATTTGGGGGGTCGAGATCCAAGTCGGCTTGTGCATGCTCGACGTGATCGGACGCGCGGACGATCGTGCCAAGGCCTTGGCCAACTTCGATCGAGCACTCGGCGGAGAGAGCTTTACCTTGGTCGAAGAGTACGGCGACACCCGCATCGATCGCCGGTTCTACGAAGACGTCTACAGTCCCGTGCGCAGCGATGACGGCGGCATCAGCGGGCTAGCCGTGTATCTGACAGACATTACCGAGCAGCGGCGTGCGGAGCTCGAGCTCGAGCGTTATCGCGATCATCTCGAGGAGCTGGTCGCACAGCGCACGCGCGAACTCGAGGCCGCGCACGCGCAACTGCTCCATGCACAAAAGCTCGAGAGCTTAGGCGTGCTCGCCGGTGGAATCGCTCATGATTTCAACAATTTATTGGCAATCGTGCTGGCGCGCGCCGAGCTCAGTCTCAAAGATCGCGCCGATCCGGCGCGGGTGAACTCGCACGTTTCCATCATTCGCGACACGGCTCTCGAGGCACGCATGCTGACCCGGCAGCTACTGAGCTACGCGGGCAAGGGGAACGTGCTGGTCGAGCTCTTGGATCTGAACCATTTGGTCACCAGCATGGCGCAGCTCCTGCGCGCTTCCGTCAGCAAGGGCATCCGGCTCGAGTTGGAGCTTGGCCCCGATCCGGTGGCGGTGCAGGTGGATGTCACGCAGTTGCGCCAGGTGGTCTTGAATTTACTCACGAACGCGGCCGAGGCCATCGACGCCGAAAGCGGCAACATCTGGCTGCGGACCGGCTTTGTCGAAGTCACGCCGGCCAGCGCGCGTTCGCTGTATGCTCCCACCGAGCCTCCGCCGGGTATGTACGCCTTCCTCGAGGTCGAAGACGACGGCGTGGGCATCGGCGAGGAGACTCGCGGCAGGCTCTACGACCCGTTCTTCACGACCAAGTTCGCGGGCCGCGGCTTGGGCCTCGCCGCGGTGCTGGGCATCGTCAAAAGTCATCAGGGGGCTATCCTGCTCGATACTCGCCCTGGTGGCGGCAGTCGTTTCCGAGTGCTGCTGCCTGCGCAGGACGTCACCAAACTCTGTGAAGTTACCCCCAACACGAGCTACGCCGAGCCGAGCCCCGGTGAAGCCTGCGTGCTGGTGGTCGACGACGAAGCGCCGGTCCGGGTCGCCACGGGCGAGATCCTGCGCTCGCTGGGGTATCGCGTGTACGAAGCGGACGGAGGCGTGTCCGCCTGCGAGTTGTTTCGACGCCACATGCGCGAGATCGACGTAGTGCTGCTCGATCTGGCAATGCCTGACATGAACGGCGAGCAGACGTTGCGCCAGCTGAAACAGCTGCGCAGCGATGTGCCGGTGATCTTGCTCACGGCATACGCCGAGGACGAGTTTCGGCTGCGCTTCTCGAAGGGAGACCTGGCTGGGTTTCTGACCAAACCTTTCGTTCGCGACGAGCTGATCCAAGTCTTGCGCATGCCCTCGGTGGCGGGGTCGAGCCAGGGTTAGGGCAGCCCGAGCCCTGGCGTGTTGACGTGCGTCGACACCAGCGCCGGCTGCGGGGTGCCCGGTCGCAATCCGAGGGTTCGCATGAAGGCCGAGCTCACGACGTAGAGCTCGTGCCTCGTCGCCGGGGTCGCGCCGAAGACGACACTCGAAGGTGAGTCCAGCGGGCTGCCCGAGTCGACCAGTTCCACGTCGCCATGCCGGTCGACCGCGGCGAGCGCATCGAGCCCATTCACCGCGACGTAGAGCGTGCCGGCGCGGTCGAACGCCACGCCGTCAGCGCCGCGCAAGTCGCTGCTTTCGGCGAAAACATCGGTAGCAGGTTCTGCGCCGTCCACATTGACGCGGACGATGCTCCCCTGATCGGTGTTCGACAAGTACAAGAATCGCTGTGGCCTGTCGAACGCGATGCCGTTGGCGCCGAGCGGGCGGAACAACAGCGCGGGGTCGTCGGGAGTGCCTGCCAGAAGCGGATCCTCGACGAACACCTCCGGGGTACCTGCCCCGTCCACCTTCCAGACCCGGCTCAGCACTGGATCAGTGACGAACACGTTGCCGTCGTCGTCGAAGGCAAGGTCGTTGGGCGCGCCGCCGTGATCCAGCTCTGCAAATGCCTCCGCGATGCCCGGGGTACAGGCGCGCCAGAGGAACGCGCCAGGCACTTCGGAGAGGGACGTGCTCGCGGCGTACAAACAGCCATCCGGCCCAACCTTCAAGCCCAACGCGAAGATTGGAAGCGGCAGCGTGGCGAACACACTGAGCGTCCCCCCGGGGGTGCGCTTCAGCACGCTATTCCCCAGCGAGATGTAGAGGTTGCCCGCAGCGTCCGTCGTGACGGATTCTGGAATGTCTTGTCCACTCACGAATTGCTCGACCACGGAGAAACACGTCCCATGCAGCCACCGAGCAGGCTTCGCGCTGGTAGGAGCCGCACAGAGCACCGGCACCAGCGCACACACCGCCCCAGCCATCCATCCTAGCTTTCGCATCAGTACCCCTTTCGCCGTTCGGAGCTCGATCATTCCGAGCCCCAATCGCTCACGGTACTCGGCAACGCGCCCGGCTCCAATGACGGATTTCGCCGCAGGGTGCTCGGCCTATCGCTGCCGAGCGTCGGCGGAGGCGGAGGCGGGCCACCCGGATGACAGCGGCACCTACTCGGCGCTCGGGGGAAGGCTGCTGAAGGCCTTCCTCGCGCGTACCGCTTTGGACCAGACTCCGGGCGGTACCCCCACCAGTCGCTTGAAGACACGGCTGAAATGGGCTTGATCGGCGAACCCGGTGCTCGCAGCCGCTTCTTTGATCGACTGCCCCCGCTCGATGCGCAGCTTGGCGTCGACCACCCGCCGCAGGTTCTGATAGGCGTGCGGCGCCAGGCCGCATTCTTGCGTGAAGCTGCGGACGAGGTGGAACTTCGACAACCCGGCGGCGTTCGCCAGTTCGTCGAGGGTGACGCGCTCCGCGTAGCGCGCGTTCAGCAGTCCCCTGGCCTTGGCCACGCCTGGATGAAACCTCACGATCGAACCCTTGCGCCCGTGAGTCACCGTACACCGCTCGATCAAGAGCGCCGTGGACTCGATCACAGAGCTCTGCACGGCGAGCGAGCTTCGCGTTTCGACCGCACTGTAGGTCTTGAACATGCCGGCGACGAACGCAGGATCGGCGGTTTGGCAGGTTCCGAGGTGAGGCGCCCCCGGGTGGCCCATCTCTCGCGCTAGCTCTTCGACGTAGCTGGGTTGCCACCAGATGACGAAGAAGCTGGCTGGTTCCGAGGTCGAAGTGGTCACGTGCAGTTCCCCGGGTTCCATCAGCTGAATGTTTCGGGCCGACACTACACGCTCGCGTCCCCGGTAGCGCCAGGTAGCGCGCAGCCGCCCCGGCGCGAGCACCAGGCAGGCTGTGTACGTCTCGTGGTGCATGGCCCAGAGACGGTCGGAGTTTCTCACCGTCCACAGCTGTACCGCCGGCAATGCATCCAGGTGGTGCACAAACAGCTGCTCGCCCGGACGGTCCGTCATCATCTCCGTAGTCTTGAACCCGTCGTGTTCCACTACTTTGCCTTTTCGCCTACCTGGTGCTTGGCGACTTTCAGTCAGACCCACGTGCGCAAGCACGCATCGCGCGATTGCTCCCCGGCGCAACTCTTCATGATGGCTCGACTTGGAACCCGGAGGGAAGCATTTTCAGCACGCGCTTCCTCAGCCGCTTTCGCTTCAACGTTGAAGCAGGGCGAAAGGGCCAGGCCCGGGTGCGCGAGCGCGTGGCCCGCTCGGTGTGAGCGCGACGGGCGTGCGGTGTCTGCCGGTCGCGCGCAGTGTAAAATCTGGTGGACGCTCGATTAGCGCAAGTTCGTTCAAGCTTCGGTGGTGGCAGTTCGATATGTAGCTGCCATGACCAGAAGAACGCTGCAGGTGGTCGAAAGGTTCTTCGAACCGGGGGCGCCTTCCCACGCCGTTTCCTCCAACGCCGTTGCCTCCAATGCCGTGGATACCATTGCTCGCAGGTTCGAGCTGGGCGGTGCGATCCTGGCGCAGCGCGACGAATGCAGCTTGCGCGAGCTTTCCAAGGCCCTCGGAGGGCGGGTGAGCCGCACCTTCTTGCACCGGTGTACGACGGCGTACCGCTTGGGCAAAAGCTTTCCGTTCATCTTACAGAGTCCTCACCTCAGGGTCAGCCACCTGGACGCCGTCGAGCGACTGGCGCGACCGGTTCAGGGGCGGCTCCTGCTCGAGGCCGATCAGGGGGGCTGGTCCGTCAGAAAGCTCCGTGAGCGGGCCGTGGCCGAGCGCGCCCCGAGCAACTCGAGCGTCAACATCAAAGCGGCGCGCCGGGCCCTGGCTCAGCTAAGACTGTCGCTGTCGGCGCTGGTCGGGCACGAGCCCTTCACGACTGCAGCGACTTTGGCGACGCTCGAAGAGATCTGTCTTGGTCTCAGCGAGGCTCGAGAGCTGAGCGCTCACCTACTAGGCAGCCAACGAACGCTGAACGCCTGAGGACTGCGCCCGGAGATAGGGCCGCCTGTGTGAGTCTGATATGGTTAGCTACTACAACGCGCTGTTTTCGCGGCTACGTCGCGAACTGGGCGAACCGTCCTACCGAGACAACCGCTTTGCTGTGTTCGTGGTGCAGCGATAAGTCTACGGGCCGTTCCTTCACAAAAGTGCCGGGTCACGGGTTCGGCCGTCGAGCGTGTTGCAGCGCGGGCTGCTCGAGAGCACCTTGCCCCGGCCATGGCGCATCCCCTGACTCGACTGTTCGCACACGCCCGGAAGTATCGGAAAGACGTGCTGTTGGCGTCACTCTTTTCGGTACTGAACAAGCTGTTCGACGTTCTGCCCGAGGTGCTGATCGGCGTGGCGGTGGACGTCGTGGTCAGTCGCAAAGACTCGTTCTTGGCTCAGCGGGGGGTGGTTGAGCCGCGCGACCAATTGTGGTTCTTGGCGCTGCTCACGGTGCTGGTCTGGGTCTTCGAATCGCTGTTCGAGTATCTGTATGCGTTACGCTGGCGCAACCTCGCGCAAGACGTGCAACACGACCTCAGGATGGACGCCTACCGGCACGTGCAACGGCTCGAGCTCGGATGGTTCGAGCGGCGCCGGACGGGCAACCTGATGAGCGTGCTCAGCGAGGACATCAACCAACTCGAACGCTTTCTGAACGGGGGAGCTAACGATCTGATTCAGGTGCTGACGAGCACCGTGCTCGTTTCCGGAGTGTTCTTCGTCTTGGCGCCAGAGGTGGCGGGGCTCGCGTTAATTCCGGTGCCGTTCATTATCTATGGTGCCTTCTGGTTCCAGCGGCGGTTGGCGGCGCAGTACGCTGGCGTACGCGAGGCGGCAGGGACTCTGAACGCGCGCCTCAACAACAACCTGCTCGGCATCGCCACCATCAAGGCTTACGCCGCCGAGGACTACGAAGCCACGCGCATCGAAGAGGCGTCCGTCGCCTACCGCACCGCGAATGCGGCGGCAATTCGCTGGTCTTCCGCGATCACCCCCGTGATCCGTCTGGCGATCTTGGCCGGGTTCGCCGTGACGCTGATCTACGGCGGCTTGATGGCACTCGACGGCGAAATTGGGGTCGGCAGTTACTCGGTGCTGGTGTACCTGACGCAGCGGCTCTTGTGGCCCATGACGCGTCTCGCCGACATGAGCGATCTGTACCAGCGCGCGATGGCGTCGGTCGATCGCGTGATGACCCTGCTCGAGACGCCGCTGGGCATCGGCTACAGAGGTCAGCCGCTTCCCGCGGCGGGCATCGAAGGCTCCGTCACCTTCCAGGACGTGAACTTCGACTACGGTGACGGGCCGACGCTCGAACACGTTTCGCTGCTGCTTCCCGCGGGCAAAACCACCGCCTTCGTGGGGGGCACCGGGGGTGGCAAGAGCACGCTCGTCAAGCTGCTGCTCCGGTTTTACGAGCCCCGTTCGGGTCAGATCGAACTCGACGGTCAGGCGCTCGACGCCATCGATCTCGCCGACCTCCGTAGAGCCATGGGCTACGTGGCTCAGGACAGTTTTCTCACGGACGCGAGCGTGGCGGAAAACATCGCCTACGGCCTGCGCGATGTGCCGCACGAGCGCATCGTGCAGGCTGCAGAAGCCGCGGAGGCTCATGAGTTCATTCAGCGTTTGCCCCAGGGGTACGACACGCCGGTCGGCGAACGCGGGCAGCGGCTCTCTGGAGGACAGCGCCAGCGCATCGCCTTGGCGCGCGCGATCGTGCGCGATCCACGCATTCTGTTGTTGGACGAAGCGACCAGCGCGGTCGACAACGAGACGGAGGCAGCGATCCAGCGCTCGCTGAAACGCCTCGCAGTCGGCCGCACCAGCGTCATTATTGCCCATCGCCTGTCCACCGTGCGCCACGCCGATGTGATTCACGTGGTTTCCGGGGGGCGCATCGTCGAGTCAGGCACCCATGCCGAGCTGCTCGCTCGAAACGGCCAATACGCTGCGTTGTTCCGCTTGCAAACCGGTGAGTCCGTGCCCGCACCCTGAGCTACTCCGCGGCTCGAACCCCGTCATCGTCTCGCGTACCTCGAGGCTCAAACGCACACGATCGAGGCCGCGCCGGCAACGCTGGCGCGCCTACCCACCCACGCGGCGCAGCCGCAACGTCAGCTCGCGAGTTCCGCGTACCACGCCGCGCCAGTCTTGGGCTCAGCCGGCATCCGGAGCGATGCGCGCCTGGCGGTCCTGGGGACGCGGTAGGCAAGTTTCAGCGGGTTATCCGACGGGACGGCGCGGTGGCGAGGGTCGCCGCAGGTTCGGGGCGACGCGGACCCGAGCGGGTGATAGCGTAGCGCCTCGATGATTCTGTCCGATCGCGATCTCAGGGCGCGCATTGACCGAGGCGAGATCGTCATCGACCCTTTGGACGACCCCGAGCTGCAGATCCAGCCGGCGAGCATCGACCTACGCCTCGGCTCGACGTTCGTGGTGTACAAGCTGCCTCACGTACCGTGTATCGATACGCGCGATCCGCATTCGGTCACCGGCTACACGGAAGAGATCGTCATCCCCGAGAACGAGGCATTCGTGCTGCAGCCCGGCGAGTTTGCGCTCGGTAGCACCTACGAGCGCGTCCAGGTGCCCGCCGATCTGGTGGCGCGCGTCGAAGGTCGCAGCAGCATCGGCCGCATCGCGATCGTCGTTCATGCCACAGCCGGCTTCATCGACCCGGGGTTCGATGGAGAGATCACGCTCGAGCTTTCCAACCTGGGGCGCTGCGCCGTCAAGCTCTACCCGGGCATGCGCATCAGTCAGGTCGTGTTCCACACCATGACGAGCGCCGCTGAGCGGCCCTACGGCGCCGCGCGTGGCAGCAAGTACCAAGGGCAGCGCGGCCCGGTTCCGAGTCGCCTCGGCAACGACCTGCAGACCCGGCGCAAATGAACGCGCTTGCTACGCGAGTTCCAGCCGGCGTCCCAACTCGACGATCACCTCGGCGAAGGCTTCGACATCGCTCGTGCGTGTGCGCCAATTCGAGAATGCCGGCCTGAACACGGTGCGCTGACCGAGTTTCGACGTTCCGACCATGAAACGGCCATCCCCGAGCACGATCTCGCCCAGACGTTGGTTCAATTGATCGAGGGCGTCGTCGGGAAGCTGCCCCGGATTGAAGCGGAACGGCACGATGTTCAGCCCAGGCTCCCGCATTAGCTCGAGGCCCGGGGTGCGCTTCACCACGGCGGCGAAGTGCTGCGCGAGGTCCAGGCAATGTTCGACGATTGCCTGCTGCCCTGCGCGACCGTAGGCCTTGAGCGTAGCCCAGACAGCAAAGCTGCGCGCGCGCCGCGAGCTCTCTGGGCCGAGCGCCCCCGGCGTCGGGCGCTGCGTATCGGCTACAGGCAAGTAGTCGGCCGAATAGCGAAACGCACGACCCAAGAGCCCGTGATCCCGCACGAAGGCATAGCCTGAGTCGTACGGAACATTCAGCCACTTGTGGCCATCGACCGTTACGGAATCCGCCCGCCCGACCCCGTCGACCAGGTGCTCCGTGCGCGGTGAAAGCTTGGCGAACAGCCCGAAGGCGCCATCCACATGCACCCAAGAGTTGTGCTTTCGCGCCAGCGCGATCATCGCTTCGACCGGATCGAATTCGCCGGCGTTCACCACTACCACCGCAGGATTCCCCCGAAGCTCGTCGAGCGCCCGCGACAGCCCGGCCAAATCCACCCGGCCGAACCCATCGCTCGCAAAACGCCGGAGCTGGCCCCGCCCGATCCCCAGCATTGCCAG
>JAICQQ010000173.1 GCA_025937785.1 Polyangiaceae bacterium
CGGCGTCCGCGACGGCCTGAGCCCACGCGGCGTGGTCGACCGGGAGCTGCTCCACGGCCAGGAGGAGGTTCGACGGGGAGAGGCTGCCCGCCTTGGCGCGGAAGGCGTCGGCGAGGCGGGCGGCCTTGCGGGTGCGGGCTTCTGATTCGAAGGTGGGTCGGTGTGGCATTGGGTTTTCCTCTCGCCGCGACGTGGCCAGCGGCTGCATACGTAGGTATGCACAGACAACGGCTGTTCGCAACCCCGTATACAGTCGTATGCGGACAAATCGACATGAGCGCCGGCCGCAGGGCCGACCGACACTAGATTGTCACTGCCCCGATTTCGCCATGGCCGCCCCGGTCAAGCGGGGCATAATGCGCCAGATGGGACCATCCGGGAAGCTGACGGTCACGCGTCAAGGGGACGGCGCCGTGGTGCGGGTCTACGACCGCGCTGGTCGCGTGCTGGTGGAGCGGGCGATGTCGAGCGAGGACGCCTCAGCGTGCGCGCGCTGTTGGCAGTGTCTTCGGCTCGCTCGCGAGCGACACCGTGATCTCGAGCAGGCGCGCCATCCAGTACAGCAGGGGCCGACCCTTCTCCGAACGGAGGGCGCGGTACCGGTCCAGGATCTCGGGAGCGACCCCGTCGGCCACGGCAATCGCCTCGACGATGCCGCGCGCGTCCTTTCCCCGGAGAGTTGGCAGCTGTATCTCCGGCTCACCTTCACCAGAAAGCAGCCACGCCTGGTCGAGAGACGCGGCCTTCGCGAGAGCCGAAAGAATCGGCGACCTTAGCGCGGCCTGGGGGTTCGCTCGTGCCCGCCGCAGAAACGCGTTGACCGTGTTGGGGCTCAGGCCTGCCCGGTCCGCCCACTCCCGCGCGGACCACCCGCGCCAGTCGAGCACGAGGTGGATTCGTTCCGCCAACTTGTTCGCCACCATCGAACTCTAAACCCCCGACAGCAAAGGGCAATCACGAATGTAATCACTAAGGGGTTGCGCGCGAGTGGAGTCAGTGGATACATTCGTGGACAGTGGCAACCACAGACCTGTCAACGCCGGGCGCGAGGGTCCGGTACCTACGAGAAGCGGCGCACCTGTCGCTCGCCGAAGCAAACGCGCTGCTCGGCCTGAAGGCACGAACGCACTTCGGTATGCTCGAACGGAGGGGCACCGGGATGCGGTACCCGACCGCGAAGCGGGTGGCGGAAGTGTTCGGGGTCCACACGGACTGGATCTACTTCGGAAGCGGCAAGCGCCCGAGCAAGGCGGCTGTGCGTGAGGCGGTGGCGCAGGCGCGCGCCATGGAGGGCACGTCTGGTGCCGTCTAGTCACTCCCGCGTCCACGTCACGTCGTACGTGCTTCGGCAGTTCAGACCGGTGAGCGTGACGCGTCCTTCGAGCCGCGACGCCGTCTCGTCCTGGGCGACCGCGTACCCGACGAATCCGGACCCGTCGGAGCAGCTCACGTCCGCATCGTACCGGCAATCCCCGCGGCTCCACTGCTCGTTGTCGATCCGGCAACCCGCCTCGCTCGTGGCATCGGCATCGGCTGGCAGAATCACCAGCTCGTCCGGCAACGGCCCGCAATTCCCATCCCGCTCGCTGTACTGCACGAGATACGTCCCGCGTCGGTCGGAGCGGTCGCATTCGGTCGGAGGGTCCGGGTCTTCGCCAGCGCACGACGTGGCGAGGGCGAGCACGATCAGGATTCGTCGCATCGGAGCATTCTCCCTTGGGTCCGCCGCGGCCGGTAGCTGCGCGGATGTCCATCGCTCGGAGCAGTCATGAAAACCAAGCACCTCTCCCCCCGTGCCCTTCGCCGTGCCATCGACCGCGAGGCGAACGCTCTCAAGCATGGCTTGTTGCGATACCAGCGCGTGCACAACGAAGCGGTCCTTCGCGGCGAAAAGCCGGACATGACGCGTCTCCTGCGCCTGAACGTCAGGATCGAGAGGCGCCGCAACGAACTCACCGCCGAGCTCACGACGCGGCCCGGCGAGCCCGAATCGCTGCCAGCCCAGAAGCCGTGGCAGTCGAAGCCGGGCGACGTCGTCGCGCTCCTTGCAGGCAAGCGGACCACCAAGGTGCGCCGCGCAATCCGTAACGCGGCTCGCGAACTTCGGCGGGCGCTTCGGGGCAAGAGCGCTCAACGGATCGCGCGCAGCCACGAGCGGCTCGAAAGGTTGCTCATCAAGTATCCGCCCGGCGTCCACTTCGCGCTGCTCAGCGCCGAGCGAGGTGCCGCTTGACCATCCCTCCCCGGAGCCGTTGCGCTCCCCCCTCGTCCCGACTGTACCTCGCAGCGGCGCCGGGGAACTCTCTGCAGTCCCGCCCCTCAACCGCCCCCCTCGACGAGCGCGGCGGGACTGCGACTTCAATCCGGTCAGCTGTGGCCGGTAACAAGGGTCGTAAGCATCCGGAGATGCTCCCAGCTGGGTTAGCTGCCCAGGGGTCGACGGCAAGCGGCGGAAGTGATCAGCCGTGCGCGCCGTCAGAAACGCCGAATGGCGTGAGGCTGGTTCGACTCCAGCACGATCCACAGTGTCGGGCCGGCATGCAAACAGCACTACCTCCGACTTCGGTCGGCGAATCCGGCGACGCGGCACCGCGGCTTCTCGCTCGTTCGAGCTCGGGGGGCAATCCCTGGGTAAGCCGGCGCGCTCGAGGTGTGGATCCGACACTGGTCCCTGGGCATGGCAAAAAACTGCCCGCTTCAATCCGCTCGACGAGCGGCAACCTGCCCATTGTGTGTGTGAGCTGGCCGAGCAGCTCGCGAGCGGGACGTCCCGCACTCGGCACTCTTCGCGACGCGCTTCACCACGCGTCGCTCGCCCGTCGGGCTTTCCTGGGTCCGGCGGGCGCGAATTTTGGAGGGGCGAATGGCTAGCTGGGTTGCCTGCGACATCCGCACCGCATCGCTCGACCCGAAGAAGCGCAGCGCCGTGCTGTGCTTCGAGGCGCCCGACTCGTGGCCAGATGCGCGCGAACGTGCTGTCAGGCAGCTTGGAGTGTCCAGGGAGCATCGAGACAACGTCCTCGTTTTGGCCATCGCGGACGGCGAATCAACTGAGGCCGCGGTCGAGCGCGCGCTTCGGGGCGCAACAGCGCGGCGGCTGGAGGCGGCGGATCGGGTTCAGGGGGTGAAGCTGGTTGGAGCAAAACGAGGAAACGAATGGGACGCGACATGAGAGACAACATGCGGGCGCTTCGGAAGACGAGCAACGAGCCATCCCTGTGCTTCACGGATGTCCACTGGGCAGCAGAGCAGGCAATGCTCGATGCGCGTGCCGCTCTGGGATTGTCGCGCCCCAAACTGGCGCAACACCTGGGTATTGCACACTACACGGTCAAACGCTGGGAGACCGGAGAGACCACGATTCAGCCACTCGTGTTCGAGCGACTGCCCCAATTCGCGACGGCTTGGCGCGAGGCGTTCGAGGCGCGCAAGGCCGAGATTCGGAGGGCGGCCTGATGCTCACCGAAGCCGACCTCGCCCAAATCCGCCAGGCCCTCCGCGCCGAGCTCGACGACCGCGAAGCTTTGGCTCGCGGCATCCCCGTCGACTACGCCACGCTGCGAGTCGGCGAATGGGTCAAGGACCGCCGCAGCGACGGCACCATCACGTTCGAGCTGACGAGCAAGGACGAAGAGAGAGACTGGTGGCTCGGCGAAGTCGTCGAGGCGACTGGAGCGTACAAGGGCCACAGCAGCGGGTTCAGCGTCGGGACGCACCGCGACGTGACGTTCGTCGATGCAGTCGTGGTCAGGAGGGCCTCGTGAACGAGTTCACCTGCCCCGAGTGCGGGAGTCACAACTTCGGCACATCTGGCTGCACCGGACCGGAAGACCAGATGGTGCGGCATTGCCACGGGTACATCCGCGAGGGTGATGGCTATCAGTCCTGTCGGTTCGAGTGGCCGATTGCCGAGGACGCGAAGTACATCAGGGAAGGCGACGGACCATGACTGACCGTCGCATCATCCCCCTCGCCATCTCGACCCTCGGCATCACCGCGCTTGCCCTCGGCACCGCGTACCTGGCAGGCCGCTCGACGTGCGACGGGATTGCCGCTGCGGGCAGGCGCACGGAGTTTCGGATCGAGTCGGGGTGTCACGTGGAGGTCGATGGGGAGTGGGTCGCGCGGAACGAGTGGAGGGCGCGTCCATGACCCCAGACGCCGCCCGCGCCATCGTCCGCGACGAACTCTCCCGCTTCGTCGACCGGCTCCTCCCGCTGCTCTCGCCCTGCAGCGACGCGGCCGAGTATCACAATCGCGTGCAGCTGTTGCGGGGCGGGGTGGCTCCGGAGGTGCTCACCGAGGAAGAGGCGGGCGTCGCGGTCAGCGCGATGTCGTTCAAGCTGCGCCACCATCTGAAGCCGCTCAACTCGCGCACGACATCTTGCGAGCTGTGCGGCGAGACCTGGCCGATGTGGCAAGCAGGACAGGCGGCGCGGGACGAGTGCCCCGGGACGCCCGAGCCGGACATCGACGAGCCCCCTGAGCAGTGGGAGACCGTGCGCGGCATCGAACTGCGCGAGGGGGACACGATTCGGTTCTCGAACAGGGAGCGACTGACGCTCGGGGCGCGCTCTTCGATGCGTGAGAGCCCGAGCGGCCTGTGGCGAGAGTTCGTGGTGTCTGGTGGGTTTTTCATCTTGGACAACGACCAACGATTCGAGCGCCTCGTCCGTCCCGAGCCGAAGCCAGTGCCCGAGTGGCCGCCGTCTCACCGTCTCGGCTTAGGCGATCTCCGAGACGCCGTGACCGATCCGCGGCGCGCGCTCACGCTCATGTTGGGGAGCGACGCGGGCTTGCTGTGGGCGAGCGAACTGCTGCGACGCACGCTGCCACACGTCGAGGTCGAAGCCCGCGCGATGCTGGCGGAACTGAAGGATCGCCATGGCTGACCCCAAAGAACTCGTCGGCATCGGTCTGCTGATACTCTGTTGCACGCTGGCGGCCGTGATGTGCGAGTCCGCCGACGCGATTCGCCTTCGACTCACGCCTGAGCCGTTCCGTACGGCCGCGCCCTGTCCGGAGGCGCCATGAAAGAGCAACTCTACGGACCGGCGAACACCATCGATGCCAAGCCCATGGACATCGACGAGTTCTGCATCGCGGTCCACGGCACCGTCCCAGGCAAGGGACAGGGCCCGCTGCGTGAGACTCACCGCCGCATCTACACCGCTCTCGGCGACAGTGCCGGCGCGGTCGTGCGGGGGGAGGCGAGCGAACCGGCGCCAATGACGATCCAGTGGTGCCGGGGGCACTCCGGGCTGGGCTGGTACTACTGGCTGGACGAACTCCCAGAGGAAGGCTCCGCTGGTCCGTTCGCGTCGTTTGCGGAGGCCAAGACACACGCCGACGAGTCCGGGGTTCCGTACGTGTTCACGGTGTTGAATCCGGGGAAGCTGGCGGCAGATGAACACCCCCACCTGCACCGCATCGCAAACGAGCTCGAAAAGCTCATGAGCGAAGCGGACGCACGGTACGGCAAGGGGGGCGACCAGCACGACCGGGGGCTCGTGGACGGGCACATCGCGGCGCTGGACCTCATCTACGCCGTGATTGGGGCGGCGCCGGGGGAGAGCGTGCCGGTGCCGGTCGACCTCGGGCCGCTGCGCAAGCTGGCGGAGCGGTGGGGCGTGGACGCGCAGGGGACTGAGAGGGTTCTGGCCGCGTGCAACAGAGAGCCATGGTGGACCGACAACGTGGCGATGGCGCGAAGAGAGTCGCACCTGGCAGCTCGTAAAGAGTACCTCCAAGAACTCCTCGCGGCCATCCGCGAAGCCGAAGGGGGCGGGTGATGGTGCCCAAGAGTCTTCCGGCAACGAAGCGCATCGGAGGCTTCCTGATGCGTCGCGCTGGCCGACACGACTGGTTCGATTACTCGGTCCATGTGCGGGACAGAAAGCGCGATCTGCTTCTGCGCGTAGTCTCGTCGGGGCCCGGTTACTACCAGGCGCAGCTGACGCTGATTCACAACGGAGTGAAGCGTGTCACTCTTGTCGATGCCAAGACAGGCGACAACGCCGTCGGGTGGGCGATTCAGACACTGATTCCGAGCAGGCTCTACGATGCCCTACGGAAGGCGGGGAAGGTGAACGATGCCGACTGAACTCCCCGAGACCATCACGGTGTGTGGCGAGACGTACGGCCCGGGCTACCCGACGATTCGGGATGGCGAACATTACTGGCCCGGTCCGCGACCGGGATGCCGCATCGAGTTCAAACCCAACGCCGTGCTTTGCTGGCGCTGGCAGGTGAGCATCGTGGCGCCGTTGGTTGGCACGCACGGAGCGTGTGCAGACACTCTGCGGGACGCTGTCGCAGCGATTGAGCGCATCGTTACCAAAGAACTCGGGCCACTCGCAGCGCTCCTAGACTGGGCGAGGAAGGACAGTCGCGATGCCTGACCCCAAGCTCGCCGTCCGCCCCGACGAGGCTGCGCGCATGCTCAGTCTCGGCCGCACGTTCTTCCGCAAATCCGTGCTGCCCGAGCTCGTGACTGTCGACGTCGGTTCCGTCCGGATCATCCCCGTGGCAGAGCTGCTGCGATGGCTGGATCGCCGCGCGGCTACCAACTCCGCTGGAGAGCAGACCGGGGGTGGACGATCCGGTTCCGGCACGCGGGCAAAAGGTACGAGCTATCCACGGGCGTCCGAACTCGCGGAGATTCGCGAGAGGCTGAGGCGCGGGGTCGCGCGTTGTTCGCGCGAACGGTCCGAGGCGACCTCCACGGTCGTCGAACTCGACACGCATCGCGCATCTCGCTCGAGGAGGCGGCACAGCAATGGCTGAGCTCGCTCCCACTGCGCGAGGTCACGCGCACCGAGTACACGCGGCACGCTGCGCGCTGGGTTGCTCGGTGGGATTCGCTCGCGGACATCACCGAGCGAGCGATCGAGCTCTACGTGCAGGAGCGGCTCGGCGGGAGACTCGGCAAGACGGTCGCCTCCGACGTCTCGGCGCTCCGTGGTCTGCTTCGTTGGGCAACGAACAGCGGGCATCTCGGGGAGGCGCCGGACGTGCCACGGGTCCACAGTGGCGCCGGGGTCAAGTCGACGAAGCGCGGTCGGGCGCGTGCCCCGGAGCTGACGCCCGCGGAGATTCGCGCGGTCATCGCAGCGCTGCCCGAGTACTCCCGGCACGGCAAACCAGTCCGAGCACGAGCGCTCGTCTCGTACCTCACGACGCTCCGGCCCACGACGATCGGAAAGCTCCGGGTGCCCGACCACTACAGCAAAGGCTCGTCGGTGCTGCGTGTGACGGCGGACATCGACAAGGAGGGCAACGATCGCGAGGTACCGCTCACCGAGGAGGCGCGCGACGCGCTCGACTCGGTCTGCCCCGAGGTTGGGATCATCTTCGGCGAGCACGAGCATCGCAGACCGATGCATCACGCGCGACGGGTGTTACCCCCGCACAAGGCGCGCATCTTCGGCTGGCAGCATTTCCGCTCGGCCGGCATCACGCACTGGCTCGAACGGTCACTGAACCTGCCGGGCGTGCAGTACCTGGCGGGGCACCTGAAATCGAGCACGACGGCGCGCTACACGCGACCATCATTTCGCGCGGCGCTCGAGGTCGTCTCCACTCGGGGGACGGCGCCGGGGGACGGGCGGAGAAATCGCAAAAAGCGCCGAGCCTGACGCGCATTTTCGTCAAAAGTACTTCTTGGCGGTCAGGGCGTTCTGAGAGTGATTTCAGGGCGTTAGGGCTTCGGAACAGGTCGCCGGGGGCCGCCCGGGGTCGTGATTTGGGGGACGGTCCCCCGGTGGGGAGGGGCGGGTGAAGCTCACCGCTTGGCCCATCACGATTGCCGAGGCGAAGCGCTACTGCCGCCTGTGGCATCGGCACCACAAGCCCCCGGTGAGCGGCCTGTTCGCGGCTGCCGTAGCCCCGTTCGGTGGCACGCCTTGTGGCATCGCGATTGTCGGCCGCCCAGTGGCGCGTCATCTCGACGACGGCTGGACAGCCGAGGTCACCCGGGTCGCCACGGACGGAACCAAGAACGCGTGCTCGTTCCTCTACGCGGCCTGCTGGCGAGCATGTCGAGCACTCGGCTACGTCCGCCTCGTCACGTACACGCTGAAGACGGAGCCAGGGACGTCGCTCCGCGCGGCTGGATTCGAAGCCGTACACGAGACGAAGAGTGAACGCTGGACTCGGCCGTCGCGTGAACGGTTCGACGAGGCTGAGCCACAGCAGAAGATTCGATGGGAAGCGAGGGCCGTCGCATGACCGAAGTCGACCGCCTCCTCACCTCCTGCCGCGTCTCGATCGCCTCGATCCTCTCGGACTACCACGACGAGCTCGACGAGCTCGCCACGATGCGGGACGTGGACGACTGCCTGCTCATGACGTTCGGCGACTCGTCCCGGATTGGTGAGCAGCTCCGGGCCGAGCAGTGGGAACGCAGGCATGTCGCGAGGCGGGACGGGAATGTCGTGTGGGCGAGGTTCGGGAGGTCCCCATGAGAACTAACCTCGCCAGAGAGCGTCTCTACGACCGCCGGCGCAGCCGCCGCGCGCGCACTGCGAAACCGATCGCGAAGAGCTCCCGGGCTGGCGTGCGTGAGCTGGAGCTGCTCCGTCTCGCGAATGACGCGGCGTACCCGGTCGGGGTGAGGCGCCCGATGACCCGCTCCGAGTGCATCGACAGCCCGCGACCTTGCCCGTTCGTGGCCTGCGAATTCCATCTCTACCTCGACGTCTACCCGGGCGGCTCGCTGAAGGTGAACTTCCCGGACCTCGAACCGTGGGAGATCGAAGAGTCGTGCGCACTCGACGTGGCCGACGGTGGCGAGGTGTCGCAGGCGGAAATCTCGCGGCTGATGAACATGACGCGGGAGCGCATCCGGCAGCTCGAAGAGCAAGCGGTGCGCAAGTTCGAGCGTAACGCCCGGTTGATGGGGGTGGAGTTCGAGAAAGGAGGTGCCCAATGAAACGCATCTCCTTCATGCTCACCCCGCGCCAGCTGCTCGACGGCTCGAAGGACGTAACCCGCCGACTTGGTTGGAAAACCCTGAAGCCTGGCGATCGCCTCCTCGCCGTATCGAAGTGCATGGGACTGAAGCCGGGCGAGAAGGCCGAGGTTTACGGACCAATCGAGGTCATCTCCGTCAGGCGCGAACCTCTTTGGCAATGCGACTCGCACGAGGCGCGTCGTGAGGGCTTCCCTGAGATGAGCTGGGGCCAGTTCGTGGAGTTCTTCTGCCGCACCCACAAGGGCTGCACACCCGAGACCGAGGTCACCCGGATCGAGTTCCGTTTTGGAGGGACGAAAGGACCGCAATGCAACGAATAGCCTGGCTTATCACCCTCACCGCCGCGGCCTTCGCGCTGCTTTGCGGGACGCTCGCGTATGCGGGGACGTCCCTGATGTGCCGCTTTCCTGTCGCCTGGGTCGACCGGGACGAACCGGCCGCCGAACGTGAACGACGGCTCGCGGTGGTCTGGGATGCGGTGAAAAACTTCCCGGACAAGGAGCGCCGTGCCGTGCTGGCCATCGGTTGGGGCGAGTCGAAATGGGCCCGCCATGTCCTTCGGGACTGCAAGGGCAAACCGAAGGAGTCGACGGGCGATTGCGACACGAACAACTCGCGCTCCTACTGGCAGCTCCAAGGCGCGGCGTGTCCGGAGCTCCACAAGCTACCACGGGGGGCTGGCACTGACGAGTCGGTGCGCATCGCCGCGGAGTGCGCGCGCAAGCACTGGGTCTGGTCGCTCGGTAGGTGTCGCGGCAACATCGAGCAGAGTTTCTCGAGCTACGGGGGCCGGGCATGCGGGGAAACTCGCGCATCGACGCGGGAGAAACTGGAGTGGTTCAGGAGGTTGGGACAGTGATGCGCGACACCGCCAAATCCATCGCAGAATTCTGCTACCTGCTCGCGTTCGCCGGAGCCGTCATCGTTGTGATCCACGGCGTGGTGAGTGAGTCGACCACTGTCCCGCCCACGCGCCCCATCCTCGCCCCCATCGCCTCGCTCGCGACGACCTACTGCCCGGACCGGCTCGAGGTGTTCGAGCTGCGGCTGGCGCAGGAGGCGTGTTTCGAGACGTGGTTGTTGTTGTGTGATGCGTGGCACCCGTCGAACGAGCGTCAGTTCGAGGCGTGCCTAGGTCGCGCCGAGAGCTGCTCGTTCGGGAATACGCAAGGAGGGTGGACCCCATGAGCGACGGGGTACCCGAGTTCGTTGCCGGTGTGCTCCTTGGCGCATTCATCGGTGCCATGTTCACGCACGGATGCGCCGTGACGCCCCGCCAGCAACTCTGCGAACGCCGCCACGTCGACGCGTGCATCGCGGCGCACGAGCACGACACCCACGCGTACCGGGTCTGTGCCGGCAAGGCCACTCAGGAGTGCACCCCATGACGCCGGAAAAGGTGGACACCATGAACGGTTACGAGAAGCTTTTCGTCGTCTTTTGGATCTGCCTGTCGGTGGTTCTGCTCGGCCTGTTTGGCAGCGTCCTCGCCTACAACATCATCGACCGCACGACGCCGAGGCCGTGTCCAGAGGTGAAGGTGGTGAGCGAATGATCGCGACCCTCAACCTCATCTGGGCCATCCTCTGCGACTACGGCCCCCGCGCGACGTTCGCTGCTTTCGTCGCGGTGTTCGGATTCGCGCCGGCTTTGCTTGGGGCGGTGTGGGCGATTGCGAGGGACCGGTGAAGCTCATCTACGTTGCCGGCAAGTTCTCCGGCGCCATCCGGGCCGACGTCGAGCGCAACATCGCGGCAGCGGAGCAGCTCGGAATCGAGGTGGCGCGCATCGGCGCAATGCCTGTCATTCCCCACGCCAATACCGCTCACCCTGAGTTCGAACGGGTTCAGCCGTACCAGTTTTGGATCGAGGGCACAGCGGAACTCCTCCGGCGATGCGACGCGCTCCTGACCGTCGACAACTGGCAAGCCAGCAGCGGCGCCCGTGGCGAGGTCGAGATCGCGAAGGCCGAAGGGTTGCCGGTGTTTCACGCGCTCAACGAGTTGCGCACATGGCTCGGAGACAACCATGCGAGCTGACCTCCGCCCCATCCGTCGCGCTCGCCCCACCCCAGAGCGGATCGATCCATTCACCGTGCTCGGCCACTGCGCCCTGTGCCAATCGAGCGCGGGGCTCGTCGTCGGCAAGCGTCACCGCGGATTGATCTGCTCGGTCTGCGGCGGGCGGGTCGACGTGCCGGTGACGAGGAGGGCGTGGCGATGAGATCCCCCCGACCCGGAACCAGCCTGAACGGCAAGGCCTCGGCTCTCCGCGATCGTCGCATCGCGCGCGACATGACGGGCGAGCAACACGGCACCTGGACCGTACTCGGCCGCGCCGAGGGCCGAGCGACGAAGAAGAACGGCGTGCCTTGGGATTGCCGGTGCAGTCGATGCGGTGCGCAGCGGACGATCAACGGCGACAACCTGCGGACCCGAGCCCCAGGTTGCAGCGAGTGTGACGCTCCGAGCATGGGGGGCCGGCAGAAGCGCGAGCGGCTCTCGATGGGCGCGGTCGCTGAGCGTGGACGGGAGCTGCTCCAGCGGCAGCGCTTCGTCTGGTCCGCACGGTGCACAGCCTGCCAGAGTTTCGCGGGGTTCGAGGCGCACGCTCCAGGGCAAGCGTCGCGCTGTCTCTGCTGCGGGCTGAGCGGGACGGCGGAGTTTTTGGAGCACGTGGTTGCTCCGCGGAGGGTTGCGTGAGCGTCCGCCAACTCCCGCGTAGCCCAACGCGCCATCGACGACGCGGATAGACGATACCCGTGAAAGGACCCCGACCATGACGACCCAACCAACCCCACCCCTCGTGAAACTCGGCGATGTGAAGAAGTGGCTTCGGCCTGGGGACAGGCTACGCGACCACCTCGACAAGCTCCGCACGTTCTTCGGGTACGACAGCCGCGGTCTCGCCATGCTCGACGAGGTGGCCTTCACGGACGCAACAAACGTCGCGCTCATCTCCCCCCGATGGGAGCTGGTGCCGGCGGGGGCGGTGGTGCGCGAGAGTGACGTCTTGATATCGGCCATTGGTGTGCCCTATGAATGCTTTGCCGGTTCGCTTGGAAAGGACCGCTGGCGCCTCACCCGCGACGAGCCGGCCAGCCTCGAGGCCGAGAACTGCCTCGCCACGGGGTGCGCTTGCAGCGCGTCTGACACACTCAAGACGTGGCTGGCCGAAGAGCCGCGCTTCGCCGTGGAGTACCTGGGTCAGTGGGGGCCAAGCGACGTGCCGCTGCGCATCACAGGAGGCGGCTCGGTCGTCGACGAACCCAAGCCGCAGCCCGCCCCAGCCTACCACCGCCGCGCGACCCGCAAGGACGTGCGGGTGGGGATGCGGATCAATGTCGAGGGGTACGGGGGCACGGTCGCAGGAACGAACGGAACCTACTTCTTTCTGGAAGGCATCCCGGGACCGTTTCTGATGGGCGGGGCGTCCGAAACCGCCCCCGTCGACATCCTCTCCGAGCCCGAATCGCTCCCCCGCGAGGTCCTGGTCACCCGGGACAGTCTGAGACCGGGGGATTTGGTGGAGTACATGAGGGACGAGAATGGTTCGGACGAGTCCGCTTGCAACACCGACTGTGGCCGCCGACAGGCACCATTCACAGTCGTCGGAAAAGAGGCGTTTGAGGTCGCCCAATCCACGGGAATCGCCTGGGAACTGAAGTCGAGCAACGGAATCACCTGCTACGCGCCGGGGGGCTGGACCATGCGCCTCCTCTCGCGCGGGCCGGAGCCCGATCACCAAACCCCACCAGACACGAGCGAACCGGCGGAAGTTGCTGGAGGAAAGGGTGATCACGAACCGACCGAGCCAGCGCCCCGAACCTGCTCGCGGTGCGGCGTGCCGGAGAGCGTCTACACGGAGCTGAGCCAGCGGTTCGGCTCCGTGTGGTCGTGCAACGAGTGCAGGCGGTTCATCTTGGGGCACGAGCGTGGCCCGGCGCCGCGACCAGCCCTTGCTGCCCCACCCAATCCCCGCGGCTCCAACCCGCAGAACTTCGCGCACCACCTGAAGGACAACCTCGGGTGGGCCACGCCGGGGTGGGAAGGGTGAGAAAACTCTCGTGACACCCACCCAACCCCTCAGGCCCTACCAAACCGAGGCCGTAACCCGCACCTACACGGCGTGGCAAACCGGCAAGCGCCGCGTGCTCTGTGTCGCTCCTACCGGTGCTGGCAAAACGCGGCTGGCCGAGGAGTTCGTGTGGCGCGCTGCGGTCGCCGGCGAGCGGTCTCTATTCATCGTGCACCGGCGCGAACTCCTACGGCAAGCAGCCGAGCGGCTCGCCCCATACGGGGCAGGCATCATCGCGCCCGGAGAAGATCAGAGCCCGTTTGCTCCGGTCCAGGTCGCTACTGTGCAAACCCTGCTCGCTCGCGACATTCGTCCAGAGGCATCGCTCATCGTCCTCGACGAGGCGCATCACTACGTTTCCGACGACTGGAGCCGACTTGCCGAGGCCTATCCGCACGCACGTGCTCTGGGTCTCACTGCCACTCCCGAGCGGCAGGACGGACGCCCCCTGGGCGACGTGTTCGATGAACTGATCGCCGTCGCGAAGTACTCGGAACTTCTGCGCGACGGGTTTCTCGTCCCGTGCCGCGTGTTCCAGCCGCCCGAGATGCTCGACGGTGACCTCGCGGCCGACCCGCTCGAGGCGTGGCAGCGACACGCTCCGGGAGAGCAAACCTTCGCGTTCCTGCCGAACCTCAAGATCGCCGACGAGCAGTGCGAGCGGTTCAATGCAGCGGGCATCCCGTCGCGCCTCATCACCGCGAAAACGAAGAAACGCGACCGCGACGAAGCGCTCGACGGCTTCTCCTCCGGAGCCATCCGAGTGCTGTTCAACTACAACGTCCTTACCGAGGGTGTCGATGTGCCCGCTGCGCGATGCTGCCTCATCGGTCGGAGCTTCCAGCACCAGGGCGCTTATCTACAGGCGGCCGGCCGCGTTCTTCGCCCACACCCATCCAAACCAGATGCCATCATCATCGATCTGACGGGCGCCACTCTCAGGCACGGGTTCCCCACAGACGATCGGATCTACTCACTCTCCGGCGCCGGCATCACCCGCGACTCGATCACTCCGCTCCGTCAGTGCCTCGAATGTGGTGCCACGCTGCCGGCCGCACTCATGCAGTGCACCGAATGCGGGTACGTGTTCCCGAAGCGCGACCCGAGGGTCCCTCGGATCTACTCGCTCGAACTGCGCGAGGTGTTCAGCGGTGCGTCTACCCCTGACGAGGCCAAGGTGCGCGAGTATCAACGGCTACGACAGCTCGGCAAGGACCGGGGGTGGTCGCTGTACTTCGTGCAGAAAGAGTACAAGAAGCTTTTCGGTGAAATACCTGTCATACTCGACGCGAGTCCCGAGGAAATGCGAACGGAATACGCGCGTCTCACCGCGACGCAGCAGCAACGTGGGTTCAAGCCTGGATTCGTCAAGGTAAGGTTCAAGGAGATGTTCGGCAGGTGGCCAGGGAGAGAGGTGCACGGGTGAGTTCGGAGCGGCTGATACTCAACCAGACCCGGCTGCTGTGTGGCAGGCTCCCCCATGCCACGCTATGGCGCAACGAGGTGGGCACCGCGAAGCACGAAAACCGCGTCGTGCGATACGGGCTTTGCGTCGGCTCGGCGGACCTCATCGGGATCCGTGAGCTCACGATCACACCCGAGCTCGTCGGTTCTACCGTGGGGCAATTCGTGGCGCTCGAACTCAAGACCCCGACCGGACGGCTCTCCGCGGAGCAGCGGCAGTTCATCGCGCTCGTCCAGCGCCGCGGCGGACTGGCTGCCGTCGTGCGCGACCCCGCCCACGCCAAGGAGATCCTGTGTCGATGACGGTCATCAAACTCGACCAGCAGCGCACGTCGCAGGCTCTCGCGGCCTACGCGAAACGTGGGTGGCACCTGTTCCCCTGTCACCACATCCTCGAATCCGGCGGGTGCAGCTGCGCCAATCCGAAGTGCGGGTCACCTGGAAAACACCCTCGCGTCGGGACCGGGTTCAAGGTAGCGACCACCGACCTGGAGCAGATCGGCAAGTGGCTCGGACGCTGGCCAGACTGCAACTGGGCAGTGGCGTGCGGCGCGTCTCGTCTCGCTGTCGTCGACGTCGACCCGAGGAATCAGGGCGACGCCACCCTTGCCGACCTGGAACAAGCGAACGGGCGGCTCCCGCACACCGTGACGGCGCTCACCGGCGGCGGCGGGCAGCACTACATCTACGGCTGGCCGCAGAACGTCGACAACGTGCGCTCAGCAGTGCTCGGGCACGGGATCGAACTCAAAGCCGAGGGCGGGTACATCATCGTCGCCCCGAGCAACCACCTCAGCGGGAAGCGCTACGGGTGGGACGCTGGCGCGCACCCGAACGACTCCGTCCCGTCGGACACGCCGAACTGGATCATCCGGCTCGCTGGCGACAAGAAACGCTGCGAGCGGTACGAGCTCGGCGGTGCGGTGACGGACGGTTTTCTCGGCGCTTGCTTCGACCTGCTCGGCTGGCTCGGCCGCACGCTTGGGCCCGACAAGGCCGCTGCCCGCTGCCCGAACGAGGCGGCGCACACCCACGCGAACCGGTTCGACTCGTCGACCGTTGTGTTCGCTCCGCGCAAGGGAGCCCGCGTCGGGTGGTTCCATTGCAGCCACGCCCACTGCGCCTCGCTCGACCTCGCCGCGGTACTCGCCGAAATCCCCGACGACATCAAACGCAAGGCGCGCGAGCAGCTCCAGCTCGATCCGGCGTACGACCCCGAGCAGGACAGGCAGCGCGAAACCGAACTCACGCCGTCACCTGATTCCGACTCGTCGTGGCAACGGCACCTGAGGTTCAACGACCAGGGCCGTCTCACCCGCGACACCGGTAACGCCAGCCTGCTGCTCGCGAATCTCGACGCCTGGGCCGGGTGTCTCGAGTACGACGAATTCGCCGATCGGTTTCGGTGGGTGCGGCCTGTCCCGACGATCGACGGTCTCGCCGGGCCAAAACCCGGTGACGATCTCACGGACTATCACGTGACGTACGTCCATCACTGGCTCGCGAAATACCGCGGGGTCTCGTTTGCAAAACAGGCGATCCAGGACGCGCTCGAGTCGGCCGCGCACGCGAACGCTACACACCCCGTCCGGGCGTACCTGGCCGCTCTGCAGTGGGACGGGACGCCCAGGGTGCCGCGTTGGCTGTCCAGGTACCTCGGCGCCGGCCAGGACGACTACATCGCCGCTGCGGGGCGCTGGTGGCTCATCTCTGCCGTTGCGCGCGTGATGGTCCCGGGGTGCCAGGCCGACCACCTACTCGTGCTCGAGGGGACACAGGGGGCCGGGAAGTCCACCGCGGCCAGGATTCTCGGAGGGGACTGGTTCCTCGCGTCGCTGCCCGACATCACGAGCAAAGACGCCGCTTCCGTCCTGCAAGGCCACTGGATTGCCGAAATCGGTGAGCTCGACGCGTTTCGGGGCGCGGCGGCCACCCGAATCAAGAACTGGATCAGCTGCCGCGTCGACAGTTTCCGTCCCGCCTACGGGCGCTTCACCGTCCGGCGCGAGCGGCAGTGCGTATTCCTCGGGACGACGAACGAGAGCCAGTACCTGACCGACACGACCGGGGCTCGGCGTTTCTGGCCGATCGCTGTCTCCGGTCTCGACCGGGAGGCGCTCGTTCGGGACCGGGATCAAATCTGGGCCGAGGCGGCGCACTACTACTTCGCCGGTGAGACCTGGCACCCTCAGGAGGAGTGGATCGGGGCTCTCTCGGACGCTCAGAGCGAGCGGTACACCGGCGACGAGTGGGAGAGCAGAATCAGGGACTGGATCGACAGCGGAGGGCGCGACGGGTTCACTGTTGGAGAGGTTCTAGCTGGTCCAATTGGGCTAGAGGTCGCGAAATGGGACAGACCGTCGCAAACTCGCGTCGGACACTGCCTCGCTCGCCTCGGGTACGCCAGCAGACGAGTCCTGCGGGGCGAAACCAGGGTCCGGGCCTACTTC
>JAICQQ010000306.1 GCA_025937785.1 Polyangiaceae bacterium
GCGGCAGCGGCGCGTTTGGTCACGACGCGGCGTTCTTGCTCCACGAACTGCCCCTCCAGGGCGAGCATTCGGGCGTCCCGCGCGATTGCTTGGAACCACTCCGAGCTCGGCAATGCCGGACTCAAGCGCTCGCGATTCCAGTCGCTCAAGAGCTGGTGGAAGCTGCGCGCGGCCCCGGCGCTCGCTAGGCGGCTCGACTCGATGGTGTGATGCTGAGAAGGCATAGAGACCCCGAGTGCAAGGCTCGTGCCTCGCGTGATGGTCCGTGGCGAGTGCACGAGCGACCGAGGGGGCGGCTGATCCACCAGTCTCTCCGCCAGGGCTTGCTCTTGGGGACAGAATCCGGCACGGTCGAGCCAGAAGATTGCGTCGGCGTAGTTGTCGAACCAGCACGCTTCGCCCTCGACGCTGACGAGCTCGACTCGGCCGTCGCCCAGACGCGCGTACGACGTCCACTCGACCCGAGGCAGCGCTCTGACATCGAGCCACCACTCGTGCGCATCGATGCGCAGCACGCGGCGCAGGCGAAGCATCAACGCGAGGCCCCAGAACCAAAGTGCAACGTACAGCGAGAAGCCGGTGACCATGAACAACACCGACAGATAGACGCTGACCAAGCTCCCTGCCAGCGCGCACAGCACACTTCCGACACACACCGCCACGACCGAAACCCCAACGTGTCGAAGACGACTGCCCGCTAACGCTGCGGCGCCAGCGCGCCCATCGGTGCGCGAGCGACCAGCCCTTGGGCGAGCGCCTGATCTTGCGAGCAGAGGCCGTTCTTGTGGAGCCAGAACATGGCGTCGGCGTAGCCGTCGAACCAGCAGGCACCGCCACGGGGACCCGCGATCTCGACACGGCCGTCCCCCAGGCGCGCGTACGAGGTCCACTCGACGCGCGGCAGAGCTTCGACGTCTAGCCACCACTCTTGCCCCCGCACCAGCAGGATGTTGCGCATCCGAAGCATCAGCGCGAACCCCCACAGCCAACCGCACAGATAGAAGACGAAGCAGGTCACGACCAGCAGGATCGCCAGGTACGCGGAAAGCGCACTGCCAATCACAGCGAACAGCGCGCTGGCGGAACACAGGGCGATCACGGTCAGGATCCGTCTCGCCAGCTGCGGCAGGCCGTAACTGTGCAGGCGCGCTGCCAAGAACAACAGCGCCACGGCTGGCGCGCTTACCAACGAAAGCAGCTCGCGCAACGGGCCGATCTGGGTCCACGAAGTGATCCCAAGTGTGATCGCAATCGCGAGGCCGCTGTCGAGCGTGGCCAGCAGTCTCAGCCCCCAAGCCAGCCCGCGGGTGGCCGGACTGTCAGCCTCGCAGCGCAGCGTGAAGAGCCAGGTGCCGGCCACCAGCAACAGCTCCACAGCCACCACGGCGATCGGCGACACGAACAATGCCAGCCAGCGACAAACCACGCAGAACAGCACGATGCTGACACCGCGCGCCGCGAGCGCACGCGTGCGGATGCCGACCTTCGGAGAGCACGCGGCGGCCTTGCTTCGATACGGGTGTTCCGCTGCCGCGGCTACGGTCTCCATCCACGACAAGTTACCACGGAACCAGCGCGCTGGCTGCGTCAGAGTGCGCGTGAGGCAGCTATCGTGAGCGGTGGCGGCGAGGGCGTAGCAGTCCACCGCGAGTTCGATGGGCTTTCACAGCGCCCGGTACCTCGCGCGTCTTCTCGGCGGCGCCGGGGCAGCGTCAACACCGCTGCTAATATATAACTCATGGTCATAGACGGGCCCTCCTGGCGCGCGCCCATCGACTGAGTACGCACACACCGACCCCTGCGGTCGTTTCAGGTTCAGCGGGGTGAAGCTACCGAGGCCTGAGCAGCGCGGGACCGGCATCACACCTTTCGTCAGCGAGCAAGCGGGGCAGAATGCGCCCTTCTTCGCGTTTTTGCTGGCAGCGTACATGTCGCACATTAGACAAATCCGGCTTGAGAGCGTATCGGACTCAAATGCTCAAGATCGGGTACCCCATCGGCAAACACCTGGCGCGCAGCGCCCTGGCAGCAGCGCTCTTGACTCCGGCCCTCGCAACTGCGCTGGAGTTCGACGGCCAAACGCTACCCATCGTACCGATGGAGCATGACGACTGCGAACACGACGTCTGGTTCTGCGTCAACCAGAACGAAGACACCCTCGGCTACGATGGTGAAGACATCGACGTCATCGAGACAGCCACCATCGACCAAGAGACCTTCAATCCGCTCTGCAACCTCAGCTTCGAGGTGCTCTACAAGGGCGCCGGCTACCTCAACGTGTTCGGCTGGTACGAAGTACAACGCGACGCCGACGGAACCGCTGTCAGGCCAGAGCCCTCACAAATGCACGTCATGCTCGGTTGCGACACGCCCGTGGGTGAGACCGTCAACCTGACGGCCCCCGAAAGCGTCACCGAGATCGGCTTCTTCCTTGCGAACAACGAAAACGGCGACGAAGAGCAAGGCATCGACGCCTGCGTGACGAACGACGACGGCACGCTGCAAGAGATGCAAGAGAACTTGTTCTTTTCCCAGCCCGGGCTCAACGACGACGACGGTCGCGTGCACCTGTTGGTCTGGCAGAGCCGCGCCAACCCCACCGCCTTCTACTTCGGCTGGGAAGACCAGTTTGGCGGCGGCGACAACGACTTCGAAGACCTGCTCACCTTCGTCACGGGTATTCAGTGTGCCGGCGGCGGCGACCTCTGCGAAACGGGCGAGCCCGGCATTTGCGGGCCAGGGGTCGAGCAATGCCGCGACGGCGTGCTGACCTGCGTCGCCATGCAGGAGGCCCGCGAAGAGAGCTGCAACGCGGTCGACGACGACTGCGACGGCGAAGTCGACGACGGCGACCTCTGCGAAGCAGACATGGTCTGCCACCAGGGGATGTGTCAGCCGCGCTGCGGCGGCGGCGAATTCCGGTGCGCCCCCCCGTTGGTCTGCGACACGAGCGGCGTGTGCGTCGACGCGGACTGTCTCGGCGTTACCTGCGACAGCGGCGAAGTGTGCCGCGACGGCGCGTGCGTCGGCGCCTGTGATGGGGTGGAGTGTCCGCACGGCCAGGCCTGCAGGGCCGGGCTCTGTGTCGACGTGTGCGAAGGCGTCCAGTGCGATGACGGCTTCACCTGCACGCTGGCGTTCCCCGACGGCATGGACGGCGCCGCGGTCGGTCTGTGTTCGAGCTGCGGCTGTACTGGCTGCGAGAGCGGCTTCAGCTGCGAACAGAACGTGTGCATCGAGGACGCCTGCGTCGACATGACCTGCGCCGACGGCTTCCGCTGTCAGGCCGGCGAATGCGTCGACAACTGCGCGGACGCTGTGTGTCCAACCGGCATGAAGTGCAGCGCCGGCGACTGCGTGACGGACCTCGACTTCGACCCCAACGGGGGCGGTGGCGAGGGCGGCGAAGGCGGAACCAGCAACACCGCGAATACCTCCGGCTTGCCCAGCAACGGCATCAACGGTGTGAACGGCCTCGCCGTCACCAGCTCGAGCTCGAGCAACGGGCAAGGCGGCACCGAGACCACCAGCGGCCCGCTGCAGGCTCAGCCCAAATCAGACGGTTGCGGTTGCCGCGTGGCTGGTGAACCGGCAGGCCGCACACCGTGGTGGCTGGCGCTGCCACTCGGCCTGGGGCTGGCCCTAGCCCGACGCCGCCGCTGAAGCCGCGTGTGCGCTAAGCGCGGGGGGGCAGGCGGGGGGCAGGTCCGCTGGCGCCCCGAGGCAGACGCGCCTATTCGCCGATCGTGTACTGCAGCTCAGGCATTTCCAGCGGCGCTTCGCTGCTGCCCTCTTCGAGCACCCGCTCATCGCCGGTGTCCACGATTTCGACCACGATTTCGAGCGCAACGTTGATGGGCTCGAAGCTGCGCAGGCCGAAGTCGAAGCCCGTCAGACCGGCGATGACGTCGGGGATGTAGCTCCGCACGAGCGGATCGTTCTCGCTCGAGTTATGGATCTCGAAGGCGTGGTTCACCAGCGTGGCTGCGCCGTAGGACCCGTCTTCTTCCGGCGGCGGGTTCTGGATGATGTTGATGACGGTCGCGAAGTCGATCGCGAGCTCGCGCATGTTGGCGAAGGTGATGACGCCGTGCACGCGGGCTTCGCCGGGCGCGCTGGTCCCCGGGATCTCCATCAGCCGGTCGTAACCGGAAAGGTTGGGCAGCGCCTCGCCCTCGTCCTCGTCGATCACGGTGACACCCGGCCAATAGCGGCCGAATTCGTTCCAGGGATCGATCACGAGCTCGACGTTGTGGGTGTCGGGATCGAGGTTCGAGATGACCCAGCTGATCTGCACTTCGACTTGGTGATTGTGTACCCACGGTTCGGCGCCATACGGCTCGGTGCCCTGCGACTGCAGATCTTCACGCGTGCCGTCGCTGGGAGCGATGATCGGCAGCTGGAACGGCGCCTTCACCTCGTAGATCGTGAGGTCGCCGTCGTCGTAGATGGCCGCCACGCTCTCGTTCATGGCGACACGCGCGGGTTCGAGTGTGCGTTGCTCCTCGTCCGGAGCGCAGCCGGAGGCGGCGCCGAGCACGACGAGCAGCGCGCAAAGCCGGGGGCCCACGACCCCCCGCTGGGGGGCAATCGACCCCTGAGGGGGCAGGACGAAGCGTTCGAGTTTCGTCATTTGTGCTGCTGCCTTCGAACCATCGCCGCTCACTATGCCATGAGCGTGCCAGCCTGAGAGCTACTTCTTGCTCGGGCGGAAGGCGAAGGGGAACGACGCGTTCGTGCCCTTGTCGGCCACCGGAAAGCGCAAGCGCTTGACCTGACGCAGCACACATCCTTCTACACGCGCGTTGCCGAGGCTCGAGCCTCCCACCGACGCACCCCCGACAGAACCGCCGGGATCGATGTGCCAAGAGATGGTGACCGTGCCCTTCAAGTTCGGGTCGCGCGCGGCGGCACCTTCGTAGCACGCGCGGAAGGCACCCATGCGCGAGTAGACCACGCGCTGAATCTGGGCCGGCGTGAGGCCCATGCCGGCCTTGGGCGCGTCCGCGCCCTGCACCCTGCGTTCGCCGCCTTCACCGGTACCCGCGCCAGCGCCGTCGCCCGTTCCACCGAGACCACGACCGCCGCTGCCACGCCCGCCGGGGCCGCCAGCGCCCGCGCCGAAGCCGCCACCCTTGCCGGGCCCCCAACCGGTGTCGAGCGTGCCGGATCCGAAAGGAACGCCGCCTTCTTCGGTACCGCCGCCAGCGCTGCCCGAGCCGCGCAGGCCCGTGCCCGAGCCACGCCCGAGCACGATCTGGTCCGAGCGCAGCCCGCCGAGCGCGTCTGCCACCGAGCTGATCGTGCCGAGCGTCTTCGCGACCTCTTCACCGACGTCGCTGGCGAGCACCTCTGCCATCCCACCGAGCCCTGCCTTCGGCTCGCCCTTGAGCTCGGTTTTCTCGGCGACGCCCCGTTTGCCGAGCACGCCTTCGTCACCTTTGATCTTCTTGCCTCCGCCCTGCTCGCGCTTGTCCTTCGCGCCTGGATCTTTGATGCCCTTGCCTGCGTCCGCGTCGGCTGCGGCAGGTTCAGGGGGCGGCTCTTCTTCCGTCTTCAGGTTGAACTGCAGCGCGAGCTCAGCCTGGCTGGTGAGCTCGAGCGGCTTCGGAATGCCCGCGGGGGTGGTGATCGCCCAGATCAGCGCGAGCCCTCCGAGCACCGCCACTTTCGCGAAGATGAACGACAAGATCAGGCCGAGATCCAGCCGGTTCTTGCGCTGCATCACCGGCGGCGCGTACGAGAACTGGAAGAACAGCGCGAAGTTGCCGTACTGGATCAGCCCGTAGTCACCCGCGACGATCGGAATCGGCGCGCCGCTGCGCGCAAGCTCGCTCGGATCTTCTTCGCGGCCGCGCAGGAAGACCTTGCCGCCCGTGGCGCCGCGCGCGTCGAGCTCCCAGCCTTGACCGACGGCGCGGATGGGGGTGTCCGAGACCTGACTGTCGTTGGGCTTGGCGATCAGTGCCCCTTCGGCGTCACCCACGCGCAACGACGCACCGCTCCTCAAGTCGTCGACCGCGAGCACGCTGGTTCCCCAGACCGCGGCAGTGCGCAAGATCACCGCTTTGGTGGCTTGAACGCTCGCCTGCTGTTTCTCGTTCATTTCAGGGCAGAGCTCCGGCGCGTGTCCGACAACTCGGGCATGAACGAGCGGTGCCCCAAGAGGCCCGCCCGAAACTCGGCACGCACCCGCCGCAAGAAGTACAAGATCTGCGGCGCCTTCAATCTACCCTCCACTTCGACCTCGCCGAACTGATACGTCTTCTCGCCGGAGTCCTTCTTTTCGGATTCCTTCACCTCGAGCTTCGGGGTGTTCGCCGGCTTGCCCTCTTTCACCTGCTTCTCGTCAGCTGACTTTTGGGTTTCTTTCTCAGCCGCCGCCGGCGTCTCTTGGGCGCCGGCGTGTCCCGCGACCACACCGAAGCAAACCGAGATCAGAACTGCGTGCGTGACTCTGCGTGCGCCCATCGACAACCCCTAGGATACCGTCGCCGCGCTTCGCCGTCAGGCTCTTTCAGGCCCTTTCAGGCCCTTTCAGGCTCTTTCGGGAGGGCCGCGCCCGAGCCCACCGTACTCGCTCGACGCACAATGTGCCGAACCTACCGAGAGCGTGGTTCGCCGCGCGGAGGTAGGCGGGGTGGCTCACCCCAGGGGCCGCACCTCGACCCCGCGATCCGGCCCCACAGACAGCTCACGGCTCACTCCCAGCTGCCACGTCTCGGCCCGGGTCCGTGCTGCCCGGCTTACCCCTCCGCACAGAGGGTCGCAGCGATGCCGCACGCGCTTTCGCTATCCGGAGCGCCCACGCTGAAGTTGCTGCGCCGTAGGCACGAACATTGATAGCTCCCGTCACTTCTCGCTGAGTTCCAGTGACTCGCCAGCGCACCAATCGCGAGCTTCGAGGCACAGAGTCATGCTGGTCACGCGGGGGATGTCGAACGAAACGCCGGAGGCTGGTTCATCACAATCACAGGTCCACCCCGCTGCGCGGCACTGCAGCGGGTAACGCGATACTCGGACGCCGAGAGCTTGGCATCCCCCAGCACAGCGTCACGCTCGCAACCAGCGTCAGAAATGCACTCTTCCATGCCGTGATGATCGTAAATACGCATGCACTCGTAGAGCCTGCCCACCACAGCTCATCGAAGCCAGCAGTGAGCCGACCCACGTCATCGTGCGCGTCACCGTCCCCATCGGTCCTCCGGTGTGGTCAGTACCACACCGCCCCGCGTGCGCCGTCAGGCGTGGATACTGAACAAATGACCGACCGCCGAACATCTACAAGCCCGCGGAATGACGGATGTTTCAGTGCGGTTCCGCGCGGCGGAGCCCTCCGCTTTGCCTTTCACGAGCTCCATGACGAGGTCGCCTTGCACGGGCTCGGCTTTGAGACTAGGGTTCGCGACCCTTTCCCATGGCAAACGCAGTTATCCGCACTGGCGGCAAGCAATACCAGGTCAAAGAAGGCGACTTCGTCCGAATCGAGAAGCTCGCCGGTGAGCCTGGCAGCAAGATCACTTTCGACGAGGTGCTGATGGTCGGCGGCGACCAGCCCAAGTTCGGCAGCCCGCTCATCAGCGGCGCCAAGGTCGAAGCCGAGATCGTGTCGCAAGATCGCGGCGACAAGCTCATCGTCTTCAAGTTCCGCCGCCGCAAGCGCTTCCGCAAGAAGGCGGGGCATCGTCAGTACTACACGCAGGTCAAGATCACGGGAGTGAAGGCTTAAGATGGCGCACAAGAAAGGCGGCGGCTCGACGCGAAACGGGCGTGGCTCGAATCCTCAATTCCGCGGCATCAAGGTGTACGGCGGTGAAGAAGTGCGCGCCGGTGGCATTCTGGTTCGCCAGGTGGGCCAGACCGTCGATCCAGGACGCAACGTCGGCGTCGGTAAAGACTTCACGCTGTTCGCCCTGACCGACGGCGTCGTGAAGTACGAGTGGGCGAGCCGGACCAAGAAGAAGGTCTCGGTTTACCCCGCAAACTGATCGCTCGCTGAAGCATGATCGCTCGTTGAGGCAATCGGCCGCCCCCGATCGGCGTGGCGGCCGTTGGCGTTGGCGCGGGCGAGCGCTCCGAGGAACGCAAACCGTGGCGCGGCAGGCACACGCGCGCCCGTCACGTCCGGCACCCAGTCACGGGAGCCCGTGCGTTACGTCCGAATAGAGCCACGTTAACCTCGATTTTACTTGGCGTTGCTGCGCAACGCCTACGTGCCTTGCGACCTCCCCTCCTCACGGGTGCGGCGTCAGGCATGCCCCCCGTGACCGGGGTCCGTGACCGGGGTCCGTGACCGGGGTCCGTGACCGGGAACCGTGGCCGGGACCGTGGCCGCGAACCGTGACCGCGAACCGTGACCGCGAACCGTGACCGCGAACCGTGACCGCGAACCGTGACCGCGAACCGTGACCGCGAACCGTGACCGCGAACCGTGAC
>JAICQQ010000250.1 GCA_025937785.1 Polyangiaceae bacterium
CCTGCAGCGCCAGCGGCGGCAGCGCCAGCGCCAGCGGCGGCAGCGCTAGCGGCGGCAGCGCCAGCGGCGGCAGCGCCAGCGGCGGCAGCGCCAGCGCCAGCGGCGGCAGCGGCGGCAGCGCCAGCGGCGGCAGCGGCAGCGCCAGCGGCGGCAGCGCCAGCGGCGGCAGCGCCAGCGGCGGCAGCGGCAACGTCAGCAGCCGCGCAGCAAGTGGCCGTCGAGGCGACTCAGGCCCCGATCGAGCGAGGTGAGGGGATGAGCCAGATGCGTCCTCCCGCTTTCGTCACGGGCGCGACCGAGGCGCGGCGCGTCGTCGCCATCGCCAGCCCCAAGGGCGGTTGCGGAAAGACCACCGTCTCGCTGAACCTGGCCCTCGCCCTCGCGCGCCAGGGCCGATCCATCCTGCTCATCGACGCTGACATCAACGGCGACATCCTGTCGTCGGTGAACGCGCGCCAGCGGGCCGAGGCTGGTGTTTTCGACATCCTGCGCGGTACCCATGGCATCCAGCAAACCCTGCTGAAGACCATGGTCCCCGGCTTTTCGATTCTGCCCGCCGTCGGCAAGCGCCTGCCGCCCCCCGACCTGTTCCTGCAGGACCATACCGAGCGCTGGCGCCAGATCTTGGGCGAAGCCAGCACGCTCGCCGACCTAGTGCTGATCGACACGCCCGCCGGCATGTTCGGCACCACGCACCAGATCTTGGCCGCCAGCACGCACGTGCTCGGCGTGCTTCAGGCCGAGGTGCTCGCGAGCCGCTCCTTCTCCCGTTTCGCCGAAGGCCTCGACGCCCTCCCACCGGAAGCTCGCCCCACGATCGCCGGGGTGTTCCTGAACATGGTGCAAATGCGCCAGTCGCCGTCGCTCTCGGTGTTGCAAGACGCGTGCGCTTCCTTGCCTGCGGGCTGGCTGTTCGATACCTCCATCCCCCACAGTCCCGCCTTCCTGCAAGCCGCCGACCAAGGCTTACCGCTGCGTCACCTCGATGAGCTCGCCCCGCCGGCGGTCGCGTTCCTGTTCGACAACCTCGCCGCCGAAGCCGCGCAGCGCCTCGAGCTGCAAGCTGCCGAACGCAAACCGCGACAGTTCTTGCTGTAGGGGCGGGCGCCGCTTCCGGGCTCGAGCGGCAGGCGCCGCCGGCGACGGGCTATTTCCGGCATTTTTGACGGGTTCGTGAGGAGCATCGGCGCGCACACACCGTGGTAGACTCCCGCGCATGTGGAGGGCACGCATGCACAGTTCCCTGATCCGAGGAGTGGTGGCCTCGGGCTGGCTCGCCTTTGGCTGCAACGCGATTCTGGGCAATGACGAACGAAGCTTCGTCGAAGACATCGGGGGCGGCGCGTCGGGAGTCGGGGGAACACCGTCGGCGGGCGGCAACGGCGGAACGGCTGCCAGCGGCAGCGGCGGAAGCGGGGGAACATCGGGCGGAAGCAACGGGACGGCGTCCGGTACCGGGGCCGCTGGTGCGGCAGGTGCCGATCACGCGGAAACCGGCGGGGTAGTGGGCAGCTCGACGACCGCGACCAGCTCGGGGGCAGTGGGGGGCTCGGGCGGGGTGACCAGCATGACCGCCGCGGGCGGCTCGGGGGCAGTGGGGGGCTCGGGCGGGGTGACCAACTCGACCGCCGGCGGATCGGGAGGGACGGGTGTTTTGTGCGAGTGCATGCCGGGGGACACCAAGTCGAAACAGCAGGCGTGCGGTAACTGTGGCACTGCGACGATGACGCGGGTGTGCGGTGACGACTGTCTCTGGGGTCCGTTCGGGGAGCTGGGCGAATGCATGAACGAAGGAGTCTGTGCGCCGAACGACGCGGGCGAGGAGCTGCTCCATTGCGACCGCGGCAGGTGGCGCTACCGCCGGAGCACGTGCGGCAGCGATTGCCAGTGGGGGCCTTGGACCGAAACCGCTTGCGAGGGTGCCGACGTGTGCGACGGTTGCGCGTGCATCGCCTGGTGCACCGACCCCAACACGGGCGGCACCACCTGCAAATGGATCGGCTGCAGCGAGCAGGAAGCGCGCGCCGAGTGCCTGACTGACCTTGAGGCGCCCGAAGTCGATTGCACGCTCAAGGAGCCCTTCACGTTCAAAGAGTGGCTCCCGGATTAGCTGCGCCACCGATTCCGTCTGGAGCGGGACGCTCAGAACCGGAGAGCTGTGGGCGATGGCCTATTGCGACGATTGGACGGACAGCGCGTCGGACGCAGCCGCTTCGGCTTCCGCACTCGCAAGGCTCCGGTTGGACTGCCTCGTGCACGGCGGTGATTCCCGGCGAGACTTTTGCGACGCGCTCGCGCCCCGCTATTGCTTCGAGCAATAGCTGGCCTCACAGCACGCTGACGACGGCCTTACACAGCGCAGCCATGTTGCTTTCGGTCATACCGGCGACGTTCAGCCGGCCCGAACCGACAATGTAGACCCCGAACTCGGTCTTGAGGCGCTCCACCTGCTCCTTGGAGAGGCCCGAGAAGCTGAACATGCCCTTCTGCCGGGAGATGAACGAGAAGTCTTGCTGGGTGCCCGCCTCGGCGAGACCCGACACGAAGGCGTCGCGCATCGACTGGATGCGAGCACGCATGTCTTGGACCTCGCTCTCCCACTGCTTGCGCAGGGCGGGGTCGGTCAAGATCGCCGACACGATAGCGCCGCCATGGGCCGGTGGATTCGAGTAGTTCACACGCGCACAGATCTTGAGCTGGCTGAGTGAGGCAGCGCACGCTTCCGGCGTCGTGGCCTTGATGGTCAACGCGCCGGTCCGCTCGTTGTAGAGACCGAAATTCTTGGAGAAGCTGGAGCACACCAGCAGTTCTTCGAAGTTCTGCTCGAGGATGCGTACGCTCTCGGCGTCCTCTTCGAGACCGACGCCGAAGCCCTGGTAGGCGAAGTCGACCAGCGGCAGCGCTCTTTTCGCGCTGAGTAGATCGGCAATCTCCCGCCATTGCGCGGGGGTCGGGTCGACACCGGTCGGGTTGTGACAGCAAGCGTGCAGGAGCACGACGTCGCCCGCGTTCACCTGGTCGAGTGACTGCTTCAGCGCGGGGAAGTCGAGCCCGTGGCTGGCCGCTGAATAGTAGCCGTACTTCTCCACCTCGAAGCCGGCGGCGCGGAAGATGGCATGGTGGTTCTCCCAGGTGGGGTCGCTCATCCAAATGCGGCGCGCCCCAGCCTTGGTGGCAAGAAAATCGGCCGCCAGACGCAGGCCGCCAGTGCCACCGGGAGTGTGGCAGGTCGCCGCTCGTCCCCCGGCTGCGACCAGGGGACTGTCTTTGCCGAACAGTAGCTCGCGCACGGCGCGCCCGTACACCGGGTCGCCATCGATCGGCTTGTAGCCCTTGGTCTTCTCGGCAGCGAGCAGGCGCTGCTCGGCCTCTTTGACGCTCGGCAACACGGGCGTCTGCCCCGAAGCGTCTTTGTAGACGCCCACAGACAAGTTGATCTTGGTCGTGCGCTGGTCCCGGTTGAAGGCCTCGGTGATACCGAGGATGGGGTCGGGGGGCGCGAGAGCTACGCTTTCGAACATGCCCCGGCGGTATCGCAATGGCCGCGGGCGAGCAAGCGGGATTTTCCGTGACGCCTGCGGTGCCCGAGAACGAGCCGATTGCTCACTCGCAGCCGGCGGGTGGGTCGAGCTGCGAGCGGATCTGAGCGATGGTCTGCCCCCAGTTCGAGTTCGGGTTGTACTGACTGATCGAAATCACCCCGTCAGCGATGCGTTGGTTGATGTAGGCGGGATTGTCCCAGTTGCTATCGTGTCCGGCGGAGCTGCCGTTCACACCGTAACCGGTGTCGGCGAGCACTGGCTTTCCAGATGCTGCGCGGACGCCGGACCAAGTCATGTTGTTGCTGCCGCGAATCTTTGCGTTCGAAGCGTCCGTGCCGCCGCCGGAGGTATGCACGAACGTGAACAGGGACATGTCGAAATTCGTGAACCAGTTCGCCCCGTGATCCGCGCCGTTGTCGGGCGCTACCCACGGCGAAATGTCCATGGAGAACACCGCGTTCGGTAGGTGTTCGCGGATCACGTTCACGAACTGGCTCATGATCGAGCCTGCTTCGCTCGGCGACATGCGTTCGGTTTGGCTGTCGTAGGTGTACTGGTACCAGTCCGGCTCCATTTCGAAGACGATCGGCCGAGTCGTGCCGTAGCACGCGGCGTAGCCCTGGGCGTAGCTGCGATACACCTCGAGGATGTTCGCCAAGTTCTGCTTGATGAACAACGCGCCGTGGGTGCAAAGGTCGGGGCTGCCCACGTTGCAGTCATTCAACCCGTTGTGCCGCTTCGCGTAGAAAGCGGCCACGTACGCCACGACGACGGGCACCAACCCCTCCAGTGGCGCCCCCGGGGCGGTGTCCTCGCACACGTACGTTTGGTCGAAGCTATCGGTGAGCCCCATCCAACCTGGGGTAAAGAAGTCGAGCTCGGCACGGATGCCCGGGTTGTCGCGTGCGAATTGGTCGATCGCCCCGAAGTGGAAGCGGCAAGAACCAAACACGTCGTGAGGGCTCAGGGGGCCGCCCCCCGTGGTGGCGCTGCTGCTGCTGGTGCTGCCCCCGGTACCGTCGCCCGTCGTGCCTCCGCCCGTGTTGCTGCTGCTCGAGGTGGCCCCGCTGGTCGAGCCCGTCACCGTGGCTGCTAAGCTGGCCGTCGTGCTGGCGCCAGCGCTGGTGCTCGCCGCATGGGTGGCGTTCGCCGTGCTTGCGTTCGTCGTGGCGCTCGCGCTCGTGGTGGCGCCGGTGGTAGCGCCCGTCTGCGTCATGGCCCCCGTCTGCGTCGTGGCGCCGAAGCTCCCGCCGGTGCCGCCGTCCGTGCTGGACGCGGCCGGAGGGTCATTGCCGGGTCCGGAGTCGGAGCAGCCGTTCAAAAGGAGCGAAATGAGAAGTAGGGGAGCTGCGGAGCGGAGCATCGTCCCCAGGGATAGCATGCCGCGTGGGTTTCGAGGGGGCACCCTCCGTACCCCCCCTGCTGTTCTATTCCAGGGCGAGTGTGAACCGTGGGCTGTGCTTTACGGCATCGGAAACAGGCACTCGTTCAGGCTCTGGCATCCAGGCGCGCGCGCTCCGTCGGAGCACTGCACTTCGCCTTCGCCAGCCGCTGCTTGGCACGCAAGATCCTCCATGAAGGCGTCCAGGCACTGAGCCTCCTCCGTCGCGATGAATTCCATCGACGATTCGCACACGCTCATGCAGCTCTCTATCGGGAACCCTTCGCAAGCCGCGATCAGGTTCTCACACGCCTCGGCGCACGAGGCGTCGCCGCCCGTCGCGCCGCCCGTCGCGCTGTCGTTACCGGCGCTCGTACCGCCGGAGCCGCCCGCGCTCCCAGAATTAGTAGAGTCGTCCGGGCCACCCGAATCGCTCGAGTCGTTACCCGTCCCCCCGGAGCCGTCCGAGTCGTCGGGCCCGCCGCTGCTCGAGCCATCGCCCATGCCGTCGGTCGTCCCGCTGCCGCCCGTGCCATCTCCGCCCGTTGTGGCCTCGGAGTCGTCGCCACCGGTCGTCGTCATCGCCCCGGAGCCGTCGGTGGCGGTGTCCTCGTCCTCGTCCTCGCCACCGTCATCCTCCGCGTCCTCGTTATCGCCACCGTCACCGTCACCGCCATCCTCCGCGTCCTCCGCGTCGTCATCGTCGCCCGCTTGCGTGCCACCGCTGCCGCCGCTGCCATCGCTGCCGCCGCTGCCATCGCTGCCGCTAGCGGCTGCGCTCGCGTCGCCGTCGTCCCCCGAGCTGTCCGAATCCTCATCGCCGGCATCGCTTTCCGTGCCACCACTGCCCCCCGTCTCTTCGTAGAGCGACTCGTCGCCGTTGCTGGAGCCGGCGCAACCGGGCATCCACCAAGCCGCGCCTAGCAAGCACACGAGCAGCGCCGTGCTCGACCGCCCGAGCGCCTTCTGCTGTCCTTCATGCCTCTTCGTCGCGCTTGCCAAAACCGCTTCGTCACTGTGCATCCGATACTCCTTTGTCTCGCAGGTGGGGCACACGGCGCGCGACGCTCATGCTTCTCGTGGAAGAAGCCGTGAACGCCTGTCGTCGCCGGGCGCAAGCCGCGAAGCCACACCCCCTGGTGAGCCTCGCCGTTAGAAGAGCATGCCCGCGCTGCCCAGTTCGGATTTCGCCCGCGCCCCCGCCCATGACGAGAGGTGTCCCAACCTGAGCCGTGGCGTGGCCCCCCGACCGGGCCCGGCGCCCAAAAGTCCTGTCAATACGGAAGCATCTGACAATGCACCGCAAGAAATCCCAGCGCGGCGGGATTCAGCGGCCATTTCGTGCGAAGTTAGGAAAATCCGTCTTGTGCCGTGGGGTTGGCCAAGCCGGATGGCGACTCGATCTTATGAAAAAACATCCTCGGCTCTGGGCCACGCTTACAGCTTTGTTCTCGACCGGCGTCCTTACCCACTGCGCCAACGGCGATTCCGGCCCCGACGCTCCCATCGACTGCGGCAGCAGCCAGAGCTTCTGCGACGGTGCCTGCATTCCGACCCTCGCCGACACCCAAAACTGCGGCGGCTGTGGGGTGACTTGCGATGCCGGCCAGCGTTGCTCCGACGGCATGTGCGTCTGCAGCGCCGGGACGAACTGCGGCAACGTCACCAGCACCAACACCAGTTCCGGCCCGAATTCCACCAACGCAGGCCCCACGACGTCGGGGAGCAACACGACCGGCGTCACACCCGGCGGCCCCGGCCGCGAACTCGGCGGCGTCTGCTACCCGATCTGCAGCGGCTCCATGTCGACCGAGGGCAACGGTTGGGGCTGGGAGAGCGGCACCACGTGCCTGATCAACGGCGGCGTCCCGTATCAGATGGGTTCGGCCTGCACGCTCGGCTCCACTGCGCCGACGGGTAAGTTCGTCGGCAACATCACGACCCGCGACGCTGTCGACAGCAGCGGCAAGACCTTCGCCACCTACTGGGACCAGATCACCCCCGAGAACGCCGGCAAGTGGGGCAACGTCCAGATGAGCGCCGGCAGCGCCTACAACTGGTCCACCCTCGACGCCATCTACGGCTACGCCGAACAGCACGACCTGATCTTCAAGCAGCACACCTTCATCTGGGGCAGGTTCCAGCCCATGGGCAATCTGGGCGAAACCGACGTCAAGAACTGGATGCAGCAATTCTGCTCGCGTTACCCCAACACGCCGCTCATCGACGTCGTGAACGAACCGCCGCCCCACACCGAGCCCACCTATGTCAACAGCATCGGTGGCGGCACCGACAGCTCGTGGCAGTGGATCATCAACGCCTTCGAGTGGGCTCACGCCGCCTGCCCGAACTCCGTCCTAATGCTGAACGACTACAACAACATCGAGTGGGATGGCGACAACAGCCACTTCCTCGACATCGTCAAGACCGTGCAGGCCGCTGGCGCCCCCATCGACGCCATCGGTGCCCAAGCGCACGATCTCGACCACGAGCAGGTCACCTTCGCCCGGGTGCAGACGCTGCTGAACCGCCTGCACGACGAAACCGGGCTCCCCGTCTACATCACCGAGATGGACATCAGCACCAGCGACGACGAGCTCCAACTCAAGAAATACCAGCAGTACTTCCCGCTCTTCCATCAGTCACCCTTCGTCCCCGGCATCACCATCTGGGGCTGGATCTACGGGCAGACCTGGAGCGAAGCCCCCGAGAGCGGCCTCATCCGCAACAACAGCTTCCGCCCCGCCATGACCTGGTTGATGCAAGAGCTGGGCAGACCGACGAACTGAGCCAGGAGCAACGGTTTCGTAAACCGTAGGTCTGGGGTTCAAGTCCCCAAGGTGGCTCTAAGGAATCTCGATAGGTTGGGGGGGATAAGCAAAGGGGGTGACGGCGCCTACTCGGCAGCCGTTGCCCCATAGTTGCCATAGATGGCGACCGCGGTGTCGAGATCGGCGTCGATGAAGTGCACGTAGCGCTGCGTAGTGGACAGGTGCTTGTGTCCGGCCATCCGCTGCACGACATGCACCGGAATACCCGCTCGCAGCCACGAGGTGATGGCCCAGTGGCGGAGCGAGTAGAGGGTGTACTCCTCCGACAGGTTCAGGCGCTTGCAAACGCGCTTGAACGCCTGGTTCGGCGCCCATTCGCTCCAGGTCTCGCCGCCCGCCGTGCTGGCGATGTACTTCTCTCCCACGGGCGGCGTCTTCAGTTCATCCCGCAGAGGCCCCAGGATCGGAACCTTGCGAGGCCCCGTCTTGGGGGTGGCGAGCTCTCCAGCGCTCAGACCTTCCCGGACCAAGAGGGTGCCGCGGCGAGCTTCGTCGGCGCCTTCCCAGCGGACGTGGCGACCTCGCAAGGCGCGAACCTCGTTGGGTCGGAGACCGGCGTAGGCCACCAGCAAGAAGAATCGCCGTTGGCTGACGCTGGCCGCGCCAAGCAAGCACCGCACCTCCGCGTCCGTGGGAATGTGGTCGACGAGTTGTCCCGTGCGTTTCAGCGCAGGCAGCCCCGTCGGTCCTCTCGGGATGTAGCCGCGTTGCTCCGCAAACCGGAGGATCGATCGCAACACGATCTGCACGTTGTTGCGCGTTGTCCTCGCCCTCGCTGCGGTTTTTCTTCCTTGCTGGCGGCCGAGAGCAGTGTCGAGCTCTTGCGCGCAACGACCGCTCACGTCCACCGCCGGCTTGTCGCCCAGGAGTGGCAACAGGTGCGTGTTGATGACGGAGTTGTAGCCGCGCCGCGTGCTCGGCTTGAGGTTAGCCGGCATGAACTCCCTCCGGTACTCGCCGACTACCTGTCGGAACGACAGCTGTGGCGTTTCTACAAGCGCTGGCTCGTAGGGTGCGCCCGTGCGAGCGATGCGATCCCGGATCGCGCGTTCTTCATCGCGAGCTGCAGCGACGCTGACCGCACTGCTAACGCGCCTGAACCGGCGCTTCGTGCCGTCGCTTTGCTTGAAGGTGATGTCAATGAGCAGCCGGCGGGTGCCGTGCTTGTGGATGACGCGAATGGTCATGGCAGTATCTCCTGCCGAGACCGGTGTTTTCCGCTGATCCGCACGCTAGACGCCGACAGGGCAGGCAGCAATGGCTTTCTCCGTGCCGGCGTCACGCCCACGGGCCCAAGCGAATCATCCAGAGATTTCCAGCTTTTCGCGCGCAGAGGCCATCCACTTCGGCGACAATCCCCTCGGGTGTACGGCGTGCTGCTCGATTCAGCCGCCGGCGCAACGTGACCGGTGAGATGCCGGTGTGCTCGGCAACGACAGGCAGCGCGTACCAGCGGTGACCTCGGAGTCCGCAGTCGTCTGACTCGGGAGAAAAAAGGTGGCCCGCGCCGACGGCGGTTTTGCCGGAGCGCACTGAACCGGGCGCGTATTGTTTGGCGCTTTTCGTTCTCGCTGCGTCAGGGCGGGCCACTCGACCATTATGGTGATCGCTGCTGCCCGAGCAATACGGATGAGCTCGACAAACCGGGGGAATAAACGGGTTTCGGTTTTCCCCCTCACTCGAGGTCCAGGAACGAAAGATCGATAGTGGGTGGTTGGGTCTGCGATTTTTCGGCACGAAGCTTCAGCCTCGCGCTGAATTCCTTCTCGGCGTCCTTCACCGCGTGCGACGGCAACAAGTGCTTCGTCGGATCTGCATCGGTCTCGACGTATTCCGGGTCCTCCCGGTTCGGCAATGCCAGGTAGACGGCTACCAGTGCGCACAGCTTCACCGGCACGGCCGTGGATCTGTACTGGGTGATGCCCTCATCGCGACAGTCGTGAGGTGGTACGACGGGTGGCGATTCGCTTCTCCTCAGCAGTCTCGACCGCGAGAACGGCGCCAGATCGTCGATGACATGCTCGAGCGCATGGTCGAGCCGGTGATTCCGAGGCCTCCCAGCTTGATGGCGCCTGCGAACCACCGCCCACGCACCGAGCAACCCCACGAACGCGGGCGACGGTAACCTACCGATTTGGTTGAATACTCTCGCCAGCGTTTGCCAAGTCAGCGCGTTGGTCGTCGTCGCGTCAGCCGAAGGCCTCCTCGTCTCCTGCGCGGCTACCGTCGCCCCCCTCGCTTTTGCCGGCTCGAACTCCGGTCTCAGCTGCGCGTAGGGGAGGAATACCCGCTCACCTTCCTTGCCGAACAGCCTCACGATCTCGTCCAAGCAGCGAGCGATTTCCTGGATGAGGTCTTCCTCGGGCCGCAACAGGACCTCGTCCCAAGCCCTTTGCTGAATCTGTGCCGCTCTGACGGTGAGCCAAGTGTCCCAGCCTGGGAGTTCGGTAAGCAAAAAAGCGCGCAGCTCGTCACGCGTTCTTAGCGTCTGATGCGCTTTCGAGATCGAAGGGCGTCGCATCGGGAGTCTGCGGGCTGGATTGCAGCAGGCGGGAGTTCCGGTCTAATAATTATTATTATAATGTGAGGAGGCGGCCAATCATGACTCTGCGTCGTCGTCGTCCAGAGCGTCGGATTGCCCCAAGGTGCTCGGTTGAAGTACGCCGCGCCCGCGCTTGTGAGCCGGCGCGGAATGTACCGTGCCGTCATCGAGCACCATGTCCAGCTCGGGCAGATTGCGGGGGACAAAGTCCTGAACCATCCACTGGATCAGGTCATCCAGGGTCAGCTTGGTGTGCTTGGCGAGCGCGCGAACCACGCTCGCCGTTTCGGGGCTGAGCATGATCCGACCCGCGGGGTTTGCTCGAGCACTAGCGTTGCTCCGAAGCGTAATCTGCCTAACCCGAAGTTTTCGTTTGCTTTTCTTTGCTGCCACCCTTCCAGTACGCCACCGGAGCGTGGATTGGTCAATAACCAATATTGACTATGAATGGTAGTCGAGCATACTCCAAGCCATGGCCAGGTACGCGGAGAGCAGGGACGATGACGAGTACAAGCAAGTCGTCTACGCGAATGCGATCTCGGACGAGCGGGTTCGAGACCTCGCCTGGCGCCTAGCAGAGGCGGCACGTTCTGAGAGCGATCCCCCGCTGGCCGCCGTCGACCGTGGGGCTTCGAAGCGGTACTTGCAAAAATGCATCCTCACGCGGAGTACGACCGAACTGAGTGACATGACAGTCCGCGACTTCGCGGAGCTTTGGGCGCTAGGCATCCTGGGGCACGCGCGGTATCGAGTTCGAGGCGGGCAGGGGCGGCAGGGCCGGCAGCGGTAGGCCTGACGTTCGACGAACGGTCTGCGCGACCGCGCCGTCGCCACGGGTAGACTCGGACGGCCGCGGCTGTAGACGTTCGGAACTTTGCCTAGCGATCCCTTGCTGTAACCTGGCGACGGCCGCCAGGTTTGTAGTCGCAGAGAAACAGGGCGCCGCGGCGCTACGTGAACACCTTGGCCGACGTGCAGCAAAGGAGGGTAGTCGCAGATTGGCCGAAGTCAGGCGGGGGTCACAATTGTTTGCCAGGCAACTTGGAGCGCGACTTGGTCGAAAAGCAGGCTGCAACCCGCTTTGGCTTGCAACGTCAGTTCAGGAGCTACGACATGTGGCGTGCCCGGGCTCTGCTCGAGAGCGCTCGACGCATGGCCGTGGCTGCTCGGCGCGCCATCGAGGCAAATTTCGTAGTCGATCTGTCGAGCTTGCAGACGCAGCAAGCCTTCGTCGAAGCGCCGTCCGTGTGGGCTGACGAGGTCTACGCTACCGATCTGGATGCGCCCTCCGTGGTGGGCCTATCGGCGGCACCGGAATTCGATAGCACCATCTATCCCAACCAGCTGCTCGACTACGTGGGCAACCTCGAGCGGTTCGTGCAGGGCTA
>JAICQQ010000147.1 GCA_025937785.1 Polyangiaceae bacterium
CCTCTTCGACCGTGATCACGCCTTCCTTACCCACCTTCTCCATGGCTTCGCTGAGCAAACGGCCGATGGTCTCGTCGCCGTTGGCGCTCACGGTGCCGACCTGAGCGATCTCGCTCGGATCTTTGGTGGACTTGCCGAGCTTCTTCAGCGCGTCGACGCAGGTTTCGACGGCCTTGTCGATGCCGCGCTTGATCTCCATCGGGTTGTGACCCGCGGCCACGAGCTTGGAACCCTCGCGGAAGATCGCTTGCGCGAGCACGGTCGCGGTGGTGGTGCCGTCGCCGGCCACGTCGCTGGTCTTCGACGCGACTTCGCGCACCATCTGCGCACCCATGTTCTCGAACTTGTTCTCGAGCTCGATCTCTTTGGCCACGGTCACGCCGTCCTTGGTGACGGTGGGCGAACCGAAGCTCTTCTCGAGCACGACGTTGCGGCCCTTCGGACCGAGCGTTACTTTGACTGCGTCAGCGAGCGCGTTGACGCCGTTGAGAATGAGGTTCCGAGCAACCTCTTGGTAAGCAATTTCTTTTGCGGCCATGACTGATACTCCTCGCGACTTACTTCTCGATCACGCCGAGGATGTCGTCCTCGCGCAGAATTAGGTGTTCCTCGCCATCGAGCTTGACCTCGGTCCCGGCGTACTTGCCGAAGAGCACGCGGTCACCCGCCTTGATGTCGAGCGGGCGCAGCTTGCCGTCCTCTTGGACCTTGCCATTGCCCACAGCGATGACTTCACCCTCGATCGGCTTCTCTTTTGCCGAATCGGGGATGATGATCCCGCCCTTGGTTTTCTCTTCTTCCTTTACGCGCTTCACGATCACGCGGTCTTGCAACGGTCGAATTTTGGTAGCCATCTCAGCGATGCCTCCTGCTGGCAAACGAGGTTTGAAGATGGGATCGAAACAGGCCCGAACCCATCGGGGACTAATAGTGTCGAAACCGGCCGGTAGACCGAGCTACGAACCCAACCCACAGACCGGTAACATACCGGAAAGTAAGAACTTTCCGATGCCTAGCACTCACTGAAGCGGAGTGCTAACGGCCCGTGAATCTAGCCACCCTCCTTTGCTTGTCAAGAACGTGACCGGCGCTTTTCCTGTGGGATCACCGTTTGTTCAGCGTCGCTGTTAGCAGCCTGCTCCAAGGGTGGCTAGGAAAACGCATACTTGCGTCGATTCGGGTGGGCGCAGGCTTCGACCGGAAACCGACGGCGCCGTACCTTTGTACAGGTGAAGTCAGATTCCCGCTCGCTAGCCGCAGGCGAGAGCCTGCGGGGGTTCTTCGAAGACACGGTCGCTTCGGCGGCCGCCCGTCGGGGGAGCACGACTACGGATGCCGTCCGAGGCTATCTGGCCGGACTGCTGAGTGATTTCGCGCGCCCCGACACACTCGTCCACGACACGCTGAGTCGTCCGCTGACGCTGCTGCTCTACGAGGCGAACTCCGCCTCGGGCTTCGAGCGGTTCGAGCGACTGCGCACCCTCGGGGACGGAGTGCTCTATGTCGCGGGGTTCTTCCGCGACCACATCACGCACCGTGGCGTGGAGCTCAGCTACGTGAACGCGCTCGGTGCGCAAGCCTACGGCGGCGCGTCACGGATGCTCAAGCGCCCCACGTCTCGGAGCAGCGGCTCGGGCGACGACGATCAAGACATCTTCAGCGAACTTTCGGACAACTTCCACGAATTCGCGGAGCTACTGTTCGAGATCGCAGAAGTGTTCCACACGCAAGCCGTGGGCGTCACGCCGCGCGCCACCGTGCACCTCTACGAGCGCTGGTTGAAGACGGGCAGCAACGTCGTGGTGCGAGCCCTCTGTGAACGCGGCATCGTGCCGCTCAAAGGAACGGACACCCTGCATTGATGGTCCGCAGCGTCGCGAAGATCCTCCAGCGGCGCCTGCAGGCGCTGTACGGTCTCGAGGATGCCCCGTGTGTCTCGGACTACGTCACCCTGGCCGCGCCTGGCGAGCGCGAGCAACTCTTGCTGCGCCAGTTCGAAGAGGACGAAGTCGAGCTCCGCCTCGTCGTTCCCGACTGTCCGCTGCGCGAGGCGCTCGTGCCGTCGCTGCTCAGCGACTCGTACCTGCAGGTCGTCGAAGGCGTCAGCCACTTCGTCTTGGTCGCCGAGCGCATCCGCGTCGGGCGCCCCACCAGCCAGCTAGAGCTCGAGCTCCAGGCCGAGGTGGACAAGCTAGTTTTGGTCCAGCATTGCTTGCAGGCGTTGCCCCAAGACCAGTCGCAGCCCCACCACCGGTCGCAGAACCTGCACCACAAGCTCTACGGGCAGGTGCGTTTCCTGCACCCTCCGGGCAGCGAGCAAGGCGATCGCTACCGCCTCGCCAATCGTCTCGCGGCCCGCTTCACGCGGCAGCTCGGCCGCTTGAGCGTGGGGGAGCGTCGCAACCTGTTGCGCCGCTTCTATCGCATGAACCTGAGCGAGAAGATCCGCCTGGCCGAAGCCGCCTGAATCGCGGCGACCACCCGCGACCCGACCACCCGATGGCGTGAGCTTGGCCCGCCCACCCCCGACTCGGTATGCTGCGCGGGTGCTCCGGTTCCTCCTCCTCCCCGCAGTGTTGCTCGCCGCGAGCGGCTGCGGCAAGCAGCAAGCCGCCGATCCGCGAGCCGTTCTCGGCAAGGAAATGCAGCACGGCGGGGTCGACGGACGCACCGGCGAACCCGTGGTCGCGAGCCCCGCTCACGGCGACCGCGATCTCGACGCACCGGCGTCGCCCGAGGAATGTAGCGAGGCTGCCGGTCACCTGGTGCAGTTCGGCATCGAGGCGTCGATCCGTGAGGAGACCGATCCCGCCATGAAGCAGAAGCTCGAAGCCGAACTCGCGCGCGGTGAAGACAGCCAGGTCCTCAAAGACCTGCGCGATCGCTGGACCAAGGAATGGACCCAGGAGTGCCTCGACCGGGGTGATAGCAAGGGCGAGGTGGACTGCATCTTGAAGGCAACGCGCGAGGCCGACCTCGAACGCTGCGCCCCGAGCGACTGATCGAGGCTGTTGCTCGATCCGAAGCGATGCGAAATGGACAGCTCCGCCCGGCAGCAGGGTTGTTCGGCAAGGTCAGGTGCGCCTGCGGGTGCTGAGCGCCCGGCTGTGCCACCAATTCCGGACGCGCGGCGACAATACCAGCCATGGGATAAGAGCTACGACGATGAGCGCCAGGGTCCCCTCAGCCCGAAAGGTTTCGTGGTGCACCATAGCGACGGCTATGCGCGAGGCTGCTGCCTAGTGGGAGCAAGGATCCCCACACCTTCCCCCCAGCAGTGCAGTATCAATTCGCGGCGCGTCGCCGAACAATGGGGCTTTCGGCCGAGTCTGCGACGAAGCTGAGAAAAGCGACACACCGCGGGCAGCGTGCTCGGCGTCCACCGTGAACGTGCTGCTGCTGAACCTCGCACTCGACGGGCACGCATGGGGTATCCTCGAAGTCAGGTTAGGCTCTGACGTATGCCCAACGATCGCTCCCGCCCTGACGAACTCTTGAAGCGGGTCGTCGAGAATGAGCGCCGCGCCAACGTCACTGCAGGAGATGCGCTGCCGGAAGACATCACCCCACACCCCAGCGTCTCACGACCCGTAGAGCTGTCGAGTTATCTTGTCGCCGTTTTGGCTGCAACGCTGGCTACCGTGACAGGCTGGTGGCTCTTCGGTAGAGACCAACTCCCCGATGTCGTCATGACCTACTTGCTCGGGATCATGCTCGTCGCGAGCCGTTGCGGGTTTGGCGCCTCCAGCTTGGCAGCGCTGCTGAGCGTCGGCATGTTCAACTTCTTCTTCGTGCCACCGTTCCTCACGTTCACTGTCAGCGACTTCAAGCACGCGGTAACCTTTGCCGTGATGTTGCTGGTCGCGATCGTGATCAGTGCGCTCACACAACGTATCCGCAATCAGGCCGAAGCAGCTCGGCATCGGGAAGAGCGCACCCGCGTACTCTACGACCTCAGTCGCGATCTGGCAGGAGCGCAGGGCCTGAGCAGCGTGGTAACGGTAGCGGCGGGGCACTTGGAAAAGGTGTTCCGGAGCCGGCTAGCAGTTTTTGCTCCGAACGGGGGCGGAGCACTGGGCTGCGTCTATGCGCACCCGGGGCTTGGTGAGCTCGCCGAGCGCGACACGAGCGTGGCGCAATGGGTCTGGTCGAACCGTCGCGAGGCCGGGTCAGGAACCGCGACGCTCCCGGGCAGCCGTGGCCTCTACTTACCTCTCACCGCGTCCGGTGGCCTCGTCGGTGTGTTGGGACTCTTTCCCCAAGACCCGAGCGACTTCGGCCTCGTCGAGAGAAGGCGGCAAGTCGACGCGTTCGCCGCGCAATTGGCGCTCGCGATGGAACGGGCCGTGCTCGCGGAGGAAACCGATCGAGCGCGGCACGCAGTCGAAACCGAGCAGCTGAGAAGCTCGCTCTTGAGCTCGGTGTCGCACGACCTCAGGACACCGCTTGCTATCATCACCGGCGCGGCCAGCACGATTGTGGAAGGCCGGTCTATCGACGAATCGACACGCGAAGATCTGATGCGAACGATCATCGACGAAGCAGAGCGGCTGAATCGGCTGATCCGCAACTTGCTCGACATGACCCGTATTGAGTCGGGTGCCATCCAGGTGAAAACAGACTGGTTGCCCGTGGAAGAGGTCTTGGGTGCGGCGCTGAACCGGCTCGATGCTCGGTTGGCAGACCGCGAGATCCGCGTCGAACTACCGCCGGGGCTCCCTCTCGTACCGATCGACCCCATTCTGGTGGAAGTGGTGCTCATCAACCTGCTCGAGAACGCGGCGAAGTATTCGGACGGTTGCATCGAGATCCGTTCGACGGTCCTGCCTGGGGAGGTCCTCATCGAAGTGGCTGACGACGGACCAGGAATCGCGCCTGGCGATGAAGCACGCATCTTCGAGAAATTTCATCGATCCGTTCACGCAGGAGCCCCGCACGGGGTAGGGCTTGGCTTGGCGATTTGTCGCGCAATCGCGACCGCCCACGGGGGGAGGATCTGGGCGCAAAACCGATCTACAGCGGGCGCTTCGTTCAAGATTGCGCTTCCGATCCGAGGCGAGCCGCCAAAGTTGGAGCTTTCCGAACCCGCGGCGCGCAGTGTCGAGGTGCGTGCGTGACCGCTCCACACCCGCTGATCCTGCTCATCGAAGACGAGGCACCCATGCGGCGCTTTCTGCGAGTGTCGCTCACAGCGCACGACTATCAGCTCGTCGAAGCCAAAACTGGCAAAGACGGCCTCGCCCAAGCAGCGGCTCGAAACCCCGACCTGATTTTGCTCGATCTCGGACTACCGGATCTCGATGGCTTCGCCGTTACCGAGCAGCTTCGCGGGTGGGCGAAGCTGCCCATTATCGTCCTTTCCGCACGCGGGCAGGAGGACGACAAGGTGCGCGCCCTGGACGCGGGTGCGGACGACTACCTGACCAAACCCTTCGGAGTTGGCGAGCTCTTCGCCAGACTCAGGGTCGCGCTGCGGCACGCAGCAGCAACTGCGAGCGGCGAGTCGACATTCTCGGTAGACAATCTCAGGGTGGATCTCGCGCGACGTCAGGTGTTCGCCAACGGCGCGGAAGTGCACCTGACGCCCATCGAGTACAAATTACTGGTGACTCTCATCAAGCACGCGGGCAAGGTAGTGACTCATCGCCAGCTTCTGCGCGAAGTGTGGGGTCCGAATTCGAGCGACAAGACTCAGTACCTGCGAGTGTACATGGCGCAACTGAGGCACAAGCTCGAGCAAGATCCGAGCCGACCCGTGTACCTCACCACCGAGCCCGGCGTCGGCTACCGGTTACGGGCTTAGCTAAAGCTCGATTTGCGAGCCGATTTCCATTACCCGGTCCGGCGGGATGTTGAAGAAGCGCGTGGCCGGCAGCGCGTTGCGCGTCAAGTACGCGAACAGGTGCACACGCCAGTTTGCCATGCCCGGACGGGTCGTGGCGATCATTGTCTCGCGGCCGAGAAAGAAGGTCGTGTGCTCGACGCTGGAAGTCAAGTGCTCGCGCAGCAAGAGTGCGGGCACGTCGGGCCGTTCCATGAAGCCGTAGCGCGCGATGACGCGGGTGAAGCCCTTGTCAAGCTGCTCCACCGTACAGCGCTCCCGGTCGTCCACTCCGGCCGCGTCCGCGATCTCAATCGTGAGCAGGATGATGTGCTGATGGACGACCCGGTTGTGCAAGAAGTTGTGCAGCATGGCTGGTGGCGTTCCGCCTCCGGCGCTGGTCATGAAAACCGCCGTACCCGGCACACGCGCCGGTCGCTCGATGCGCATCAGCTCGTGGAAATCGGGCAGGGGCAGGAGCCTCTCCAGAAAACGCTGATAGAGGATCGCGCGTCCCCGCTTCCACGTCGTCATCACCGCGAACAGGCCTGCTCCGAGAAAGAGCGGGAACCAGCCGCCGTGTGGGATCTTGGAGACGTTCGCGCCGAAGAAGAACAGTTCGGGGACCAGGAACAGCAGCGTGATGCCGACTGCGCGCGGCAGGCTCCATCCCCACCCGTGACGGACGAGTTCGTAAGCCAGGATGGTCGTGATCACCATCGTCAGGGTCACTGCGATGCCGTAAGCTCCGGCCAAGTTGCTCGAGCTACCGAAGCCGAGGACGAGGCCAATGGTGGCGAACATGAGCAGCCAGTTGATGCCCGGCAGATAGATCTGGCCGCGTTCGTGGGCGGACGTGTGCTGGACATTCACACGAGGCAGGAAGCCGAGCATCGTCGCCTGATTCGTCAATGAGTAGACGCCGGTGATCAGAGCCTGCGAAGCAATCACGGTGGCGGCTGTCGACAGGGCGATCAATGGGTACAGCGCCCAGGTCGGCGCCATTCTGAAGAACGGGTTCTCGATCGTGTCGGGGTGCGCGACGAGCAAGGCGCCTTGGCCAAAGTAGTTGATGACCAGCGCCGGAAAAACCATACCGAACCAGGCGTAGCGGATGGGGCGTTTCCCGAAGTGACCGAGATCCGCATAGAGCGCCTCGCCGCCCGTGACCACGAGGAAGACGCCGCCGAGCACGGCAATGCCGGCGAAGCCGTGCTGCACGAAGAAGCTCACGGCGTAGGTGGGCGACAGCGCAGCGAGCACCTCGGGATGTTTGACGATGTTGACGACGCCCATCACGGCGAGCGTCGTGAACCAAACCGCCACGATGGGTCCGAAGAGGGCACCCACGCGCGCTGTGCCATGGCGCTGGATCGCGAACAAGGCTACCAGGATGGCAATCGTGATCGGCACGACGAAGTGTTGGAGCTGCGGCGCCGCGACCCCGATACCCTCCACGGCGCTGATCACGCTGATTGCGGGAGTGATGGCGCCGTCGCCGTAGAGCAACGCGGAGCCGAACAGACCGAGCATCGTCAGCGCCGCGCGGCGTCGCGTCGAGCTCATCTTCGAGCTGGCCAGGGTCATGAGCGCAAGGATGCCACCCTCGCCCTTGTTATCCGCACGCAGCACGTAGAGCAGGTACTTGACCGAGACAATCAACGCGAGGGACCAGAAGATCAATGAAAGGATGCCGTAGACGTTGTCACGTGTGGCGCCGCCGATGGCGTGCGCGCCGTGAAAGGCCTCTCTGAGCGCGTACAGCGGACTGGTGCCGATGTCGCCGTACACCACCCCGAGCGCGCCGACCGCCAGCGCGGCGAGATACCGACCTTCTGGCTCGCGTCGAGGCGAGGCTTCGGGCGCGACTTCGAGGCGCTCAGCGGCTAGAGCCGACTGTGGGTCGGTCGGTGGCGTCGGAGCGACGTCTAAGGCCCGCGGAGAGGATGATGGCTCGGATGTGTCCTCGGCTAGTGGCTCCGCGTCCGCTGGTGCCGCCGACTGCTCCTCAGTCGCTTCTTTCGCCGGGTCGGGCGTGAGTGATTCCTCCGCAGCAGGCTTGTCGGGCGTCGGCTGGCTCATACTGCAATGGGTAGCGCGCTTCGCCGGCGCTGTCAGCGCGCTGATGAGCAACTGCGACGTCGAGGACACGAACGATTTCTGGCGAGCGAGTCCTCATTCTTATGAAATCTTGATGCGCGATGTGACTGGGCGCTCGCCATGTCGAACTCGCCCACCCTGAGGCTGCGCGCGTAGACGCGCATCTTGTCATCGCGGTCGACCAATTCCTTCTTGTCACAGAAGCTCGATGACGAGGTCGAGGGTTTGCCGTCTCTTCCCACACGACCCAGGCGCGACGCTCTCGCCGCGTCCTATTCGTGACCACGAAGTCTCGTCAGGACGACGGGCCCTGAGCCTACGCTTTGGGAAGTCCACATGACTTGGCGCGTCGAAAGCGATCCACGCTCGCCGCGTTGCCCGCCCGTTTCGAGACGTGGCAGAGCTCGCAGCCGATCGGAGCGAATGAGCGACCGGTCGTTCGAAGCCGTTGCGTGCTTGCGTCTGGATAGCGAGCGCTGCGCCCCGAGCGAGTAAGCATCACTCGCGCTTGAGTCGCTCGACCTCGGCGAGCGCGGCGTCCAGACGGGCTTGCGTGTCGTCGGCACGACGGGTTTCCTCGTCGGCACGGCGGGTCTCCGCAATGGCTTGTTCGCTGGGCATCGGCAAGACTCGACCGTCAGTGTCGAACCAACGCAGCCAGTCGGTCGTCACCGCGTAGAGCGTGCCGCGAGCTTTGCCGAGCAGGAGCCCCAGCTGTTCGCAGCGCAGCTGCCCGGACTCAATCGGGGCCTTGGGCACGTAGCGCTGCGCGCGCGGGTCCAGGTCGTAGCCCTCGAACACACCCGAGAAGGGATCGTACAAGAAGTACTCGCCCACCTTGAGGCTGCGCGCGTAGACGCGCATCTTGTCCCCGCGGTCGACCACTTCGGTCTTGTCGGACAAGAGCTCGATGATGACGTCGGGGGCTTTGCCGTCCTCTTCCCACACGACCCAGGCGCGACGCTCTCGCCGCGTCGTATTCGTGACCACGAACACGTCGGGGCCGCGGAAGTCGTTGTTCTTCGCCTGGACCTCGCTGAAGTACAGGAACATGTTGCCGCCAACGTAGAAATCAGTCCGCTCGCGCCAGGCGAACTCGAGCGACTCGATCAGCACGATCATCTGTTGATGGTGGCGAGCCGACTCCATCGGTTCACCGTCGTCGCAGACGAGCGTCGCCGAGTTGGGCGGCGGTCGAGGGTACTCGAGCGGTTGAGTCATGGTGGTTCCTCATGGCAGTTTACCACTGCCTCGGTCGCCTCCCAGCTCGGTTGCGCGAAATGCGAGGGCCTGCGAGACCCCGTCAGCGCGCCGTGTCTCCGGCCACTTCCAAGCAAGCAACCAGCCGGGCGAATCCCCCGGGAAACGACTTCAGCGACTCGCCGCGGTTTCCGCCGGCAGGCCCAGGTGGGCTACCAGCCGCGCAGGATCGGGAACGGCACCGAAGCGTTCGAGCAACTGAGCCGCGGGTGAGGTGCGCGCTTCGACGAACTCAGCGAGCGGTTCGAGCCAATGACGTTCGTCTTCGATGCGGAGCAGCTGCGACCGGCGCTCGAGACCAGCGCGCGCGATGGGCAAGAGCTCGCGCGCCAGGTCGAACCCAACGTGCTCGCCGTAAGCCGCCTCGAGACCGCGGGCGACCAGGCCCAGGCGGCTCGCTTGCGCCTGCTGGGGGCCGATCGGACGCAGCAATGTTTCAGCCTCCGTGAGCGCGGTGGCGTCGTAGAGCAGGCCCGTGAACAACGCGACGACGGCTGTCGCCAAGCGTGGCTCGACGCTGTCCACCGATCGCAGCTCGAGCGTGGTCTTCAAGCGGGCCTCCGGGAACAGGCTGTTCACGTGCGTGGTCCAGTCGAGGCGGGTAGCCCGCTCGCCCTTGAACCCGTGCTCGAGAAAGTCGCGGAAGGGCTGACCGCTGTTGTCGATGATGCGCCCCTCGCGTTTGATGAGGAACATGGGCGCGTCGAGCGCCCAGCCGACGTAGTCGTCGTAGCCCAGGTCGCGCGCGTTCCACAGTCGTTCCAGCAACCCGGAGCGCGCCGGCTCCATGTGCAGCCACACGTCTCCACGATTGCTGAGCAGACCATTGGCTTTGCCTTCGACGTAGGGCGAGTTGGCAACCCAGGCATTGACCAGCGGCCCGATGCGCAGGCTCAGCACCAGCTTGCGCATCGCGTCCGCCGGGTCGGAGTAGTCGAAGTTGCCCTGCACGGTCCCGGTGCGCCGCATCATGTCGTGCGCGCCAGTGCCCTGCTTCGGCAGGTACTCGCGCATGATCGCGTAGCGCTGCTTGGGCACCCACGGCAGCTCGCTCTGCGCGGCGAACGGATGAAAGCCGACACAGAGCCACTTCAGGTTCATGGCATGGGTGATGGGAGCGACCTCGGTCAAATGGTCGACCAGCATCGCGTACGCTTGGCTGATTTCCTGCACGGCTGGGGCGCTCAGCTCGAACTGAGCGCCCGGTTCGAGCGTGATCGAGATGCCGCCCTTCCTGACGGCGATCGTCGGGCCGTCGTGAACCTCGTTCTCAGCGACGTAGCCGCGCTCGGCCTGTAGCCAGTTCAAGATCCGCAGCACCCCGAACTCGCCTTCGTAGGCCAACGCGCGCCCGCTCTCTGCGTGGACGCCGAACTTTTCCGACTCGACGCCAATCTTCCATTGCGGAGCCGGCTTCTCCGAATCTTCGAAGAGGGCGAGGAGGTCGCGACGGTGGGAGATGGGCTCGGAAACGGTGGACGGGTGCGGCACGGTACGTTGGCTACGTTTTTGAGTAGGTAGGACTGAGAACGACGAACGGGATGTGGGCTAGGAGCTCGGCGAGCCGTGACCTGGTGCCGGCACGGAGGGATGGAGCTCGCCCAGGGCGATCGCAAGTGCCTCGGTGTGCGCTTCGGAGGTGCCCGCGCCGCCCCCGATCACGCGAGCGCCGTGGGCCGCTAGTTCGGCAGCACGCGTCACCCAACGCCGCACGTCGGCGTCCTCGTCGGGGAAGCCGCGCACGCTCGCCGAGCTACCGGCGAGCAGCACGCCGACACTCAGCTTGGACTCGACCACGAAGCTCTGCATGCTGTCGAGCGATCGCACGGCCTGCTCGATGCCAGTGACCTCGAACAGCACCACGTTCACCCCTGCGCTGGCCAGGTTCTCCCACAGGTCGCCGTAATGCGTGTCGTTGAAATCGCCTTCGGGCACGGCCTCGAGCACCGCCCAGGTCGGCAAGCCCGTGCGCGCCGCCGCCGTCACGGCTGCCATCAAGCCGAACCGCGACCCTTGACCCCGCACGACCAAGAGCTCACAGCCCGCTGCGGCGATGCGGTCGGCATGTTCGTCGAGCTCCTCGGCGAGACGATTCGGGTCGATCGGGCTCACCATGTCGGAGCCCAAGATACCGGCAACGGCGACCGGCTTGCCGGCGTGTTCGGCGGCGTCGAACGCCAGATCGACCGCCCGCCCCGTGAGCAATGCGGCTCGATGCTGCATCCCCACTTCGGCCAGCGCCCGAGGCGTCGTGTCGGCCGTGAGCGCGGAGAGAATGTCCACGCGACTCTGGACCTCTGCTCGATAGTGAGCCAGCACATCGTCTTCGTTAGTCCGCAACAGCTGGCCGACCGCGCCCGGGGTGTCGAGCGAGACCCCGCGCGCTCGAAAGGCGGCACCCGTATCCGAGTCGAGTACCAACGGGCGGCCCTGGCTCAGGCGATGCTTGATTTGAGCAAACGACATAGAACTTGCGTCAGCGGCGCTACCAGTCTCGACCAGGGCTCAACTCCATAGGGTAACATGCCAGCCCTTCTTGCCACGACGTATCAAGGCCATTTTGTCATGCAAGAGCTCGCCGCGCGTCAACACGAAACTCGGGTCGACCCGCTTGCCGTTGATGCTGATGGCGCCATTATCCAGGAACTCTCGGGCTTCGCGCTTGCTTTTGACGACCTTCGCCAACACCAAAAGGTCGACTGCACCCAGCCCGGCCCCCTCGAGCAGCGCCCGGTCGTGGGCGCTGGACGGGGCGTTCGCAAAGACCTCACTCAAGGTATCGGGCGCCAGCAGGCTGACATCGCCAGAGAAGAGAGCCTCACTGGCTATTCGTGCTTCGGAGAGCCCGCGCTCGCCGTGCACCAGCGCCGTCACCCCTTCGGCGAGCATCCGCTGCGCTTCGCGGGCGCTGGGGTTCTCGGCGTGCCGCACGAGCAACGCCTCGATCTCTTGGCGTGACAGAAACGTGAAGATCTTCAAGTAGCGCTCGAGGTCGGCGTCGGACGTGTTCAGCCAGAACTGGTAAAAGGCGTAGGCCGAGGTGTACTTGGCGGTCAACCACACGGCGCCGGCTTCGGTCTTGCCGAATTTGCCGCCGTCGGACTTCGTCACGAGCGGCACGGTCAACCCGTGCGCTTCTTTGCGTTCCACGCGGCGCACCAGATCGATGCCCGCCACGACGTTGCCCCACTGATCCGAACCACCGAGCTGCACGGTGACCGCGGCGTTTTGAAACAACCACAGGTAGTCGTACGCCTGCAAGATCATGTAGCTGAACTCGGTGTAGCTGATGCCCTGATCGCGGGTCTCGAGGCGGCTCTTGATCGAGTCCTTCTGGATCATCATGTTGACCGAGAAGTGCTTGCCGGTGTCACGCAGCACCTGCAGAAAGCTCAGCGGACCGAGCCAATCCAGGTTGTTTCTGAGCTCCCCGGCCGCCGCCCCCGTGAAGCTCAGCACGTTCTCGTAGATCGGGCGCTGCGCAGCGACGTTCGCCGCCACCTGCTCGGGGCCGAGCAGCTGCCGCTCCGAGTCCTTGCCGGAAGGGTCGCCGACCAAACCCGTGCCGCCACCCATCACGACCACCGGCGTGTGTCCGGCAAGCTGGAAGCGTTTTAGCAGCAGCAGCGGGACCAGATTGCCGATGGTGAGCGAGTCGCGGCTAGGATCGAAGCCCGCGTAGACCCGCCGCGGCTCCGCCAGGTGTTGGCGCAACTGCTCGAGGTCGGTCGAGTCGTGCACGAGCCCGCGCCAGGCCAGGTCTTGCAAAAGGTCGGTCATCGAGGCCGGACCATAGCATTGCGGGGCCAGAAGCAACCCTCCGTTGTGCTAACGTGGGCGAGACACCGAGACGCATGGGAACCAGCCAGCCAGACACTTGGTGGTCGCGAGTCATCGCCACGCTCTCCCGACCCTGCGATGGGGCTTCGCTGGCGGTCTTCCGCATCTGTTTTGGCCTGCTGCTCGCCTACGAAATCAGCTTCAAGTTCAGGGCCAACAAGGTCGACGAGCTCCACGCCTCGCACTTGAGCTTCAAGTACCCGCTCTTCGAGTGGGTGCCCGACGCTAGCGAGAGCATGGCTTACGGGCTCCACTACGCCTTGATCGGGCTCGGGTTACTGATCGCCGCGGGGGCCTTCTACCGGGTGACGACCGCGCTCACGTTCCTGCTCCTTAGCTACTACTTTTTGGCAGAGCGCACGCTGTTCATCAACCATATCTATTTGTATTGTTTGCTGGCCGGCATCCTCGCGCTCGTGCCAGCACACAACATGCTGTCGGTCGACCAACACTTCGGATGGTTGGGGACGAGACCACGCGCCCAAGGTCGTACGCCCGCGTGGTCGATCTGGCTGCTGCGTTTTCAGATGGGCGTCGTGTACACCTACGCGGGCCTCGCCAAGCTCAATGCGGATTGGTTGCAAGGCTGTCCGCTCAGCATCTGGCTGCCCGAGCGCCTCGGTCGCGATCACGCGTTGTGGTTCGACGCGCTGCCCCTGATCATGAGCTGGGGCGGCGTCGCCTTCGATCTCTCGATCACGCCGCTGTTGCTGCACCCGCGCACCCGCACGTTCGGCTTCCTGTGGGCAGCGGCGTTTCACGTCACCAACGCGATGATCTTCGGCATCGCGTCGTTTCCCTGGATGAGCCTGGCGCTGACACTGCTTTTCTTCACGCCCGACTGGCCTCGGCGCCAGTGGCCAAGCCTACAGGGCGTACCTCGCAAGCCGCAAAGCCCCAGAAAGCTCGGGAAACTCGGGTTCGCGAGCCTGTGCGGCTACGTGCTGCTCCAGCTGCTGCTGCCCATGCGACCTTGGTTTTACCCCGGTAATGCCAGCTGGACCGAAGAGGGTCACGAGTTTTCGTGGCACATGATGCTGCGCGCCAAGAGCGGCCAGCTCAAGATCACGACGGTCGACAGCCACGGGCGCCGCGTTCGCGTCGACCCGCTCCAATACGTGACCCGGCGCCAGCTCTCGCGCGTCGAAGGCCGACCCGACATGATCCACCAACTGGCGTTGTTCGTCGCTGACGAGCACGAGCGCCAGCACGGCGAGCGCCCGAAAGTGTTCGTCGACGTCCAGGTCGCCTGGAACGGCAGGCCGCTCGAGCCGCTCATCGATCCTAGCGTCGATCTGGCGGCGGAGCCGCGTTCGCTGGCCCCTGCGAAATGGCTGTTGCCCGCTCCGACCACCCCACCGCATCGGGGGCCGTGACTTTGAAATGAAGTTGGCACCGTGCATTCCCGTCCAACCAAGGACGACCGCGAACTGGCGCCGTCCGACCACAGCGAGCACTGCCCGCCGTGACCCAACGTTCACGCGCCCCCGAGCTTTCGGCGCGATTCTGCCCGGCGGGCCACGGCACGCGGCTTGCTGAAGCTGCCGGCGGGCGGTCGACGGTTGGAGTTCCCAGCCACGCTCGGGATGGGAGTGGTGCGATGAAGTGGTGGTGGTCACTCGTGGTCGTTTTTTGTCTAGCGAACGCAGGGTGCGCGACGCTCGCAACCGGCGAGGCGGCCATCCCGCTGAATGCGACAGGGCAGGCGCTGCCGCAGGGCTCGGTACCGGTCGTGGTGCGCAGCCGTGAGATCGACGACGTTTCACTCGCCCACGTCCCCGTGCTCGAGCTGACGTTCGAGAACCATTCGAACCAGTGGCGCTCCATCAATGCGGCGCGAATCCTCGTCGCGAACCCCGAGACGGCGGGGCCCGTACGCATCCCAGCACCCGAACTGCTGCACGATTGGCACTTTGCCGCGCAACAGCGTAAGCGAGTCCATGACGCCAATCGCGACACCGCGGTCGAGCTCGGCACGGCGGGCGCGCTCGTGATCGCAGATGCCGCCATGGACTCCAAGAAGGAAGAGGTCCAGATCGCCGGCGCGGTGTTCGGGCTGCTCGCGGTGTCGTTGTTCGCGGCGGAGCACTACAGCGACCGCAAGCACGAGGCCGAGGCGATGTCGCTCGCGCAGGCGAACCACTTGTACGCCGGCACCATCTCGCTGCCCCCCCTCACCACCGTCAAACGCTGGGTGCTACTCTACACACCCGGCCAAGCGGACGCGAGCGCGCTCCGCCTGGTCTTGAGCTATGACCTCGCCGACCTAGGGACCCAGCGCGTGCTGCTGCGCTGGGCGCCCGCGCACCCCAGGCATCAGCGCCGCACAGAGCGCGGTCGGAGGTGAGTAACGAAGTGCGCAACTCGACACCCTAGCCAGCTTCGCCTCGTCCGAAATCGCCCCTGGCGCTCCGTTTCGTCACAGGGACGCTCGACCGCATTCGAGCGTTCCCGAGCACTTAGTGAGCGACCAGGTAGGGCACACTAAGTGCACACCCCTCCCGCCGGCACAACGCCGGCCATCAAGCTGAAACATCGAACGGGAGGGGCTCATGAACAGCTACTACTGGATCCTTGGTCTCGTATTTGCCTCGGGTTGCACGGGGAACGGTCACCCGGTCGTCCGTCAAGAACAGCAGAAGAGCGATACCAGCGAGAACACGGCAGGGGCGCCCGGTGACGCTGACCTTTCGGATCCACCGCCGAACGCGCCGTTGCCGCCAGCCAGCTGTGGCGACCAGAACGGCGGGGGCGACCAGCACGTCGACTTCGAGGCGCTCATGGCGCAGAAGATCGCCGAGAAGCCGGAGGCCATGGCACGGCAGCTCGAGTTGCTCGAGGCGCGCTACGATCTGTCTGACAACCCGTCGGACGTAACGATGACGGGCGGAAAGCCAGTGCAGCAGGGGGTCCGCGTGCGCCTGCCGGACGACTTCACGTGGGATGAGCTCGCGGACCTGACGCCGGACGAAATCCTGGAAGAAGACCTGTTTCCGCTCGGGTTCTTGCCGCTGCCTCACCCCAAGCACCCCGAAGGCGGCATGCTGTTTCCCCACTTTGCGATCGAGGAGATCCTCGCACAAACGGGTCGCGACCTGACGCGCTTCGATCTCGACTTCGATCTACCCGACCAGTTCTTGCCGGAGTTTCCGCCACCCATCTTCCTGACTACACGACCCGATCTAGGCGACGTGTCGCAAGGTCAGCTCGTCACCACCCAGAACTTCTACGAGCTCTTCAAGTGCATCTTGAACCCCAAGCAGCTCGAAGGCCTGCGGCTGCTGCTGTTCCCTTTCCCTCAGCAGCAGTTCAATCTCATCGACGACCGACGCTCGGCAGAACCGAGCCTGGGCGTGGCCTGCTTCGATTGCCACGTCAACGGGCACACCAACTCGGCCACACACCTGGTCGGGGACATCCGCCCGCAGGAGTTCCGGAACCGCATCGATACTCCGACTATCCGCGGTGTGAACATCCAGAAAATTTTCGGCTCGCAGCGCGCACTGGTGAGCGTCGAAGACTTCACGGAGTTCGAACAGCGCGCCGCGTACTTCGACGGCGACCCCGTGCTGGCAACCAAGAAGGGTGTGAACCCGCTGGAGCGGGGCAGTCAGGTGCACTTCATGGCGGAGTTTCAGAAGATTCTCGACTTCCCGCCCGCGCCCAAGCTCGACATGGACGGGAGGCTCGATCCGGAGCTGGCAACTCGCTCGGAGCTCTTGGGCGAACAGATCTTCTTCGGCAAGGGGCAGTGCTCCACGTGTCACGTGCCTCCTTACTTCACGGACAGCCTGATGCACGACCTGGAAACCGAGCGGTTCTACGAACCAAGGCTGATCAACGGCCATATGGCGGACGGCGACGGCCCGATCAAGACGTTCAGCCTTCGTGGAATCAAGGACTCTCCGCCCTACCTCCACGACGGACGCCTGCTGACGCTGGAAGACACCATCGAGTTCTTCAATCTCGTGCTCGAGCTCCAGCTGACGGCGCGCGAGAAAGAGGACCTGCTCGCCTACTTGTACACGTTATAGATGACGCCAGGAACCCACCGAGTAGCGTCTCCTCGTTCTAACACGACACTGTCATCGAATGTATTGAGCGAGCCGTCGGAGGTTCGACCCCGAGTCACGAGGTGCGACCAACGGGCACTCCTGCGCCGAGTTCTATTGGAATCCGCCGCTGCGAGAGCCCGCGCCCAATCGTGAGCTTCGTGTCGAAGTCCGCCAGCATCTCGACAGGTGTCTTGCAGAGTTGACACTCTGCCCACATGCAACGGCTCAGCGCACCCTGGAGTACGTTCGATAGCGCTTCGTTATTGGTTGACGAGCCGCGCGATTCCTGGTGTCTTAGCATGACGTCATCCGGGGGGCGGGGGTGGCGAATCTCACAACCAGGGAGGCAGTTCGATGACCAACGGTCAGGGCGAGTTTTCGCGTCGCAGTATCTTGGGCATGGGTGCAGCAGGGATCGCGGGGGCGGCAGCGCCGGCTTTCGCGCATTCGGGGGCGGGCCATCGCGGCCATTCACAGCGCCTGTTGGTGCGTGGGGGTACCGTGCTCACGATGGATCCGGGCGTTCCCGACATGATGCAGGGCGACGTGCTGATCAAGAACGGCAAGATCGAAGCGGTTGGACCGCATTTGAGCGCTCACGGCGCCCACGTGATCGATGCCCGTGGCAAGATCGTGATGCCCGGGTTCGTCGATACTCATCGCCACATGTGGCAAGGCTTGATCCGTAACAGCGGCCCCAACGCTCAGCTGCTCGACTATCTGAACACGGTGCTGTTCGGGTTCGCACCTGCGATCACCCCAGACGAGGTTTACACCGGCAACCTGGTCACCGCGCTCTCGGCCGCGAACGCCGGCATCACCACGATGCTCGACTGGTCCCACATCGCGAGCTCGCCGGAGCATTCGGACGCGGCCATCGAAGGGCTCGAATCGGCGGGGGTGCGAGCGGTTTACGCCTACGGACCCAGCTTCGGCAAACAGCCGCCCTGGTTCGAAGACCTCGACAACCCATACCCCGGCGACATCTACCGGCTCGCCGACGAGTACTTCTCGAGCAGCGATCAGCTGCTGACGCTGGCTCTCGCCGCAGCGGGGCCGGAGTTCTCCAACGTAGACGCAGCCGAAATCGAGTGGAACGTGGCGCGCGACGTAGGCGTCCCCATCACCACGCACGTCGGCGTGGGGGCTCCGGGCGCCAACGGCCTCTTGGCGGAGCTCGCCTCACGCGTGGGCCTCGGGGACGACACCACCTACATCCATGCCTGCACGCTGAGCGATTTCGAGTTTCAGCTGATCGCCGACAGCGGCGGTAAGATCTCGCTCGCCGTTCCGGTAGAGATGCAGATGGGCCACGGCATACCACCGATCCAGCGGTCGCTCGACTACGGCATCCGCCCGAGCCTCAGCGTCGATGTCGAAACCAATCAACCCACCGACATGTTCACGCAAATGCGCGCGTGCTTCGCGCTGCAGCGCGGTTTGCTGAACGCCGACAACCTGTTTCCCGAGATGGGGCACGTGCCGCAGCTGCTGACCGTCCGCGACGTGCTCGAGTTCGCCACCATCGAGGGCGCCCGCACCAACGGCCTCGGAAGTAAGGTCGGCTCCCTGACGCCTGGCAAGCAAGCTGACTTCATCCTGCTCAACGCGCGCGCCCTCAACGTCGCGCCCATGAACGACCCCGTCGGCGCGGTCGTGCTGGGGATGGACACGAGCAACGTCGAGTCCGTCTTCGTCGAGGGCCGTCCCCTCAAATGGCAGGGCAAGATGGTGGGTGTCAACGTCGACCGCCTGCTCGATCGCGCGGAGGCGATGCGGCTGGCGCTCTATGCACGAGCCGGCATCCCACTGCCCGGAGTCTGAGCCGAGGCTGCGTCACCGCAGCGATGGCTGAACGTGTGCGAGCGGGCTTCAGCACCCCGTTCGCACACGAAGCGTGACGCTTCGTCACGCTGCCGAGCGCGCGCCGACGAACGACTTCGAGCACGACCTCGTGGCTCGGGGCAACGAAGGCTTGGGGAACGTACATCACCCCCGTCTACTTGTCTCGTGAGCCGGAACCCAGGGGGTGCTACGGTGCTCGGCTCATGACCCACCCACCTTGTCCCTTCTGCGCAGCGGATCCTGACGAAACCGATGAGTGGCTGCTAGTCACTCGCCTGGCGCAATCGAAGCTTTGGCTGTCGAAGAATCAGACCTACCGCGGCCACTGCTCGCTCGTCTTCCTGGGGCGGCACGTGGAGCGTCTGGACGACCTCGATGGCAGCGAGTTCCAGCGGTTCGTGGTTGACCTCAGAAGCTCGCTGCAAGCGGTGCGCCACGCGTTCGCGCCGGACCACGTGAACGTCGAGATGCTGGGTAACGTCGTGCGGCATCTCCACGCCCACGTCATTCCCCGCTACCAGGACGACCCGCGCTGGGGTCAGGCCATTTGGATGACGGACGCCAGTCAGATGCCGGTGACCAAGCTGCCGCGAGCAGAGCTCGAGGCGCGCGTGGCGCAGCTCAGAGCAGCCCTGGCCTAAGTCAGCTACGCGGCCCGTGCCAGCCGTAGCGCGTGAGGTCGATGCGCCCGTCGCGACCGAACCTCACACCCTCGGCCTCGAGCATTGCCCGCTGCAAGCCCGGATGCTGGTTGTCGGTGGAGATGCCGCCCTGCGCATTGACGACCCGTTGCCAGGGGATCTTGGTTTCGCCGGCCGCGCGGATCGCCCAGCCGACGCCGACCGGTGTCAAGCGACCGTCGATCCAGCGAGAGAGCTGGCCGTACGTGGCGACTCGTCCGCGCGGAATGCGCCGGACCAGCCGCTGTACGCGCTCGAAGGGCGACGCTTCCCCTGGGGCGCTCGGTCGGCCTCGGACCTTCTTCGACGACTTGCCACGGGTTGAAGCTGCGATGGCCGAACCTAGCGCCGCCGGTAGACGCTGTCAGGCGGCCCGCAGTGCGTCGCGAACAAAAGCAGCAAACTCCTTCGGTTTGCGGCCGAGCACGCGCTCGACACCGTCGCTGACCGATGCGTTGTGGCCGTCGAGCACCCAGCGGAACAAGTCGATGGTGAACGCGACTTGCTCGGGTGGCAGGTAGGGTGCGAGCACGCTCGCGTACGCCTCGAACGACATCGGCTGGTACCGGAGCGGTTGACCCGACGCCTCGGCAAGCATCGACGTCGCCTGTTCGAACGTGAGCACTCGGGGCCCGGTCAACTCATAGGTCTGACCGGCATGCGCGTCGTCGATCAAGGCCGCGACGGCGACGTCGGCAACATCGTCGCAATCGAGCAAGGGCTCGCCCACGTGTGTAGCAGGAAACGCGATCACTCCGTCCACCGGCGCCAGCAGGCCCTCGTTGAAGTTTTGGTTGAAGAAGGCACA
>JAICQQ010000313.1 GCA_025937785.1 Polyangiaceae bacterium
CGAAAAACGTCTGTGGAGAGGAGAGCTCTGGCACACGCTCCCTGTGGAGCGTGCGTGAAACTGTCCTCTATGAAGCAGAAAGGACTTCGGTCCAACGCCCGAGAAGGGCGGTGTTGTACGAAACTGTCAACACGCTGTAGCATCCGGCACCGACATGGCGACGACTGAAGCAGCGCGATCACCGCGGGGCATCGAAGGCGCGATCACTCGATGGTTCATGAAGCGCGCGACGGTGCGCGAATGCAACGTACTCGGCGAGCAGTTCCGGCTCGTCACGCTGAGCGGCGACGCGCTGCGTGGCGTGAAATGGCTGCCGGGACAGAAGCTGCAAGTCGCGCTCGGGAGCTGGGCCTATCGCACGTTCACGCCCCTGTCCTGGGACGCAGAGCAGGGGTCCACACAGCTGCTCTTGTTCCTGCACGGGGAAGCTCCCGCCTCGGCTTGGGGGCGCGCGTTGCAGGTGGGAAACTCGTGTACGCTGTTCGGCCCTCGCGATTCACTCGACCTGTCAGCGCTCGATAGACCGGCTCTGGTCTTTGGCGACGAGACGTCGTTCGGGTTGGCGCACTCGATGCGGTTCACTCCGAAAGGGGCAGCAGGCGTGCGCATGCTGTTCGAAGTCACTTCCAAGCAGACCGCCCGAGGCATCTTGGATCAGCTCGGGGTCGCGGACGTGGATCTAGTCGAACGCAGGCCTGACGACGCGCACCTGAACGAGGTCGAGCAGCTCGCAGTCGACCAGCTGCAGACGCGCTCCATCCAGAGCTGGGTGCTTTCTGGCAAGGCGTCGTCGATCCAGCGTGTGAGCAAGCGGCTGCGGTCGCTGGGCGTCGCGCGAGGCAGGATCCGAACGCGGGCCTACTGGGCGCCCGGGAAGGTCGGCCTCGACTGATCTGTCCACCCTGAAAAAGTTCGACGATCTTCGATGTTCCCAGGCGTGTCGTTTCGTGAGCCAATCGAACGAATTGGGGCAACTGCCGCGATGGCGCTATCCGACCACGGCGCGCCGAGGAGCATGATGGTCACGGAGCAACGTTCACGGGCGGCCAGCTGGGTGGGGATCTGGAGCATCGCGGTGGCGGGGTGTAGCGATTCGGGCGCCGGTGAAGCGGGCGCTGACGGACCCACGAGCACTGCGCAGACCTCGGCGGCATCGATCGGCGCTACATCCTCGAACACCACGGCAAGTTCGGTGAGCGGCGCCTCGAGCACGACGGGTGCCGCGACGACCGTGGGTTCTACTGGGCCGGGTGCTGCGATGACGACTGCCACGACGAGCGCGGTCACGACGGGCGCGGTCACGACGGGCGCAGGTGGAGGCGACTCGACGGGCGCCAACGGCATGGGCCCCACGACGGGTGGCGAGGCCGGCGCCGGTGGTTCTGCGGGAACGGGCGGGGCGACGACGACGGACGCGACCACGGGGGACATCGAGGGCCCCTGCACGGAGTCGCAGCCCGCCGGCACCAATGTCTCTGGAAGTGGGCCGCACCAGGTGATCGTCGAGACGAACTCCGACCCCGGTATCAACGAGGGCACCATTTTTCGCCCCGCCGATTTGGGCGGCGCCGAGAAGTATCCGATCCTCGTGTGGGGGCAGGGCGCATGTTCGAGGGACGGGCTCGCGAACGCGACCGCCATGGCGGAGATCGCCTCGCACGGTTACTTCGTGGTGGCTGATGGGACGCCGAACGGCAGCGGCAACCGTACGATGGATCGCTCGGATCTGGACGCCATGGGCGGGCCGCTGCTCGCCTACGTCGACTGGGCCCTGGACGAGAATCGCAAGCCGTGTAGCGCCTACTATCGAAGTCTGGACGCGGTGAAGATCTCCGCCAATGGTTTTTCGTGCGGCGGGCTCATGGCACAAGGCACCGTCACCGATCCGCGCATCGTCACTTGGGGGGTCACGAGCAGCGGGATGGCGGGTGCGACTCAGGCGTTCTACGACTACATCGACACGCCCGTACTGTTCATCGAAGGAGGGCCCGCCGAGGTCGCGTACGATGGAGGTTTGGAGGGTTACGAAGCCATCAGCGCACTCGGGGTTCCGGTGCTGTGGTTCAGCAAGGACATCGGGCACGGCGGTGACCTGTTCCAGCCTGACGGCGGGGACTTCACCCGTATCAACCTTGCGTGGCTCAACTGGTGGCTGAAAGGCGACGAGGGGGCCACGGGCAAGGGCTTGCTCGTCGGGGACGATTGTCCTTACTGCGCTGATCCCGCATGGGAAGTGATGTCGGCGAACCTGCCGTAGCGAGCAGTGTCGGCTAACGTTGGTGACGTTTCAGCACGGGCCAGGCGATGCTCGGATCGCCCGGCTCCTCACCGCCATCCCGCTCGGTGCACAGGATGACGTCGGCACCGCCGTTGCAGCCCGAGTATTCGGAGCACCCGTCCGCGTCGGGCGTCGAGGCAGGGCCCGTGCAGCCGTTGATGCTGGCCCAGGCTTCGAAGGTACCTTCAGCGCCCAGGAAGGTGAGCGGCATGCCGGGGACCAACGCGGAGGCACCGCCCTCGTAAGGAACGCGACTGTCGGCGGCGGTGCCGCGAAAGGAGATGACCGAAACGGGTCGCGCCGGCTGGCAGTCATCCACGTTCTCTTCCAGAAGATCGAAGGCAGCCGGCGCCACGGCTGCGAACACGTCGGCGGCGTGACAGGCAAGGTAGTGCGCCATCCCGCCTCCCGTCAGCACGCCGACGGCGTAGACCCTGCTCGCGTCGATGCAGACGCTCGCCTGGGCGTGCTCCACCAGGGCTCGAGCGAACGCGACGTCGTCGACGTCCGCGACGCAGCAGGGACCGACGTTCCAGGCGGTGCCGGCCGGGCCTCGCAGGCCGTCGGGAAAAGCCATCACCACTCCTTCGGGATCGAGCTCGGCGGGGTAAGGCGAGTTCGATCGGTGGCTCATCCCCGAACCGCCGACGCCATGAAAGTCCACGACCAGGGGCACCGGGTCGCGCCCCGTATAGTTCGGCGGGATGTGCAACACGTAGTTTCGCGTCATGCCACCCACGATCACGGTTTGGTTGCTATCGCCCGGCTGCAGGGCGAGTTCGGGGCACAGAACTGGGGAGCCACCGGTCGTGCTCGCCGTTGCGCTGGCCCCGGTAGTGCTGGCCCCGGTAGTACTGGCGCCGGTCGCGCTGGCGTCGGTAGTGCTGGCGCCGGTAGTGCTGGCGTCAGCCGTGTTCGTGGCGGCGGTGCTGTCGGTGTCGTTAGCGCTATCATCGGCGGGAGCATTCTGCGTTACGGGGTACAGGTCGGCGCGCGAACATCCCAGGCTGCCCACGGTGCACCAGATGAGCCACGAGAAGGCTCGGACCAGGCTCATAGCCAAGCTCCGAGGGTGAGCGTGGTCAGCAGGTTCGGACGCCCCGTCGTGGCGACTTCCGTGTCCACGAAATGGATGGCGGCGTAGGGTGCAGCGAACTGCACGTGCTCCGCGAGGCTCAGGGTGTAGCGCTGCGACAGTTGCCAGCTGAGCCCAAGGCTTGCTTCGGCCAAGAAAGACCATTGGTCCACGTCGTGCCCCTGATTCGGCGGATCCGCCGAGCCTTCGAGGGCGGTGCGCAATGCCCCGGCGCCCAGCGCCGCGAACGCTCGCACGGTTGCGTCCGACGGTACCGAATAGCGAAGTCCTAGAGTAGCGTAATCTTGCGCGACTTCGACGCTGCCCGCCTGCGTCGCTACGGTCGGGCGAGTGCCGAAACCGGACACCGTGGCCGTCGCCGCTAGCGCTGCACCGAGCCGCGCCTCGAAGCGTACCAAAGGCAACACAGCCGGTCCGACGCCGTCGAAGCTGGTCAGAAGGCTCACCCCCGCGGCGAGCCCGACACGGGGAGCCGCGGCGCGTGCCGGCTGTGGAGGCGGCGCGTCACGCTCCGGTTCCCGAGCTGGCTCGGTCGCTGGCTCGTTGCTGTCGAGATCCAGCACCAGGAAGTTCGAGCGCAGCACCTCGATCGCGCGGATCGCCAAAGTCTCCGGTGCGTTCCGGGTGTTGGGATCGAGCACGACGCGCGACGCGCGGAAGCGGCGGGTCTCACGCTCGAGGATCCAAACGTCGACGCCGACGGGCGCTGGGTCGCCCAGGACGTCGATGATCGCATCGACGCGACGCTCCGTCACCATGCGTTCGAACCAGGCATCTCGCTCGCTCGATTCCGAGCCGAAGTCCAGAGGCCGCTCCGCGAAGCTGACTTCGAGCCCAACGGACAGCATCTCGCCCTGCAGCCGAAACAGCGCTTCGGTGACCTCGGGCGCGCGGGTCCGAGGCCGAAGCAGCGTGACGGTCGCTGCGTGGGCCGAGCTGGTCCATGCCAGCAAGCAAGCGATCGCCAGCACGATCTTGGCGCGATCGATCACGCCGCGTTCAAGGAGCCTGGCGGAGGGCACGTGCCGCCTCAGCATAGCTGCCATTCGGAAAGCGCTGCAGGTATTCGTCGGCGATCCGGCGTGCGCTCGCCGTTCCCTCTAGCTCTTTCGTCAGGATCATGCTGCGCCCCAACGCTTCCGCGGAATAGGTGCCGCCCGGTGCGCGCGCCAGGTACTCGCGGTAACGCTGGATCGCCGACCGTTTCCCCGCCTGGCCCACCTCTTCGACGCGACCGAGCAAGAACAGCGCGTCGAGCGAGCGAGGCGAATGCGGGAAACGCCGGCGTTGTTCGACGAGCGCGGCCCGTGCCAGATCGGTGCGTCTGCGGTAGCGCGCGGCGTCGGCCAGAGCGAACAGGTCCTCGCTCGAGAGCGTCTGCAGGGTGGTGGTGACCCCATCGCGTTCGACGTCGGCGAGGATGCGGTCCCACTGACCGGTAGCGATCGCTTCTTTCCAGGAGCGATCGCTCGAGGAGCCGGTGGAAGCCGACGCCGCCGGAGTGTTCGCCAGGTCTGGGGCGTCGCCGACTGCGGGTTCGTCGGCGCTGGCTGGGGGCGGCGCGGGGGGCAGGGCGTTGGCGGACGCGGCGGAGGGCGGGGGCGAGATCCCTTCGGAGAGCACGCTCTGACGCTTGGGTAGGCTGACGGTCAACCGTTGACCGGGCCGCAGCACGAGCTCGTCGCCGACCACGGGACCGCTGACGGAAACACGTCCCCGGCGCAGATTGACCTCGAGTTCCTCGTGCGCTGGATCCCAGACGACAGCGAAATCGGTGCCTCGCACGGCGACCACGAACGGCCCGGCTTCGACCGACCAATGGTGATCGCTGCTCTCGGTGATCTGGAATGAAGCCTTGCCATGCTCGAGCGCCAGGCGCGCGCCTTCCGCCGAGACGCTCCGGAGCCGTCCGCGGGCGCCAGGCGCCAGCTCGAACCTGCTGCCCTCGTTGAAGAAGAGCTTGATTCCGACGTGCCCCACCTCCGACAAGTACCCACCGTCCAGGAGCTTGCCGCCCTCGATTTTTTTCACCGCCACCGCCCGTTCGCCGGAGGGCGAGCTCGCGGTGAGGACGTCGATGGCCCAGAATGCGAGGATCGCCCCGGCGAGCAGCGCGCTGGCGAACGCGGCCCAGCGCCAGCGGGCAGCGTCGGGTTTCGCGGCGCCGCGTGCCCTGAGCGCGTTCAGACCTCGCTGGAGTTCCGTCGCGCTCGGTGGCTTTACGGCGTGGCGCAACAAGTCGGTGAGCGCGGTCAGCCTGCGAGATTCGGGGGTGTCGGAAGGATCCATGCTCACCTTGCCCTGCCTTCCAGGTCTCCGAGTGAGGCCAAACTCGGATCCGCCTCCAGCCAGCGCGACAGGCGGCTCGATGCGCGTGCCATCGAGCGCTTGACCGTCGACTCCGAGATACCCATCGTGCTTGCGATCTCCTCCACGGTCATCGACTCGACGCGGCGCAGCAGGAACACGAGTCGGTCGCGGGACGATAGTCGATCGAGTAGAGCATAGAATTTTCGGAGCAAGTCGCTCGATTCGACGTCCAGCGTCGTCGATTGAAGATCCATCAGCGTCTCGGGGCTTCGGAACGAAAGCCAAGCCCGCAAATGCCGATAGCGGAGCTGGGATTTCAGCGCCCTGACGCCAAAAGAATAGACGAAGCTGCGCAGACAGTTCGGGTCCTCGAGCGTGTGCGCCCGACGAAATAAGCGGCCGAACACCTCCTGGAGCAGGTCTTCCGCTTCGGGTCTGGAGCCTAGCGCTCGATCTGCCATGGCGAGCACCATCGGTGCAAACCGATACCACGTTTCGGTGACGGCCCATTCTTCGCCGGCAATCAGCGCCCGGGCGAGCTCGGGGTCGCCGACGTCTCGTCGGCCGGAGCTCCCCACGAGAACCAGGGGGACACGGGTGCGGCTCGGCGAGGTGGACATGGGTTTCGTGGCCCTCCGCAGTTCCCGGCCGGGCAGGAAACGGCTCAATAATCGAGCGTAGTCTCGGAAAGCCCGAGGGCAAGGCGCATCAGGCGCGGGCGCGAGCGCCGCCGCGGCCTGTTCACGCAGCGCCGGCGCGACCAGCGCTACGCGCGGGAGCCGCCTACGCGCGGGAGCCGCCGCTGGTCCCGGTGAACGCCCAGCCACAGTGTGCGGCCGGGTGCGTCTCCGAGCGCGGTGAGCCGCTCGAGGTCGGGCGTGGCGTCGCCGACGAGCGCTGGCAAGCACACGAACGCAACGCCTGACCGAGCCAGCGTCGCCGATCCGCCTGGCGCGCTCCTTGGCGGATTTGGACCTCGCGTAAGAGCGCGCTGCGGGCCGGCGGGCGCTACCGGGTGCCCAGACTGAGGCTGGCGCCGACGCCGGCCTTCGCCCCTGCCTTCTTGTCCGCGCCGACGCTGGCGGTCGCCGACTTCGAAACGCTGACCGTGGGCTTCGGCACCTGGACATCGACTTTGCCCCTGGCGACAGTGGCGGTGTCGGCCGCCGCCTTGGCGGTCGCGTTGGCCTTGGCGTGCGCATCGGCCGCGACGTTGCCCTTGGCGTTGGAGGCCAGCGCTGCCTTGGCGTCGAGCTCCGGCGCTTTGGCATCGAGCCCCGCTTTGGCGTCGAGCCCCGCTTTGGCATCGAGCTTGGCTTTCGCACCCAGATTCACGTCGTGCGCTGCCTGCAGCGACAGCGCAGCGCCGGTGAAGAGCCGTCCGTGCTGAGTCAAATGAACTCGGATCGGGCTGGCGTCGAGCTGCAGGCCGGCGGCGATCTTCGCGCGATAGCAGGCGCACGGAGCGTTCCACGCGAGCGCGAGCTCCTGATCGGCTTTGGCGCCGACGAACGCCTTCAGTCCTAGCTCGGCGTCCGCCGAGGCCTTGCCCGAGGCGTCCAGGACGCGGGCTTCCAGAAACTCGCCGTTCAAGCTGAGCTCGACGGGGAATTGTCCGGCGACGATGACAGCGCCGTCGTGTTGCGCTGCCGCCGTGACCGTTAGCCGTCCGAGCCCGCCGATGTGGGTCTTGCCGTCGGCGTTCAGGGCGATCTTGATCGGAGTTCGTTCGAGCTTGGCCTTGGCATCGATCGTGCCCAGGAAGCACGCCTGCGCCGGTGACCAGGTAAGCTTGACGGCGGGATCTGCGCCCACCACTGCCTCGAGGCTAGCCTTGGCGTCCGCGTCCACGGCGGCACCCTCGGCGTTCGTCACGAACGCTGCGAGCTGTCCATCCGGGCGAGCGATGAGCTCCGCTTGGTAGATTCCGGCTGCGAGTACGGTCCCGCCATAGCGCGGCGTGGTCAACAGAGCATAGTCCGCAAGCTTGCCCTGCTCCGACTTCGCTCCGATCTTCGCAGTGACTGCCACTGGCTCGGGCACCAATTGCGCCTCGGTGTCGGCCTGACCGAGGAAGCGAGCCTGAGCCGCGTCCCACTTGAGCTCGACCTTCGGATCAGCATCCCCCTGCGCCTGCAAGTCGACCGTCATGGAGTGCTTCTCGGGTTCGCTCACCAGCTTGCCGGAGCCGTCGAACAAGAGCGCTTCGATCAGGCCATTCTGGTGAATCGCCAGCTCGAGCTGATGATCCCCGAGCGCGAGCAGGCTGCCGCCGAGGCGTGGAATCAGCGCGTGAAGCTTGACGGCAACAGTTGTCTCCGCGGTCGCGGCGGCCTGCACCTCGGCTTCGCTCTTGGCTGTGCTGTCCGCCGGTTCCTTGTTGCAGCCCGCCGCTGTGCCCAGGATCAGAGCCCCGAACAGCATGTGCTTGGTCGTGATGTGTTTGGTTTTCATGCAAACCACCTTTCTCGATCTCGAC
>JAICQQ010000208.1 GCA_025937785.1 Polyangiaceae bacterium
GCGCATCGGGGTCTCGTTTTCTGAATGGATTGGCGTCTTTTCCGAGAACGGGTACCCGACTTTGTTTATTTCCATCGCTTGCTTTTGGCGATTTCCCTTTTGTATTCACACGCCTACGAGTTTCGAGGCGCGATCTAGCTAGCCATTCACGACGGTTGCTTCGACGACGGCTCACGTCCTCGTGCCCCGTAGTCTCGGAGTAGGCGACTATCACCATGCGTATCGACATATGCACACGACCCGCTTCGAGTACGACCGTGAGGTCCAGCCACAGAGTCACCTGCTGTACCTGCGCCGCGCGAGAATCCTCTGCTCCAAGTGGACCACTTCGAGCTCGCCTTCACACCCAGCGCGAGTGTCTACTGGATGCGCGATGATTTCGACAACATTCTTGCAAGCGCTCACTTCTCCGACAGGACTTCGGCTCTCGAGATCCGCTCGACCTGCGCAGTGAACACGAGTGATCTAGAACCCTTCGACTTTCTAGTCCGCGACTACGCACGCACGTATCCCTTTGCCTACGAGCCGCTCCACTACTTCAATCTCGCGATCTACTTTGCACCCGAGCAGGCGTCGGCGCAGGCGCCTCTGAGACGTTGGCTGGCCGAGTACTTCCGGGAACAACCGGAAGATACCGTGGGCTGGCTCTTTGCTCTGAATCGAACGGTGCACCAGCACCTCGAGTATCGACCGCGCCCGGAGCCGGGGATTCAGCAGGCGCTGACGACGCTCGAACTCGGCACGGGATCGTGCCGCGACTACGCCACGTTCCTCATCGAATGCGCGCGCTCTCTCGGCATCGCCGCGCGCTTCGTCAGCGGCTACCTGGCCGACCTGACCCCGGGAGCGTCCGAAGGCCGGAGCATGCACGCCTGGGCGGAGGTGTTCCTGCCCGGCGCAGGCTGGCGAGGGCTCGACCCGACGCACGGCATCTTTTGCGACAGCTCGTATGTGCCGATTGCGCACGCCGTCGTGGCCGAGAGCGTCAACCCGGTGCACGGCTCGTTCGCGGGCGAGGCCTCGGTGGTGGCGCGGCTGACAACGGACGTGCGAGTGCGTCCGGTTTGCGACGACCCGGACGCCGCTGTTCCGATCGAGCGCTGGCCGGTGGCAGGTTAGCTGCGAGCGCCCCTGCGCATGGGATCCATCACTTTGATGGGGCGACCTCGCCGCGAGCGTGTTGAGACACGGACAAATTGGGCGACGGACCTGCTGGCCCGCGATGTGCTTGTAAGCAAAAGATGCGCTCGAAAGCAAAGAACGGTGGGTGATGCTCACTCGTCGGATCGACTGAACGGCTATGGGTTCGCAGCAGATTCCGGATTCAGGAAGGAGGTCACGCGCCGCGTGCTCGAGTACTTCCAGCGCACGGGACTGTCGTCAAAGGGAGGCTGGCAGATCCACCTCAAGACGGTCGCGTTGCTGGCGTGGTTCACTGCGTCTTACGGAGCGCTGGTTTTCGCGGACGCAAACTCGTGGCAACGGGTGCTCCTGTGCGCGTCACTCGCGCTAGCCATGGCCGGTATCGCCTTCTCTGTCCAACACGACGGCAATCACGGGGCCTATTCCAAATACCCGTTCGTCAATCGTCTGTCCGGGTTAACGCTCGATATCTTGGGCGGAAGCTCCTACATCTGGCGTTGGAAGCACAACGTCGCCCATCACACTTACACGCATCTTCATGGTTCGGACAGCGATATCGACGTTCCGTTCGGGCGCCTCTCTGCTGCGCAACCGCGGCACTATCTGCACCGTTTTCAGCAGTTCTACCTCTGGATCGTCTACGCGTTCTTCGTTGCGTACTGGCACTTCTTCGAGGACTTCAAGCAGCTCGCCCAGGCGCGCATCGGGAACACCAGGATGCCCAGGCCGCGCGGTTGGCTGCTCGCGCAGCTGATTGGCGGAAAGCTGTGCTTCTTCGCCTGGGCCTTCGTAATCCCGTGCCTTTCACATCCTTGGTGGGGGGTACTAGCCTTCTACGGCGTCACCTCCACGCTCTTGAGTTTCATCCTGATCTTGGTATTTCAGCTGGCGCACAGCGTCGAGGAGGCGGAACTTCCAACGCTCGCATCCCACGTCAAGCGAGTGCCGAGGGCCTGGGCTGTGCACCAAGTCGAAGCCACGGTCGATTTCGGGAGGACCAACCGCCTCTTGAGTTGGTACGTCGGTGGTCTCAACTTCCAGATCGAGCACCACCTGTTTCCGCGTATCTGCCACGTTCACTACCCGCGCATCGCGAAGATCGTGGAACAGACCTGCGCCGAGTTTGGGGTCCGCTACAGCGTCCATGGCAGTTGTCTCGGCGCTGTCCGATCCCACTGGCGCTGGCTGCGCCGGATGGGCGAGCCCCATCCACCGGGCTCGAAAGTGACAGGGCACTAGCGACCTCGGATGTAGTGCATCAGTTCGTCGGTCTCATACTCGCTCTCGCGTGCCAAGTGCTTGATGATGTCGCCGATCGATATCAGCCCTACCAGGGCCGCGTCCTCGAGCACCGGAAGATGACGCATGCGCAGTCGAGTCATGAGCGCCATGCACACCCCCACATCCGTATCGGGGCGCACGAAAATCACATCGGGCGACATGACTTCCCGCACGAGTGTCGACTTGACAACGCGGTCCGTCAGAGCGACGCGCGTCAGGAAGTCGCGTTCGGTGAAAATGCCACACGGATCGCCGTCGCGGAGCACCACCAAGGACCCGATATCATCGGACACCATCCTCGCGACCGCTTCGAGCACTGGAGCGTCGTGCGATATGGTGTGGACAACGCGGGGCTTTAACGTGATGAGCTCGTGTACGGACGCCATTGCGGCAGGTAACGCAAACTCCGGGCCAACTGGGGAGGTGCCCCCATTGCGTGCGTCTCGGCGCGATCGCCAGGCGTGTTCAATCGAAATGATGGCCCATGCTCGATGCCACGGCACGAGGGCGCTGCCAACGCGCGTGGGGTTGCGCACAAGCGGGACTTGGAACGAACTGTGCAGGCTCCCTGGGTGCCTGAACGATTCCCGTCGGGCGGTCCTCGTCGACAATCTGTCCGGGTGGCATTGCTCGATCGACGGGGCAGAGAGGTTGTGCCGTAATGAGAACAAAACGCAATTCGAAGAGCAGCGCGCCGCCGAACCTCCGTGATGCGGAACGCGACAAGGCTCGCGACGCGAAGCGGGACGAGGCTCGCGACTCGGCACGCGACGAAGTTCGCGACAGCCAACGCGACGAGGCAAGGGATGAGGAACGTGACGAGGTGAGGGATGAGGAACGCGACGAGGCAAGGGATGAAGAGCACGACCAACAGCGCGATGCGGAGCTGGACGCAGGCGATGACGATTGGGTCGAGGAGGCCCGAGCGCCAGAACTCGATGAAGTGCGCGATGAAGCGCGCGACGCTGCCAGGGATAAGGAGCGCGACGCCGAACGCGACCCAGTCCGCGACGCAGCTCGAGACAAGCGGCGCGATGCCAAGCTCAATCGAACCCGCGACGAAAGCAAGGCTCCCGAACAGTTCGACGATCTGTCACCTAGGAGCGGGTCCTGACGCCTTTCCACTCGCCCAAGCCGCAAGTGGGGCGACGCGAAGGGTCACTCGTCCTTTGGCAGGAACAGTCGACCAACTTCGACGGTGGTTGCTTCAAACGGTGGAATCGCCGCGATCGCGGTATCGTCCCAGGCACCAAGTTCAGCCCAGCGCCCGTGCTCCAGCTGAAGAGCCTCCAGCGTTCGCGCCTCAGGGTCGACGATCCAGTAAAACGGAACACCATGAGCTGCGTACAGTTGTCGCTTGGTAACACGGTCGCGCGAGGCACTACTGGGAGAGGTGACTTCGCAAACCCAATCCGGGACGGTGCGAATCGGGCGCAGAGCGCCGGGGTTAGGCAACCGTGCTCGGCGCCACCCTGCCAGATCAGGTCGGACGATGTCGTGTTCTGCCAGCTCCACATCGACTTCCACGAAGATCCACCATCCGCCCGGGCCCCCTCGCCCATCGTCGTCGTGAAACGGTCCGCCGACGAAACGCCCGAGCGCCCGCTGCGCATTCGAGTGGCGCGGCAATGGAGCCGGAGCTGTGATCAGCTCCCCCGCCAGGATCTCCGCGCGCGCGTCCTCACCCAGAATCAATAGATCCCGATAGGCGGCGAGGTTCGGGGCGCGCTGCGACACCAGCGGAGCATAGCATCTTTCGCTTACTTCACGCCTACTGTCAGACCACCACGCGCGCCCAGTTACGACCGAGGTGCTGAGAAAACCGCCGCTTCGTGCGTGCCCGGAACTCCGCGACCAACCTGCAACGGCTCGGCGCTTTGCGCGCCCGGTCCGGCTGCGAACAACCGACGCGCTTAGAGCTTCTCACCGATGACCAGTAGGTACTCGTAGCGGTACTCCGCAGGTTCTCCGGGTGCGCTAGTGTTGCTGTTCTCCGCAAATTTCAAGAAGGCTCGATCGAGCTCTGCGACGAGTTGCGGCGTGTCGGCGAGGCTCTGGTAGATCGCCACCACGGGCCCGAAGGTTCGCTTGAAGAAGTCCACGTAGGCCTGCGGACTCCGAGCGCGCTCCACGTAGGATCCTCGCGTGGTGCGAAGGGCAAGTCTCTTGCCGAATAGACGCGCGACGTGGTCCTCGCTACCCCACAGGATCGGGGGCAAATCACCGGCTCGCGGCGGGGGCATGTAGGGCGCGAACACTTCGAAGAAGGCGGCGGCCAGCCCCTCGGGTGTGAAGTTGAGCATGGCGATCGTGCCACGCTGTTTGCACACTCGCACCATCTCGTCGGCGACGCGCTGGTGTCGGGGAGCGAAGATGGCGCCCAAACACGAGAGCACGATATCGAAAGCCGCTCCCGCGAACGGTAAGTTCTCGGCATCGGCCTCGACCCACTCGAGAGCTAGTCCCTTGTCTCGAGCGACCTCGTGTCCTGCTACGAAATGCTCGGGCGTCAGGTCGCTGGCGACCACGCTCGCCCCTGCCTCGGCCGCGCGCAGAGCGGCGTTTCCGGTGCCGGTCGCGATGTCGAGGACACGCTGGCCAGGGCGGACGCCTGCCGCCTGCACCAAAACTGGGCCGAGTTCCCACACCAGCTGTGCGGCAAAGGTCTGGTAGTCTCCCAGCGACCACATTCGTCGAAGACCGGCTTTGAATTCGGGCTCGGCGGGTGGGCTGGTTCTTGGCGGTGACTCGGGGCTCATCGCTCCAACTTAGGCGCAGAGGGCGGCCGCCGCTTCGCCAGGAGCGGCCATTTTCGGCCAGCACCCGGCATAGCCCGATCTGGCTATTGCCTGAGGGCGATGCCGTTCCTCAGCGCCCAGGTGGCGGCGGCGGTGCGCGAGGGGAGGTCCAGCTTTCTCAGGATGCTGGTCACGTGCCGGTGCACCGTGTGCTCGCTGATGCACAGTTCTCGCGCGAGCTCGCGGTTGGTCTTTCCCCCAACGAGTAGGCGTAACACCTCGGCTTCACGTCGCGAGAGCGGAAACGACGACGCTTGCTCCACGGCCGCGTCGGGTCCCAGGATGGGTTCGGCGCGAGCGGCGGCGACGCGCGCCCCGAGTTCGAGCAGTCGTGCCCTGGCCAAGCTGCCCTCGCGACGCGCCTGGTCGAGCCGTCCTAGTGCCAGCAGCGACAGCGCGAGTTCGACGCGGGCGCACGCGGCGTCGAAGGGAGCGCCGCAATGCTCGAATCCATCGAGAGCATCTTCCAACCAGCGCTGGGCAACGTCGTGCTCCCCACGCGCTGCGGCAACCATGCCCTGAAACAGGCAGCGCCGTGCGCGCAGACCCGGTGTCCCCGCTCTTTCCGTGATGCTAGCAAGCGCGTCGAGCGCATCACCGGCGCCGTCGACACTACCGAGCGCGAGATGTGCGCGCACGAGCAGCTCCAGCGCAGGCACACAGTCGACGGGCCTTTCCTCGGACAGACCGCGCCGCACGCGTTCACCGAGCTCTAGCGCGAGTCGAGCGTTTCCGGCATCCAGAGCCAAACGTCCGCGGCACAGCTGCGCCTTGCTCGAGTTGCCGGCACGTCCCAGCAGTTCCAGCGCCTCGTCGACGCGGCCCTGACGCCGCCTGAGCTCGCTCAGCTCCGCGAGAGGACCGGGTTGAAGTGTCGGGCGCGACACAGCGAGCGCTGCGATCGCCTCCTCGAGGGCGCGCTCCGCCTCTTGCCAGCGCCCGCGCCACAGGTAGATCGTTGCGTACTCGCTGCGACAGTAGCCAAGCAGGTAGCGGCTCCCGTAGCGACCCGCAAACTCGGCGATGTGATCGCACCACTCGTAAGCGCGCGCGAAATCGAGCACACGCGTGCACGCTGTGACCATGAAGCAGTAGGTCCATGCACTCGAAATCGGGATCGATGCCTCACCTGCCAGTGCTATGGCAGCGGCTTCCTCGATGCAGCGCATGCCGCGGGCTACCTCTGCACGCGATACTAGGCTCAGCCCCTCCAACGCCAGCCCCAGCATTTCCAGATCGGCCAGTTTCGTGGCGCGCCCGAGCCGGGCGGCTTCGGCGCCGTGCAGTTCGGCCTGCCGAGGTTCGCCCCGGATGCTCGCGATGTAGCCCTGGTGAAACGCGAGCCAACCGCGCTCTTTCTCAGCACCCGCCGGACCGAGCAGTCGCTCTGCTCGCTCGAGCCAGCCACTGGCGGTCGCGAGGGCGCCGTTGAAGTCGAGTTGGTCGGCGGCAACCCAGATCGCCATGCGCGCCGCGCTCGCTGAATCCTCTGCATCCCGATACGCCCGAAACGCCTGCTCTCGAGCTTCGAGAACGCATTTGGCATCGTCCAGCCACCACGCTGCCCAGCTCAAACCTTCGTACGCTTCGGCGGAAGCTTCGTGAGCGAGAGCGCGCTCGAACGACACGCGCGCTTCTGCCCAGCGCCTGGCGCTTAGCTGAGCCCAAGCGTCGTCCAAAACGCTGGGTTGTCTCACGTCGTGAGGCGCCACCGGCTGATTGTGTCGCTGGTTCCTGGTGAAAGCCAGCGCACCCACCTCGCAGGTTCCAGTGTCAGAGCAATCTCACGCGTTGCTGCTACCGGTCGCAGGTTTCGAGCCCGACGTTGACGGCGAAAGGTCCGAACCGAGGGTGGTGTGATGCCTTGGGTTGCGATGGATGCCCGGACCCTCGAGCGCCACGGCGGTAGTTGCGTCGAGCCCCGTTGACACCCCGAGGTCGCTAGCCGACGATGTCCACGGTAAACACGGACGCCACGCATGAAGCCCACGCTCACGGGATCCGTCGCTGCCGGGTTGGAGATCGGTCGGGGCCCTGACGGCTTCTTTTGGTCGTCCGAATCCGAGCCTCACGCGGCTCGGCGCCGCGAGCTGTTGGCTCGCTATCCCGAAGTCAAGGCGCTGTACGGTCCTTGCTGGAAGACCAAGTATTACTGTGTGGTGCTGGTGGTGGTGCAGCTAGGTCTGTGCTGGCTGGTTCGCGACGCTTCGTGGTGGCTCATTGTCGCGGTGGCTTATGGGATTGGCGGGGTCATCAATCAGGTCCTGCTCTTGGCGATCCACGAGCTGAGTCACAATCTCGCGTTTGCAAAGCCGCTACACAATCGCCTGTTTGGCTTGTTCGTGAATCTGCCGATCGGGCTCCCGGTGGCGGCTGCGTTTCGCGAGTACCACCTGTTGCATCACACCGAGCAGGGGACGGATGGCGTCGACACCGATATACCCACGAGGTGGGAGGCTCGCTGGATCAAGGGTCGCGCCGCCAAGGCGGTGTGGCTGGCGCTGCAGGGGTTCGCCTATGCGCTGCGACCGTTGTTCATGCTGCCCCTAAAGCCCAATCGCTGGCTCATCGTGAACGTGCTGGCCCAGGTGGGGTTCGATGTTCTGGTGTATTACGCCTGGGGCCCGAAAGCGCTCGTTTACCTGCCGCTCAGCGCGCTGCTCGTGATGGGGTTACATCCGATCGCCGGGCACTACATCGCCGAGCACTACGTGACGCGCGCCGGGCAAGAAACCTACTCGTACTACGGTCCCCTCAATAAGCTGACGTTCAACGTGGGGTACCACAACGAACACCACGATTTTCCTTACATCGCTGGGTCGCGGCTGCCGGAGCTGCGCCGCATGGCGCCGGAGTTCTACGAGCCGCTCGCTCATTACTCCTCCTGGACCAAGGTCCTGTGGGACTACGCGATGAGCCCGCACCTGTCAGCCACGAGCCGTGTCAAGCGCGCGCGTGGAGTGAGCTTGTAGTAGCGCGCCTGGGACGCGCGCAGTGCCTGAACGAAGCGCTGGATGTTGTTCCTGTCGGGCAACCCAGATATCGACATCCTCGGAGAACGTCGCCGCTCCGTAGAGTATCGTTGCTTGCCCGCTGATCAGCAGGTAGCGGACTCCACACTGCTCAAGGCGCTGGAAAAAGCTTGCGATCATGCGCTGCCTGGGGATCGATCGCGACACGCTACTGAAAAGTCAACACGAGGCTCGTGCCCCGACAATAACCGCGCGCGCAACCCATCCGGCCCAGAGCACTGCTCCACTTCGGTGCGGACCTCGGCGACTTGCGCCTGCCGCTGCGAAAGGTAGGCATCGACTCGAGCGCGATTCGCCATGACATAGGCAATGGTAGAGTACATCACCGGCAGGCTGACCGTTGGATACCGGTCGACGAGCTCCTCAGCGGTTGCACCCTGATCGAACGCAACCACCACCGATTCGAGCGCGACGCGCGTGCGGCCCACACGAATCACACCGTGTTCATCCTCGTGCAGCGGGAGTTCCGGGGTGTCGAAAGGCTGCATACATCGAGCATACGACTGGCAACCAGGGACGCCACGAATTTCTCCTGGCCACCGGTCGCTGCACACTACAGAAGCACCCGGGAAATGCCGGATCCTCCAACTGCCGCGTGGCGAGCCCTTGTCGAAGTTTTCGTCTGCCAAGAACTCGAGCTCACGGCAAGCACACGCTGTCGAGCAGCACGCCGTCGACGTTCGTCTCGCTGAAGTAGTTGTCTGGGCACAGCGTGTCACAGGCGAGCGGCGATTCGGGGTCGGTCGCGTCGCAGTAGGGCTCGCAGAAGTACTCGTCCGGCGCTTCGGCGCCGGACACGCAGTCGAGTCCCGGAGCGCATGCGAACTCGGCGTCGCAGGGTTCGTCGAGTTCGAGACCGTCGCTCGCGGCGCACAACGGTAGGCCGTGGAAGTAGCAGCCTAGACCGCCTTCGCAGTCCTGCGCGAGGGGGTCGCACACGAACCGCTCGCGATCGGGCGGTGGTGGGTCCGCTGCATCGCGCCGTGAGCCGATCACGGTGTCAAGGGTCGCCGTGCCGCCGGTGTCCTCTTCGAACGACTTCAACGGGGGTTGTGCGAGGCGGTTGCCGAACACTGCGGCCCAGTTGGCGACGTCACTCATGACCGCGTCGGGCGCGGGGGCCGCAGAGACGACCACGAAGGCCGCTTTGAAATGACGCGCGTCCGCCGGAAGCCGCTCGACGCTCCCGTGTCTTGCCACGATGTCTGCGAAAGGAAGCGTGGTCAGCGAGGTTGCCTCGACGACTACGGTCCCTGCTTCCTCCTCAGCGCTGTCTTCGACCATCACGGCGTCCTCGAGGAGCACGAACGACTCTGGGACTTCGCTCGCCGGGGCGAGGCCCATCAGGTAGAGCTCGAAGGGCGAGTACGGGAGGCCCCGAAAACCGTTGGCGTTCGCTCCGAATGCGCCCACCACGTAACGCGTCGCTCCCTCGGAGTTCGTGGTGCAGTTCGGGAGCAGCTCGTCCGCTGGCGTCTCGCAGCGCAGGGTCGAAGCATCGAAACCGCCGAGTTGGCCGTTGACGCTGCTGAACCCCCAGTGAGGGCCGTAGTGCTCGTCGCCAGAGGCGCCAAAGCCGAAACGCGTGTCCAGGTACGCTGCCCAATAGTGGACGATCTCGTGCGAAAACGGCGGGAAGTAGTTCTCGTGGTAGGGAATACCGATCGCGCCCTTGAGCGTTCCGTCGCTTCGATAGGCGCCGAGCTCGACCGCGATCTCGTTGCCGGTCCCGGGGATCGGCGGACGATTGACGGCTTCGAACTTGCCAGCGACGGGGAGCCCGTCGATCACGTGATCCGTCACGAAGAAGACGAAGTCGTAGTCTTCGTAATAGTGCTCCACGAACAGGTTCCACGGGCCCGCGAGGCCGCTGCGCAACACCAGGTGCTCCGTCGTCGTTGCGGCTAGAAATGCCTCGAGGTCGGCGGCCGCGTCGGCGTCCACCAAGTTCACGACACCTTGGTACTCGCTGCTCCCCTCGGGGAGCTCCACGGGATCGCTCGTTTCTCGACCCCCGGCTCCCGCCGATCCGCCGGCATCCGACGTCGCTTCGCCCCCGTTCCCGCTCCCCCCGCCCGCGCTCGACGAGTGCGTCACGTCGCCACCGTTCGTCGCGACGCTGGCTGCGGTCCCGTCCCCCTCTCCCCCCGAGCCTCCTCTGTCCGTTCCAGGGTCGGTTCCGCCGCTGCCCGAGGTGGAATCGCTCGTGTCAGGCGAGCCTCCAGCGCCGTCGTCGCCAGCATCGTCCCCCGACCCGGTGCAGCCGAGTAGCGCCAGCAGGCTGATCCCACTGAAGGCCCTCCAGAGTGTCGCCCCCCATGTCGTCCCACGCCCTGCCATTCGCCGCCCTGCCATTCGCCGCCCTGCCATTCGCCGCCCTGCCATTCGCCCTCCCATTCAACTCAATGGCTATCCTCCGCTGGGCTGCGGCGAGCGTCAATGCGGAATGGGCCGTGCGGGCGATGGACTCGTCGACCAATAGCAGGCCGCTACTGCAACCCCACTTGCCCCGGCACCGATTTCATTACCACATCACAGACGACGTCGTCTATGGCTCCACGTGTACGGGGCCAAGACCGAGAGGCACTCGGAGGACCAAGGTGGAGGAGCACGATGGAAAAACGGATGAGCCTTGTCCCTAGAACCCAAACCCTCGTCGCACGTGGATGCGCGTGGCGCGGGAGCATCGCGCTGTTGGTGCTGGTCGCAGTGAACGCGTGCGGCACCCCGCCAGCGCCAGTCCCGAGCACCGCGCCAGCTCCGACGGGCGGCTCGGCGCCCTTGCCTGTCGAGCCTGTTCAGAGCGGGGGTGCCCCAGCAGTGAAAGAGACGACGCCCGCGGCGATTGTCGAGTCTGATTTCGGCGTCTACAACGGCAGCCCCGTCAAGCTCTTCACGCTGACGAACGAGCATGGCCTCGTGCTGAAGGCCATGACCTATGGCGCCATCATCACCGAGTTTCATGTCCCCGATCGCAACGGTAAGCACGCCGACATCGTGCTGGGGTTCGACGACTTGAAGGGCTATGTCGGAGGAAACGCCGCCTATTTCGGAGCCACCGTGGGTCGCGTGGCGAATCGCATCAAGAACGCAAAGTTCACGCTGGAGGGCAAGCCGTACCTACTCGCGGCCAACGACGGACCGCATAGCTTGCACGGTGGAAATAGGGGCTGGGACAAGGTGGTTTGGAACGCAAAGGCAACTGAAACTCCCGACGGGCCGCAGGTGACCTTCAGCTACGTCTCACCCCATGAGGAGGAGGGTTACCCGGGCAACGTGCAAGCGTCGTCCACCTATACGCTCACGCACGACGATCGACTTCGCGTCGAGATGCGAGCGACCAGCGACAAGACGACCCTAGTGAACATGGTGCACCACAGCTATTGGAACCTCGCGGGACACGCGGCTGGAACGATCGAGGATCATGAGCTCGTGCTGTTCGCGGACGAGTACACGCCGGCAAACGGGTTGGTGCCGGACGGCAGCGTCAAGCGCGTGAAGGGAACGCCGTTCGACTTCAGGGCGCAAAAACCGATCGGCAAGGACCTGAAGGCTGCAGGGGGTAAGCCGGTCGGCTTCGACCACAACTGGGTCGTGAACGGCGACCCGAACGCGCTGCGCACGGTCGCGACTTTGAAGCATCCTGGGTCGGGCCGCACCATGACGCTCTCGGCGGATCAGCCGGGAGTCCAGTTCTACACCGGGAACTTCTTGGATGGGACTGCCAGGGGCAAGGGTGGCACGGCCTACCCGCAGTACGCTGGCCTGTGCCTGGAAACTCAGAAATTTCCGAACTCGATCAACGTGCCGGCTTGGCAGGCGCAAGTGATTCTGAAGCCCGGTGCGACGTACCAACACACAATGGTGCATGCATTTTCGGTAGAGTGACGCGGATGAAGGCTTCCTTACCGCCCAGCTCACATGCCGTGTTCCACGAGGTGGGCACGCGAGCGACCGTCTACGGCGACCTCGGAAAACTGGTACTGCCGGATCCGTGGATACCCCAGGGCCAGCGTCAGGCATCAGCGAACAGCTTCGAGGTGCTGCGCTACGGCATGGCGCCGGAGCTCATCCGCATCGATCCCGGCAAGCCCGTATATGCGCTCGAGGCCGAACTCTTCGCGGACACCCTCTCCCCAACCTCGAGCCGGCATGGCCCGCCATGAGCCACGCCGATACTCTGGGGAACCTGCGCGTCCTCGACGCATGGCGCGCACGCCTCACGTAATCCGCGGTGCCCATCCGGTTAGCGGCGCGAGTCACCCGTGCTCGTGACATCCGTGTGAACCCAGCGCTACGTCCATGCCCTGCGCCAACGCGATTCTTGGCGGGATCCGACAGCGGACCCGCGCTCGAGAAAAAAGCTGCGATGCCTCGCGCGCAAGTGTCAGGTGGCTGCCGGGGGTGTTCGTATTACCTACGAGCGACGGCTGCGAGCCGTCCGAACTGGTAAACACGGAGGACATTATGAAGACGATGAGGACACTGTTGGTAACGATGTTAACGATGGCGGCGTTCGTAGCCCCTGCCTCAGCGGCGCCGGAGGACGACAGCACCAGCGGTTCGATCACCGCCTCGATCCAGAACCTCACCGTGGGACACAGCTCGTACGCCAACTTCTTTTTCCCGTTTGGCAGCTCCTGCGGGACGTCATCCACCTACAACACGAACGGCGTGCGCGTCAGCACCTCCCACCCGCGCTATCAAGACATGATAAAGAACTTGCAGGCTGCTACCCTCTCGCGGGCGCAGGTATTCGTTTACTATCAGAACATCTCGGGCCAGTGCTGGGCGAAGCGCATCACCCTTTGGAACCCGTGACCCACGCGCGGTCCGGGCTGACGGCAGGGCATTTTCAGAAGGGATTTCCAGCAATGTGCTCATTCAAAGTACACGGACATTCCGTCATCGGATTCTGTTCACTCCTGCTCCTGTCGGGGTGCGGAGGCATTGCGGAATCGGATGAATTCATCGAGGTCTCCGAAGAGGAACAAGTCGGAATCTCGTGGGAAGACTATCGTGACCAGGCCGAAGTCTCCGTCCGCGGCAAGGTAGCGTACGTGGTGGAGGACGACTTAATCTTCCACTCGGAGGCGGACCTTTACGCTTACTACGAAGAGACCATCTTGAACGACGGCTGGAAGCTGGCCGTTTTCCAGCGGATCTCCACCGGGTTCGAACCGGTGTATTCGCGAACCGAGGCACTCGATATCAAGTACTGTGTATCGAACCTCTTTCAGTCGAGCTATGCGCCGTTCAACAAGAATCAGGTCGTCACCGACGCCGCAACTGCGATGCGCGATTGGGAGAAAGTGGTCAACGTGCGGTTCCGGTACATCTCCGCTCAGGACTCGACCTGCACGGAGACCAACAGCAACGTCGATTTCGCCATCATCCCGATCACGGACGCTGGCGTATCAGGCTGTGCGATGAACAAGAAAATGTGGAACGGCCCCACCTTAGGCTGCTACAACACTGCGGGCATTAAAGTGGACGGCGGCATGCTCGGCATGAACTACAGCGAGATCGACGGCGTGCCGTCGTCGATCGGCGTGTTCAGGCATGAGCTCGGTCACATGCTCGGATTTCGTCACGAACACCCTTGGAAACCGGGTGACCAGTGCACCGGCGAGGTGCCCTACCTGGAAGAGTCCGACAGAACAGGGCGGCGCTTGACGGACTACGACGTGCAATCGGTGATGCATTACACCGGAGGCTCGTGCACGCCTACGGAGACCGAGTTCGTTCTCTCGCAGCTCGACGGGGTTGGAGCTCGCAGCATCTACGGCATGCCCACCTCTTGGGTCATGGCGGTGCTCGACTAGACAGAATGGTTGGACCAGCCAACCTGCAACGACGCGGGTTACGCTGCCAGCAACGACGCAAGCAGGCGCAGAGCCGCATGCAGGAGGCTGGTCCAATGCAGAAAATACGATTCATCGGTCTGGACGTCCACAAGGA
>JAICQQ010000501.1 GCA_025937785.1 Polyangiaceae bacterium
GCACTCGGGCGGGCACGCGCTCTCGCCGCTATTTCAGCTAAACGGAAAGCTCGGACACCGTCTCGTCGAAGAGCTTCATCAGCGCGGCTCGTTCGACGGAGAAGATACAGAGCTCGCCAGCCAGGCGACGGCAATACTGGTCGAGCTCTACGAGCGCGAGGCAGCGCTGTTGCTCCGGCCTGGCATGGCATTCGAACGCGGTCAGCTCGAGCGCCAGCTGGTCAACTCCGTCGTCGAGCTGTCTCGAGCGTTGCGAACAGCGCGCCTGCGCATTCTAGCCGTCGAGCATCCCCTCGATGCGACGCATGGCACCGCCCAACTTGCCGGCCGCATCGATCTCGTCGTCGAACATGTCGAGGGAGACCAGGCCATCATCGACATGAAATGGGGGATTGCGGCGTACCGAGACCAATTGCGCTCCGGTCACGCTTTGCAGCTCGCACTCTATGCCTTCGCCCACGCCACCAAACGCGCGCAGTCGAGCCTACCGAGCGCCGCTTATTTCTCGCTCAAGCAGGGCAAGTTGTTCAGTCTGTCGTCCCCGATCTTCGACGGCGCCGAGCTCGTGATCGGCCCCCGCCTGGACGATACCTGGGACCGCGCGACGCGCTCTCTCAGCCGCGCCTCGACGGCGATTGCCGCCGGTCGGTTTCCGGTGAGCGGCCTGCGTCACTCCCTGCCGGTACTTACGGCGCTGGGCGTGTCCGAAGCCGAGCACCCCAATCATTTTCAGTACGCCGTCGAAGCAACCTGCCAATACTGTGAGTTTGACGGACTCTGTGGCCGCCGCTGGGAGGAGTTGTCGTGACAGCCGAGGCGGCGCCTCTCCACCACGCCACCGGCCTATGCCTCGTCGGCGCCAGCGCCGGCAGCGGGAAAACGTTCCGTCTCACGCGCGAGGTAGCCGACGCCATGAGCCCCGGTTCAGCCGGGAGCATCGCGGTCCAGGGTCTCGTCGGCGTCACGTACACGAAAAAGGCCCAGGCAGAGCTCGAAGCGCGCATCCGTCGCCAGCTGTTGCAGGCCGGCCACTTCGACCGTGCCGGCCAGCTCCCTTTGGCGCTGCTCGGCACGGTCCACGCCGTCAGCCTGCGCCTCCTCAAAGAGTTCGCGCTCGATGCGGGCCTTTCCCCTGAGGTCGATGTCATCGCGGGCAACGACGGACAGCGCCTGCTCCGCGCAGCGCTCGAACATGCGCTCCCCCCGGAGCTTCGAGAAGCGCTCGATCGCCTCGCCGCCGAGTTTCAGCTCGGCTGGGACGGCCGCACCAGTCGCTACGACTGGGTCAGCCCGGTCGACGACATCATGACGCTCGCTCGCAGCAACCGCATCGCCGCCGAGCAGCTGCCCGAGATGGGCCGCCGTTCGGCGCAGGCGCTTCGAGCTCTCCTCCCGCCCCCGGCCCCCGACGCCGCGGCGCTCGAACAGGCCCTCGCTCGAGCACTGGCTCTGGCCATCGAGCAGCTCACTGCGTCCGGTGACAAGACCAAGAAGACCGCTGAAACCATCACCCTGCTCCGCTCGAGCGCTCAATCCCTCCGGCGCGGCCACCTGCCCTGGAACCAGTGGGCC
>JAICQQ010000125.1 GCA_025937785.1 Polyangiaceae bacterium
GCCGACCCGGGTTGCGTAGCGCGGCTGCCAGCCAGAGCTAGACGCGGGTGGCGCTCGAGCTCCGGCCGCCGGTCGCGCCTGCCTCGAGAGCGGCGCCAGCGCCCAGGTGTCACGAGGCATGTAGGGGTTGCGGAGCAACCCCAATGCACGAAGAGACGAAACGGAGAGCTGAGCGCAGCGTTGATTCGCCGGGCAAGCTCGTGGCATAAGAGCCCGCGCCCGGCCGACGGTGCGAGCCAACCATGCTTCGACGCTCTCTGTCACCCTTCGTGAGCGCTGCGCTAATGGCCCTTGCATGGCTCGACGCGCCTCTGGCACGCGCGCAGGTCGATGCGCCGACGGCCGAGAAAGTGCGGCTGGAGTATCGGGGGCTGGCTGAGTGCCCGGATGCAGCCGCGTTTCGGGCTGCAGTGGCGCGGCGTGTCGCGGGCGACTGGGAAGCGCCAGCCGGAGAGCTGGCGCGGCGGATGGACATCGTCGTTTCTCGAGTGGGGGACGGCTATGTTGCAACGATCGAGCTCTTGGATGCGCAAGGTCGACGCCTGCGGCGAGCGGTGCGCGGGAGCGACTGCCGGGACGTCGTGAACGGTATCGCGCTCGTCACCGCACTCGCGATCGAGGCTCGTCTCGACGAGGTCGTCGACAGCAGCGAACCAGTGACAGCCGCAGCCCCGCCGCCACAATCGCCAGCGTCGCCACAATCGCCAGCGTCGCCACAATCGCCAGCGTCGCCACAATCGCCAGCGTCGCCACAATCGCCAGCGTCGCCCCAGAGTTCGCCGGCGCCTGCGACGCGCCCGACCGCCCGGGTCGGCGGCCCGACGGCTGCAGCTCCGGTGAGGGTCGCCCCCGCTACGAGCTCCGGGCAGCGGTCAGAAGACCCGGCTTCTGCCGGCCCGGAGGCGAGCGCGCTGCTGGGAGGGCGCGTAGGGGTGCGGGGTGGAGTCGTGACGGGGATCGCGCCGCGCGTGGCGCCTGGGGTGGGCATTGCTGGGATGCTCGAGGTGGGCGCTGCGCGGTTCGGGCTCTCGTTCTTCGGCTTCAGCTCCGGGCGCGTGATGGAGTCTGGGGTCGAGGCGCGCTTCGACTTGTTGGCGTCGAGGGTGGAGGGCTGCCCGATCGCGTTCGGCCTGGCTCGCCCACTCTCACTGGAGCCCTGCGTGTCGTTCGAGGCGGGGGTGCTGCGCGGACGTGGTTACGCGGATCCTCCGACCGTCGAGGAGGGGCAGAGCGGGCGCGTGCCCTGGCTGGCTCCGGGGGCCCTGGTACGGCTGGTGGGCAGCTTCGGTGTGCTGGTGGTCGAGCTCGAAGGGGCGGTGCGCCTGCCACTCCAGCGCCAGGAGTTTTATGTGCGCTCCGAAAGCGAAGGCGCTGAGGCCAGCGAGACGAGCGTGCACCAGGTGCCCGCAACCTCGTTCGCTGTTCTGGCCGGATTCGGTCTGAGTTTCTGACGCAAATTCGAGTATTTGTAGTGATCGCTGGACTGGCAGGCTGCGGGGCCGACAGGTTGCCGGCGTCAGCCGTGGCGATTTTTGGATCGATCGCTGCTCGAGCGGGGATTGGGGGCATGCTTGTCCGGTGTCGAGGCCATGAACCACGTCCGCCCTTGCGAGCCGCGGACGGAGCCGCAGCGCGTCGAGGCATTCGTACGACACTACTACGCGTTCGCGTGGCGCGTGCTGCGGCGCTACGGGCTCGCGCCCGCGGACGCCGACGATGCGGCGCAGAAGGTGTTCCTGATCGCGGTCGACCGGATCGCTGAGATTCAGCCGGGGTCCGAGCGCGCGTTTCTGTTTCGCACGGCACGACACGTGGCATCGAAAGCGCACCGTTCGGTGCAGCGGCGGCCCGATGTTTCGGGTCAGGGGGTGGAGGACGCCGAGGCCGCCGGTGATCTGCCCGCGCCGGACGATTTGCTCGACCGACGGCGCGCCCGCGATCTGCTGGATCAGATTCTGGAGGACTTGCCGGAGGACTTTCGAGCCGTGCTCGTGCTCTTCGAAATCGAAGGTCTGCCGGCCCCCGAGATCGCAGCTGCACTGGGCATCCCGCTAGGCACGGTGGCTTCTCGCTTGCGGCGCGCGCGGGCCGAAGTCGAACGACGCGCCGCCCGCGCCCTGACACGGCATCAACCACGCCCGCGCGGCAAAGGAAATCTGCCATGACCGAGCTCAAGCGCTGGACAGAGGATGGGGCCCCAGAGGCGATCGAACGGTTGCTGCAGGCTGCCGAGTCCGAGCAACCGAGCGCCGCGTCGTTGGCCAAAGCCTTGACCAGTCTCGGGATCGCGGGCGCAGTGACGATCCCGGCGAGCGGTGCTGCAGCCGGCAGCGCGGCGACCGGTGGCAGTGCGACCAGCGGGGCGGCTGGTTCCGCGGCGCTCACCGGCGTCGCGCTTCAAGGCAAGCTTTCGATGCTGGCTCTGACGGCCTCGCTCGCGAAGTGGATCGCGCTCGGGAGCGTGGTGGGGGGCACCGCGGTCGTTGCCGTACACACGGTGACCGATGAAGCTCAGTCCCCGTCGCCCGCTCATTCGGTGGCAGCGCAGCCGACGCCGCCGGTTCCGACCGCGGCAAAAGTTCGTGCCGCCCCTGGTAGCAGCGCACCGGCGGCTGCCGAAGCAGGCAGTGAGCCTGCCCTTGGCTCGAAGCCGACGCGGGCTCGATCCGCTGGGTCTCCTGCGGCGCGCGCCGCTTCCCCCGCTTCGCCCGCAAGCATCTCGGTACCAGAGGCGATCCCTGCCGAGACACTCGCGCAGGAGATTGCGGGCATCGACCGCGCGCGGAGTCTGTTGGCCGCTGGGCGCTACTCCGCGACCAGCGCCGCGCTCGACGACTACGAGCGCCGCTTTCCGAAGCACCATTTCACCCCCGAGGTGCTCTACCTGCGAATGGAAGCGGCGTTAGGAGCCGGCCGCGCGCAGGAGGCGCGCAGACTCGCGCAGCGGCTGCTCGCCGGCTATCCCTCTAACCCGCAATCCGAAAAAGCCAAGGTCCTGCTCGGTCAGAAAAATTAGTGATCGCCGAGGGCCTTGGTGGGGATGGGCGGTCAAACATCGTGAGGTTCGCGAACAGCGCGAGGAGATGGGCATATGAATCTTGAGTCGTCAGTTACTTGTGTTGCTCTCGCTTCGTTGGCGCTAGCCTGTAGCGGCTCCACTCAAATCGGCGAATCGCACGGGAACGAGGGCGGGAGCGGCGGATCGGTCAGCTCGGGCGGCGTGGGCGGGTCGTCCAACGGTGGCGCCGGCACGACGACGACGAGCGGTGTGGGCGGCAGCGCCGGCCCTTCGAGCGCTGGCGGGATGCCGGGTAGCGGCGGCAGCGGCGGTACCGCGGGCGCGACGTCCACGGGGGCAGGTGGCGTGGGGGGCAACGCCGGGTGTCAGAGCGCTCTGGACTGTCCACCCCCCGGCACCGCGTGCGAGCTGTGTGCGGACGGCAGTGAGGAGTGTCCAGAGTTCGAGTGTATCGAAGGCGAATGCGTGCAGTCGTTCCCGACCTGCCAGGCGAATTGTGCGGAGGACGCCGATTGCCCGGTGAGCCTGGCGCCTTGCGCGATCTGCGCGGACGGAACCTCGGCCTGCCCGTGGGCGCATTGCGTCAACGGCAGCTGCCAGAACGGCACCGAGGTGTGTGGTGACGCGGACCCCTGCCAGGGCAAGGCGTGCGGTGATGACTGCAGCGCCTGCGAGCCCGACAGCCCTCTGTGCAACAACGTGCGCATGTACTGCAACGAACGGCTCGAGTGTCAGTCCAACGCACCGCAGTGCAACGCGCTGGCCTGCGAAACCGATGACGAGTGCCCGCTGATCGACGCTTGCTCGCCCTGCGCCGACGGCACGACGTGCGAGGAGCTGAAATGCGTCAACGGCACGTGCGAGTTTCGATGCCCCGAAGACGGGGTCTGCTCGGGAGATGGCGACAGCTGCGCCGGCGGCGCGAGCTGTTGCTCCGGCCTCACCTGTTGCGCGGGTGTGCCGGTCCCGGAGGGCGAAGAGTACTGCAGCGCTAGCGATTGCCCCGACAGCGACGTCAACCTGAAGACCGACTTCGGCTCGGTCGATCCGAACGTGGTGCTCGAGCGACTGGCGGCACTGCCCATCAGTACCTGGAGCTACAAAGCGGAAGCGTCGGACGTGAAGCACATCGGTCCCATGGCACAGGACTTCATGGCCGCCTTCGGCGTCGGCGGCAGCGATCGCGCGATTGCGAAGGTCGATGCCGACGGCGTCGCCTTTGCCGCCATCCAGGCGCTGAACGCGCGCCTGCAAGCTCTGGAGCTGCGCAACGCCGAGCTCGAACGACAGCTGTCGAAGCTGGGTGATGGCGCCTGTGTGCGCGAGCAAGCGCCGTAGCAGACCGCTCGCCCACTCGGGCCCACCCGAGTGACTGGCCGCTGGTTCGACAATCCTCGCCCCATGAGTGGAGGGTGAGTTAGACCGAGCCGCTGCTGGCGGGCGTGAGTGTATACTCAGGAGATGCGCCTGCGCCTGCCGAAGTTCCTCGCGCTGTTGGCCACGGTAGCATGCGCTCCCACGCAACGCGAACGGCCGGTGCGGGCGGCGACTGCCGCCCCTACCGCGGTGGCCGCGGGTGCGCCTGGGACGCGGCTCGGCGACCTCGGCGGGCGTGCTCCGGCAGCGTCTGAGTTACCCGTGGGTCCAGCGAGTCGACAGGCGAAGGCTGCCGCGGCTGGGCTCGAGAACGTCGTGCCTCCGGAAGAGACCGTGGTGCGCGTGCTGCTCTATCACGGCATCGGGACGCGCACCTCACGACCGGTGGTGAAGGCGCGAGCCTTCCGCGAGCAGCTCGACTGGCTCGAGGCGCATGACATCGAGGTGATCCGCTTGAGTCAGCTGCTCGATTTTCTAGACGGCGAGCTCTGGCTGCCGCGACACGCAGCCGTGATCACGATCGACGATGGTGAGCTCAACGGATATTCGAAGGCGTATCCCATCCTCAAGGAACGAGGGCTGCCCTTCACCTTGGGGCTTGCGACGCAGGTGATCGAAGAGCACCGCACGAGGGGCGCGCTCAACTGGCTGCAAATCCGCGAGATGGTCGACTCGGGGCTGTGCGAAGTCGCCTCGCACAGCGTGACGCATCGGAAGATGACCCTGTTACCCGACGAGGTGGCGCGCTTCGAGCTCGAGCGGTCGCGCGCAGTACTCACGGAAGAATTGGCGCTGCGCCCCGAAGCGTTCTTCTATCCGCTGGGAGACAATAATTACCGTGTTCGTCGACTCGCCAAGCAAAGTGGGTATCGCGCGGCATTCGTCGCACATGGGGGGCCGACGATCGCCGGCACCCAGCGCTTTGGGATCCCGAGGTACGATGTCAAGCCGGACACATCGATGCGCAAGTTTCGGAGTTTCTTCAACCACGGAATTCCTGTGTTGCGGTCCTCCCGCTAGCGCGCGCTAGCACAGCTGTACTAGCAGACTGGGCTAGAGAGCCGATTGGATCCGGGCGTTTGCCGATTTCTTCGTGTCTCAGAACGTGCACTGGGCTCGGCTCCACCTGGGACGCAACGCTGGGGCGGCCGATTTACTGCGTGACGCGCGGGCACGGGACAGAGCGTGGTGGTGCACGTCGTGTGCATCGCCGTATTTCGCCATTTGGCGCGCCGCTTTTAACGACCTCTCGCGCTAAGTCCGGGGATTGGTCGGCCGTTGATCACCACGAGCCACCCCATGCTGTTCAGCTATCTCACCCCCGCAGAGCTCAAACACACCGATGACGTTATGGTTCTCGAAGCGCCACTGGAGTGTTTCGACTTGGACCGGCCGCTCATTCTGGCGGACGAGCTCCACATCGCCGGGGCGGTTGCTTTTGCTACGGCGTTCGGGTTCTCGGGTGTCTCGTTGCTCGAGTGGGCCCTGGTCCAAACGCTGGGCAGCCCCGATGACGACACCTGCTGGGACGAGGTTCCGCCCGACAGCATGTTCCCCAGCAAAGGCTAGGGCTCAGCGTTGGCCGTCGAGGCCTAGTTTTTGGCTTCTGGGCCCTAAGGCTTGGTGACGGCGAACCGCGGGGTAGACTCGCCCCGTGGGTAGCTGGACCAAAGCACTGCTTCTGCGCCGCGTTGCCGGCCTGCTCGCGGTGTTGGCGGTGCTGGTCACCCTTGGCTGTGGCAAGCGGGTGCCGGGAGTCGGGGCGGGGGATGCCGCCAACCTGCTCGCGGGGTTGAAGGCGCAGAAGAGCCGTCACGTGCGATGCACCGCCTGCCTGACCGACGGGATCGCGGCGCCCGACGGTGGATACTGGAAGACCGAGGGCACGGCGGTGTTCGAGCGCGCCGAGGGGTTCGTGGAGTACGACCTCGGCAGCGTGCGGCGGATCCGTGCGGCATGGGCGCAAGGAGACAACAACGACAGCTACCAGATCGCGGGATCGACGGACGGCGCGGTCTACACGACGCTGTGGATCGCGGAGCCCGTGAGTCGGCCCGGCTTGCAGGGGCGCGCGCGCACGCGGCTCGATGCGCGCGCGCGCTACGTGCGGCTCACCGCCTCGGGTGGCGACGGAAACTACTCGCTGACGGAAGTACAGCTGTTCGCTGAATCGCCGAAGACGCTACCAGCACCCGTGCACACCGTGAGCGGCATCGCGAAGAACGTCGAGGTGCGCACCCATATTCTGGGGTTCGGGCTGGCCCTGATCGGGCTGGTTGCGCTGGCGTATCGCAAGGCACCGTTCTGGTGGCTCGGGCTCTCGTTCGTGCCCGCGCTCGCGGCGGGGTACGCGCTCGTCTCGATCTTGCTGGAAACATGGCCGCAGGAACAACGCGAGGTGTCCCTGGTGCGCGGGACCATCGCAGTGGTGGCGGGCGCGGCGCTGCTGCGTGAGCTGTGGGCCCCTGCGCGCTTTCCGGCTCACCGGGGTGTGGTGCTGGGGGTGCTGGGGTTCTGTGGCGTGGTCGGCTTCTTGGCGTTCTACAACCTCGGCGTGCCGCAGTTCCGGGACCACGAGCTCGGCAAGTCTACTTACGTGCACCAGCTCGATCTCAGGCAGTACTATCCGACGGCGAAGTACTTTCCCGAGGTGGGCTATCGTTCGATGTACGAGGCCGACGTGGCAGCCTATCTCGAAGACCACCCGCGCCAGGTGGCGAGCATCGCGGAGCGGCCGCTCAGAAACCTCGGCGATCTGCAGATGAGCACCGTCCGCAAGCAACTCGAGCGCATCGAAGCCGCGCCCAAGTCGTTCAGCGCCGACCGCTGGAACGAGTACAAAGCGGACGCGCGCTACTTCCGCTCGGCGATGGGCGAGCGTGCTTACTTTCAAACCTTCTACGACATGGGCGGCAACGCGACGCCCGTCTGGATCGCGCTGACCTACGTGATCTTCAATCAGCTCGAAGCCAGCGACGCCGCCTTCGCACGCACGGCGCTGTTCGACGTGGTCTTGATCTTGGGCGCTTTTTTGGCGGTGGGCTTGGTGTTCGGTCCGCGTACCGCGTTCTTGAGCATGGTCGTGTTCGGAGCCAACGACTTCATCATGTACGGCTCGAACTGGGGCGGTGCGACACTGCGCCACGACTGGATGGCGTATCTGGCTTTCGGCGCCTGTGCCTTGAAGCGCGGCAGATTCGCGCTCGCCGGCGTGCTCTTCGCGCTCGCTACCAGCATGCGCGCCTTCCCAGCGCTCGCGCTTCTGTGCCTGACCTTTCCGGTGGCTTGGTGGCTCATCGAGCATGTCCGAGTTCATCGGCGCTTACCGACTCGGGCCGAGTGGTGGGGCGAGCACCGCCCCCTGTTCGTGGTGCTGGCGGCGGCGGCGCTCACCGGCGCGCTCTTGTTCCTCGGTTCTTCGTTGCTGCTCGGCTTCGAGGCGTGGGGCGACTGGTACGCGAAGGTCGGCCAACTGTCGGCGGACCCGCACGGCAATCACATCAGTCTGCGTTCGCTCATCGCTGGTTGGGATGCTGATCAGCCGCTGGTGCTCGCGGATCGCTTGCTGATCTTTCTGACGGCTGTCGCGTTCTACGTGGGGCTGGTGTTCGCGGCGTGTCGGGGCCAGCGCTACGAACAGGCCGCCGTGCTCGGCTTGGTGTTGACGCCGGTGTTCTTCTATCCGGCCAACTACTACATCCATTTGGTGTGGCTCTTGCCGCTGGTGATGGTCGAGCAGCGAAAACTCCCGGGCCCCGACTCCTTGCCCTTCGATCCGGCGCACGCCCAGGTGGGGCTGGCGCTCCTCGCTCTGTGTGCCGCCCAGTACTTCACCGTGCTCGAGACCGACCGCGGTCTGCATTTCTATCTGGCGAGCGTGCTGCTGTTCGCGGCGCTGACTTTTCTGCTCGTCACCTTGGCGCGCCGCAACGCCACGGTCGCCGTTGCCGTCGCTGTGGCCAGCTCCGCTGCCGATCCGGTCCGCGACAAGCCGCGGCCGCCAGCGAACGTCAAGCGCCGGCGTCGAACGCAGGCTGACGACGCAGCGGAGTGAGGCCACCGAGGCGGATCGCCAAGCCGAACATCTGGTAGAGTGTCGAACCCATCGTGACCCACTGTTCCCTCGAAACCCCGAGATCCGCAGGTCCTGTCGCGCGCGTCGCCGTTGCCTGCCTGCTCGCGTCTGGCTGCGCAGCCTCGCAGCCGTCCGACGTCGCGCCGCCAGCGCCCCCGCCGGCCGCGCCCGTTGCTTCGACCGCGCCGCCCCCCGCCGCCGCTCCTGCCGCCCCCGTTGCACCCGTGCCCGACGCACCCGAGCCCGCGTGTTCGGCGCTCGGCTGTCGCCTGTTCGACGATCCGACCCACGCGTTCGAGGCGGTGCTGGAGTCCAAGCCACTGGTCGTCGGCATCGGCGAGGCCCACGCGCAGAAGGGCAGCGAGGGGTTAGCATCCACCACCGCGCGCTTCACCCAGCAGCTGTTGCCCTGGCTCGCGCCGAAGAGCAGCGACATCGTGATCGAGCTGATGGAGCCCGATAGCAAATGCCTCAAGACGGTCGAGAAGGTGCGCGAGGAGCAAAAGCCAGTCACGCAAGAGCAGGCGGGCAGCAACCAGAACGAGTTCATCACGCTCGGCACCCGCGCCAAAGAGAGCGGCGTGCAGCCGCACGTGCTCTACCCGAGCTGCGAGCAGTTCGACCGCATCGTCAAGGCGGGGCCCGACAGCGTGTTCGTGATGCTCGACACCATCGCGGTGCTCACCGAGCAAAAGGCCAAAGCGATCCTGGTCAGGAATCACGAGGCGGGGGACCCGCGGCTGGTGCTACTCTACGGTGGAGCCGCCCACAACGACCTCGTCCCGCGGCCGGGACGTGAAAGCTGGAGCTACGCCAAGAACCTGCAGGGCTTCACGAAGCAGCGTTACGTCGAGGTCGACCTGATCGTGCGCGAGTACATCAAGGACACGGAAGTGTGGCAGCAGCTGCCCTGGTATCCACACTTCGACAAGACCAGCCATCGGGACAAGTTCGTGCTGTTCAACCCGGCGCCTGCCTCGTACGTGCTGATTTTTCCCGCGAGCGGCGCGCGGTAGTCACTGGTTGCTGCGAAACCGGCACGTATAACTGACGAACGTGGCGACGGCTTGGCCCGAATGGTCCTTCGGCGCCGACCACTGAGAGCCCATCACCGTGGCATGGCAGGCGCGCCCGAAGCCGGTCTCGGATTCGCTCACGACGTTGGCCTTGCGCACGCGGCCGTCGGCGTCGATGCGCGCCCGCACGATCGCGGTGCCGCTCTTACCCTGCTGCCGCGCGACCTCGGGATAATGTCGCTCGAGGATGCCGTCGAGTTTAGGTGGGACGGGACGCGACGACAGATCGGCGAGCGCCACGATGCCGCTCGACCTCGCGGGAGCAGCTGCGGCTGGCGCGCTCGGTGCTTGCGGCGCCGGGCGGCGGCCGTTCGAGCCTGCGCGAATCGGACGCTCGATGGCACTGCCGTTGCCGACGCGCGAACCCCAGCTGCCCGTGCCGTTGTCGTTGGTCAGGGTCAAGCCGGTCAGGTCCGCGACGGGAGCTTGCTCGGGCGCTGGTTCGGGTGTGGGCGCGTCGGGGGGGGGAGCCGCCTGCTTGGGGGTGGGCTCCGCTTGCAACGCGGCAGGTTCGATCGGCAGCGGGTCTTCGCTGGGGGGTGGCGGCTCGGTCTTTGGCTCCGGCGGTGGCGGCTCGGGCGGCTTCGAGACCTCGAACTCGACCACGCTCGGGAGCGGCGCAGGCGCCGGCATCTTGGGCACCAACGTAAGCATCACGAAAGCTCCCACGTGGACCGCGACGCTCAGGCCGACCCCGAGCTGCGCGAAGCGAGAGCTGACATTCGCTGCAGTCGACATACCTAGTTTCCTATGGGCTTCACATCATGGGGGTTGACGTTGATGGCAAACTTTCCGACGCCGCTGCGGCGCAAGAGATCGATCACACGCACGACGCTGCGGTGCTGAGCGGCCCCGTCCGCCGCGATCATGGCCCGTGCATTGGGGTTCTTTTCGCGGGCCCTGCCGGCGGCTCGCTCGAGATCCGTCTCGCTCACGAGGTCGCCGTCGAGGTAGAGGCGCGCGTCCTTGTCGATCGAAATCGCCAGCGGCGCGTCGGAGGCTTCGCCGGTGGCGGCGTTGGGCAGCTCCATCGGGATCGCCTTGGTCACGATATAGCTCGCCGTGACCATCAGAATGATGAGCAACACCAACACCACGTCCACCAGCGGTGTGACGTTGATGCCAGTGATCATGTCGTCGTCGTTCTGAGTGGAGTGAGCCATCTTCAACCGCGCTCCAAGTTGCTGTGGAAGTGAGCCAAAATCTCACGGCCCAGGGCGTTGGCGCGGGACAGCCGCACGCGGATCACGCGCTGGAAGAAATTGAAGGCGGCTACGGCGGGCAACGCCACCAGCAGGCCGATCGCGGTGGCGATCAAAGCTTCTCCGATCTCTGCCATCAAGCCCGTGCTCAGGCGACCTGCGGAGGCGTCGAGCTGGTGAAACGCGCCGATGATGCCGATCACGGTGCCCAAGAGGCCAATGAAAGGCGCGTTGTTGCCCAATGTACCCAGGAACGCCAGGCGGCGTTCGAGGTACAGCTTCTGCAGCTCGCTCTCACCGGTCATGCGTTCCTCGGCTTCCTCGGCCGTGCTCGCGCCCATGCCCGCCCGCAAGATGCGGGCCTCGCACGACGGCGACTCGTCGAGCCGTTGCAGCGCCTGCTCCGTCTGCCCGCGCGCGAGAAACACTCTGAGCTCACCGCGAAGCTTTCCGTAATCGTCGCGCACGCTGATGAGGAGCGCCGATCGTTCGATGATGATGGCCAGAGCGACCACCGAAAGGGCCACCAAGAGCCACAGAACCCACTGGGCTCCCAGCGTCGCAAAACCACGAAGTGCTTCATCAATAGCCATGTTCCTTCTCCTGTTACGAATGCGGGTTGGTCGAATCCATGCTTACGGGTCGATGCAGAGGCTGCGCGTGAGCCACGAGACTCCGCCGCGATCGTCTCGCACCACGAAATAGAAGCTGGCGGGGGTCGCCGCGTCGAGTTCACCGGGCGCCTTCCAGGGCACGTCGATCGTCAGGTTCGTCTCGTCGTGGCTCACGTCGGAGAATCGACGCTCGAACTCGCCCAGCGTCGACATGTGCGAGATCTGCAGCGACTCTGCCAGTACCACGTCGAGCTCCGGCGGTTTTGTCTCGCGTGCGTCGGGGGGCAGGACCAGCGCTACTTGGTGCTCTTGGCCGTCCGCGGGCAGACGCGGCGTGTCATCGTTGGAGCAGTCGATGCTCGTGCTGCCGGCCTCCAAGACTTCGCCGTCGATCTCCAAGACCGCGTCGCCGAGTTTCGGGTTCTGGTTCGACGTCTCGTCGCTGGCGAGAAAGATCTCGAAGCTTGCCTTCTGTGTCGTTTTGGCCCCGCTGCAACTGGTGCTGTCGAAATCGCTGCCGAGCTCGATGCTGCCGGCATCGCAGAAGATGGCCAGCACCGCGAGCTTCGTCGCATCCCCGAGGGTTCCGGCATCGGGAACCGTGAAGCTCAGGGTGGGAACGTCGCTGCTCGGCTCCGACTGCTCGACGCTGGTCAGCGGCTCGTCGCGGCAGACCGGTACGTCGAAGGCCGTGGACTCGGCCACGCAGACGCTCATGTGCCAGATGGCGAGCGGCGGCAGACCCGAGGGATCTGCGAGCAGCCACTCCACGCTGGCGGACTCCCCCGCCGCCGGGGTGGCGCGATCAGGCGCTTCGTCGATGTCGACGCGTGCGCCGAGTACGCGCAGTTCTTCGATGCGTTGCGCTTCCTTGATCGGATCGCCGCAAGCAACGGCGGAGAGCGCGACAAGGGTGCTGAAGAAGAGTTTGCGGTTCACAGTTCACCTCGGATGCCCAGGTTCGGGAAAATCGGGAGCCCGGTTGCGGTTTCTTTTTCGGTGTAATCGAAGCTGTAGGTGGTGCCTTCGACGTTCTGCGCGTTGTAGGCGTTCAGGACTTCGAGATATGCCGTCAGGCTCCAGTCCTCGAACGCCCATTTCTTTTCGCCGCGTACGTCGAGCTGGTGAAAGGTCGGTCGGCGTGTACTGTTGACGTCTCCGTACACGGCTCGATAAAGGTCGCTGTTCGCGTCATACACGCCGCCGAGCACGGGTGTTTCTGGGTCGCCGCTGGTCAGGCGGAAGTGCGCGCCGGCAGACCACCCCGATCCGAAATCGTAGCTGTAGACCAACGACAGGTTGTGAGTCTGATCGTAGTCGAACAAGCGCCAAGGTTCGTCCCGATCTTGGCGCTCGCTGCGCGAAAGGGTGTAGGCAAGGTAGCCGAAGTGCGATTCCGTTTTGAGCTCGGCGGAGACTTCGGCCCCGTAGACGCGACCCTTGCCATCGTTGACGAAGTGGGGCTGGACGCCTCCGGGCGTCCCCACGACGCGATTGAAGAGGTACTTGTAGAACCCCTCGAGACCGACCTCGAAGCCGTCCGTAACGACTTGCTCGACGCCGGCGCTGGTCTGCAGCGCTCGGTAGGGTTCGAGCTCGGGGTTTCCGAAGGCCTCGATGAGCTCGTAGTACTCCGGCGGTTGTGAATACAAGCCGACGCCGCCCTTCAGCGTCGTCGACTCGGTGACGCCGTAGCGGGTCGAAAATCGCGGGTCGACGACCCAAGCGCGCGTGCCGTAGTCGTAGTCGGCGCGCACGCCGGGGAGCAACAGCCAGTTCGTGAGCGGGCGATACGATAGTTCGGCGTAAGCACCTGGACGCACGATGTAAAGGGTGTCCTCGAGCCTCACCGTATCGATGGTGCCCAGAGGTTGATCGGCGGTGGGCTCGCCCTCTTGCTGCTGTGGAGGTGGACCTTCGTACTTACCGTGAATCGTTTGCACGAAGGTGTCGACGCCGACGTCGACGCGCAGCTGTTCGCTGGCGAAGATGCCCCACTCCGCGCGTCCGTGCAGATCGAGTCCGGTGAACTCTTGGTGCAAGTCCCCGATGGTGGCGGTCGCGCTGAGCGGGCCCGCAGCCAGCTCGATGTTCTGCTGGACCGTCGCCCCGAACTGACTCGTCATTTGAGCTTGAAGCTTGTGGAACTGAAGCTTGGCTTCCACGCTGTCCTTCAGCGCCGGATCCTCCTCGTTGGGATCCGAGAACACCAGCTTCAGCGAGTCGTAGCTTCCGTAAGCTTGAAGCTTGAGCTTGTGGTTCTGGTTGAACCGATGCACCAACATGCCCTGGTAGTCGTAGTAAACAGGCGCGGCCACGACGTCGAAAGCGTCTTCGGGTACCAGCTGATCGAACACGAAGTCGATGTTGCTGCGTCGCCCGGCGAGTGCGAATGACGTCTTGTCGGTGATGGGGGCCTCGACCAGCACGAAGTTGTCGATCAGGCTGAGCTCCAGGATGCCGTGGAAGCCGTCGGTGCGCGGGTCGCGGGTCTTCGCCTCGACCACGCCGCCGACGACTCGCCCGTAGCGTGCGGAGAAGTTGCCCGGATACAGCTCCACCTGCTCCAAGAGGTGCGAGTTGTAGACGCTCGTCAGTCCGCCGAAGTGGTACAGGAGCGGGATCGGCGCACCGTCGAGCGTGACCATGCTCTCGTAGGGTTGAGCGCCGCGGATGATCGGAGGCCCTTCATTCGCTCCGAACCCGGTGCGGCCGACGCCGGGCAATACTTCCACCGCGCGGAGCGCGTCGCCGCGCGTCCCCGGCATACGCGTGAGTTCTTTCTGCTCGATGGTGCGCCGCGTGGGCTCGCGCGGTGGTGCCTCGACGTCGGCCACGGCTTCGAAGCTTTCCTCGTCAGGCGTCGCTGGCGGGAGCGCCTCGGTCTTCGGCGCTGCGGGGGCGGCCGCGGCGGCCACGGGTGGAGCGGCCGCCGCAGGTTCCGGTTCGGGCTCGGGCTCGGGAGGGGTGAACACGAGGCGATACTGAATGCGCGCGGGTACCGGCTCGCCGCCTTGCCGCGCGGGCTCGAACTCGAAGGCGGTGATGAGCTCGAGAGCCCGGCTGTCGAACGGCTCACCGGCGCCCTCCACCACTTCCGGATTCGTCACGTTTCCGTTCGCGTCGATGGTGATGACGAGCAACACGGAGGCTGGGTGGGGCTCACCCTCGATCTCCGGATAGCTGACCTCTGCCGTTCGTTTGAGTTTCGGTGGTACCAGACCTTGGTCGGCCGGGGGCGCGTCTTCGGCGCCCGGAGCGGGCGGGTTTGGCGCTGCAGGCTGGCCGAGAGCGGGGGAGTGTGAGAGGATGAAGAGCCCAAGAATAGGTGCAATGCCTAGTGTTCGACGCACGGATCGCCTCCTCAGCGAGCAACAGTCGCGAGCCAATGTCAGCCCACGCCGAGGCGCTGTTGGGCTGCCGGTGGAGTTCGAGGCGCCGCGCTGGGTCGCCGCTTCCGTCCACCGCCCCTCCGTGCCCGGCCCCCCACGACGTGTTCAAAACAAAATGCACCCTGTGATTCGGTCAGCAGGCCGCGAGCAGCGAGTGTCGCAAGTATCGGGGTTTCCCCGGTGTTTTTGCGTTCGGGGGCGAGGCCCAGCGTGGCGTTGAACCTGGGGGGCTCGCGCATTGCACCGGTCATCCGCCACGTGACGGGGGTCGGCGTGGTGGCGCATGCGGCGTTCGTCCCGCTGTTCCTGCTGCTCGGTCAGCCCCTGCTCGCCGGCTTCAACGGGCTAAGTCTGGTCTGCTGGGTCGCGGCGCACCTCGTGAATGGCCGCGGGCGCTCCTCGCTCGCGATGTGGCTGCTCGTCGCAGAAGTCGTCGCCCATGCCCTGCTGGCCGTGGGGCTACTGGGCTGGGCGAGCGGCTTTCAGTACCACCTGATCCCCCTGGTCCCGTTCGTCCTGGTCAACGAGCGGCTGCGCGGCACGTCTGCGCTGGTCGTCAGCGCGGCCGTCCTGATCGTCTTCCTCGTGCTGTACGAGCTCGCACCCGCTCCGCGGCTCGACCCAGGCGTCAATCACGCGCTGAGCGTGGCGAACGTCGTGGTCGCCTTCGTGGCGTTGGCCCTGATCACCTTTCATTTTCGCAATGCCTCGATCGCCGTGGAGCGGCAGGTCGCCGAAATGGCGGTGACCGATCCGCTCACCGGACTCTTCAATCGCCGCCACATGCACCAGCGCCTGCGCGAGGAAGAGTCGCGGGCAGCGCGCACGCAGCTGCCGTTTTCGGTGATCATCGCCGACATCGATCATTTCAAGCGCGTCAACGATACCGCCGGGCACGACGCTGGCGACGGCGTGCTGCGCGATCTGGCTCAGCTGCTGCGCGACACGCTGCGCACGCAAGACATCGTCGCGCGCTGGGGCGGCGAGGAGTTTCTGGTGGTGTTGCCGCAGACAGCCCTGAAGGGTGCGCTCGAAGTCGCTGAACGCGTGCGACGCGCCGCGGAAGCCAGGCTCGGGCGCGACCTCGAGGGCATCGATAGCGTCACGCTGACGCTCGGTGCGGCGGAGTACGCGGGATCGGTCGCGGAGTCGCTGAGGCTCGCAGACGTCGCGCTCTACCAGGGCAAAGAGGCCGGCCGCAATCGCGTCGTGGCCGCCCCCGGCGCGAGCGCCGTCGCGGCCTCTGAAGCGTAGCTTCTTCCCGCTTTCTGGCGCAACTCGCGCCCGCACTGGCCCGATGGGGCAGCCATGGGTACCCTAACCAGGAGTTCGCGCGAATGGCCATGCCAATGTCTCGAGAAATTCGTCCGCTGCGGCGGCAGGAGTACGACCAGTTGGTTGCGCTCGGGGCGTTCGTCGACGAGCGGATCGAGTTGCTCGAAGGGCAATTGGTTCCGATGAGCCCGATTGGCCCCCCGCACAGCTCGGCAGTCCAGACGCTGACGGAGCTGTTGCTACCCGCCCTGCTGGGTCGAGCCAGAGTTTTCTCGCAGTCCCCCTTCGCCGCCCTCGACAGCTCGGAACCCGACCCCGACGTGGCGATCGTTCCGCTCGGTGACTACCACCACGAGCACGCGAGCGAGGCGTATCTCATCATCGAGGTGGCGCAGTCGTCGCTGGCGCGCGATCGGGGCCAGAAGCAGCGCATCTATGCGCGCGCCGGTGTGCCCGAGTACTGGATCGTCGACGTCGAGGGCCGTGCCATCGAAGTGCATCGCGAGCCGGGGTACGAGGGCTACGCGGTGCGCGAGGTCGTCGGCTACGAGGGCAGCCTCGCGCCGCACGCATTCCCCGACGTGGTGGTCGAAGTGCGGCGCATTCTGCGCTAGCTCGCTAGCGCGGCGGGGCACCGTAGAGCGAGCTACGGAAGTTCGTATAGCCCAACGATGTGGTCTTGATTTCCTGCACCACGTCGCCGTCGTCGTTGATCTCCTGGATGACGCCTGAGTTCGAATAGGTGACCAGCGTGTTGCCCCCGGGCAGGCGCTGCACGTCACCCAGCGTGGGACTCGTCCGGTCGCCGTCATACTCCCAGATGCGTTTGGCTTCCCACGTCGACTCGTCCAGTTCGTACTCCAGCACCCTGGCGGTCTCGCCAGCGTTACCGTTCGAGAACAGCAGGAAGTTGCCGTTGTCCAGCACTTGGTGCCCGTGGTTCACGGCCCACACCGCGTGAAACGAGGGCCCCAGCGGGTCGTGGCCGCCCAATTGCCACAGCAGCTCCCCCGAACGCGAGATCTTGACGTAAGCGTGCACGTAGCGATCCGAGAGGGTGTAGCTGTCGTCTTCAGGATGGTAGTGGATCGAGTTCGGGTGGCACTCGACCCCGCCGACGGTCACGTATACCGCCTGACCCGGCTTGTAGATGCTGGCGACGGTCTCGACGATGGTCTTCGTGGTTCCGTCTGGGCTGCGTTCGATGATGCCGCTGCAGTTTCCGATGTGCGCGATGGCCGTGACCGTACCGTCCGGGAGCACGGTAAAATCGTGGTGCGTCTCCTCTAAACCGGCGACGTCCGTGACGTGCTCGCTGCCATCCATCGAGACGTAGCTGACCTCGCCGGCGCCGCCCGTGACGTTCAGGGCGAGCATCCACATGCGCGAGCCGGCCCAGTCCATGTGGGCGCGACTGGTTTGTGGCGGCGTGTCGAGCCAATACCACACTACATCGCCCTCGGAGTCGAGGATGAAGACCGGGTCGCCACCGCTGCCGCCGAAAAGGTTGCCCACACCCGTGCTCGTGACGATGAAGCCGGGCTCGACACGATCGGCGTGATGGACCTCGCGGGTGATGCGCGGGATGCTGTTGGGCAGCTCCCCGGTGGTGATGGGGAAGTCGCGGCTCACGCACTCTGCGTCGTCGTTACTCACCACGATGCGGAAGTCGTAACGGCGCTCGGCCTTCATGCCGAGGAGCAGCGTACGGTGCTCGTCCGTCCCGAGGTCGGCGGGGGCGACCCAGCGCTGTTCGGACTCGGGCAGAGCGAACTCGAGGTGGGCGGCTGTGGGCTCCTCGAAGCTGCTCGACCAGCGCACGACGCCGACGGTGTTGATGCTGGGACTGAGCTCGTACTCCACGTCGAAACTACAGCTCCCCTGCGCGGCGCGCGATTGGTTCACGACCACGGTTTCTTCCGTGGCGCCCGGGGGGATGTAGGGCTCCTCGGCATCGTCATCCGCTCGCGACACCTCGGCAGGCCCACAAGCGATCGTCCAGGCGGTGAGCAGGGGTAGGAGCGCAACACGCAACGTCACTGCGCTCCCTTACGGCGGATTTTTTGGAGATTTAAGCGCGCCGCTCGACATCGGGGTCGAAGCGACTCGTCGCGCCGTTAGAGCGTCGACGGAAAGCGTCCCGCCGCCACCAGCAAGTACAACACCCGGAGCGTGCCCTGGAAGTAGGGCCCATCGTCACCGCCGGAGCTCAGCCAGGCCGACACGTAGCCGTCGAACTTCGTGGAGTCGGTGACGGCCGACAACGCGAACGCCCCGTTGAATGCGCTGTTGTTGGCGCGGCCGCCCGGGCTACCGATGCCGCCGTTGGTGTCCACCCAGGTCGCCACGTTCTCCAAAAATGCCCCGCTCCGACTGTCGCCGCTCCAGGCGTAGTCGGTCGCGACGCGCCACGGTGTGCGGCAAGCATCGTAATTATAGTGATCGAGGCTCCCTTCGTCGCCGTAGGGGTGGTTGTCCCAATCGGGGACGAGCGGAAACATCGCCTGATACGACGTGTACAGGGCGTGGGTGTTGTCCAGCAACTGGTTCCATTGCTGCGCCTGCGCCGGGAACTTCGCCGCAAATACGCGGTAGTACCCGGGAGCGAAGTAGGAAGGATTGATGCGGGTGTCCGTGTCGTTGCAGCCGCCCCAGGCGTCCCCTGGCAACAACACCAGCTGCTCGTCGCACACGTCGGTTTCGTGGGTAAGGATCCGCTGCGCCAGATCTTCGGCGAGTACCAGGTAGCCGCCGTCGGGCCAGCGCGCGTGCGCCTGGATCAGAGCCATGGCTGCGTCGAGCTCGGCATCGGTGGCGGCGTTGGCGTGGTTGTTGCCGGCGCTTTCGCACAGACTGGTGGCCCAGTTCATCAAACCGTTCTCATCGACGTGGTCGGTGTAGTACTGCCACAGACCGTCGAACAACGTGCGGTCGTCGAAGTTCACGGAGAGCAACATCCCGTAGGCGATCCCTTCCGACACGACGGCTCCGTCCTTCACCACCACGGAGCTGCCGTCGGTGCACGTTTGCACGTGGCGATCCTTCCAGGTCGCGTACTCGTCGTTCAAGATCTCTTCGGTGACCAGCGGCGTTACGGCCGCGTGCCATTCGCCGAGCACGCCCCCCGAGCCGCCGGTGGTCGCGCTCGAGGTGTCGCCGCCCGCGCCGGTCGACGTCGTGCCGCCGCTGCCTCCCACCGTGACGCTGGCGCCGGTCGTGGTGGCGCTGGTCGCCGCGGTCGAGTTCGTGGTGGCGGCGCTGCTCGTGCTGGCGCTGTTCGTCGCCGTAACCACGCTGGATTGGGTGGCACTTGCCTGCGTCGCGCTCGTGCTTTCCGTGCTACCCAGGGTCGTTGCGGCGCCGGTGGAGCTCGTCACGGTGGGACAGGCATTCGGCCCGCAAGTGGAGGGTTGGGGCTCGGGTTCGCCGCTGCTGCAGGCGACCAGGATGCCTCCCAAAAGCAAGTGGAGTCGCATGAGTCGAGCGCTAAAGCTGACACAGCCCGCGACGATCTGCTCGCCTGGATTTCACGGTAGGCTGGTGCTGTCGACGCGTGGCAGCGAGCGCAGGAAGCTGCCCACGCGCTGTAAACTTCGCGCCCGACCGAATTGCAGCAAGTGACCTCCGCTCCACGCCTCCAGCGGTGCCGAGAAGTGCGTGGCCAGCATACGTGCGTGGGTCGGTGGCGTGATGCGGTCGGCCTTACCGGCCACGACCAGCACGCGATCGCTCGTAATGCGAGGTGGGCGTGCGAGGGGGCTGGTGAGCCGGTAGGCGCGCTTCAGTGTTTGCTCGTAGGTCAGCGCTTGACGGGTGCCACGCGGCATGCGCCCCTGGTCGCGCGCGAAATCGGCGAGGCACGCCAAGGGCACGATCGGGACTAGAAACGCGAGTGTCGGGTCCAGGGTTGCCGTGAGCGACGTGACGTAGCCACCCAGGCTCATGCCCATCAGGCCGACCTCGGGGTGCCCGCGCTCGCGCAGCCATGCTGCGAGATCTCTGAGGTCGGTCACGCTTTGCCGGAAGCCTTCGGCCGTGAAGCGAATGTCACTCTGCGGGAAGAGCGGACTCTGGTCCGTCGCAGGAGCGCGTGCGCCATGGAACGGCAGCGTGAACAGGGCGCTATCGAATCCCAGCGAGTCGAGCCAACGGATCGGCCAGATGCGCTGTTCGAGGCTGAACGCGCCCCCCATGTAACCGTGGACGAGCACCGCAACCGGGCGCCGCTTCTCCTTGCCGAACAGACGCACGGCCGCGTGTCGGTTTTCGAAGCTACTCGTGTACGCGGCGCGCACCGCATCGCACTGGACGCGGTGGCTGCTGAGCCAGCTGAGATCGACGGCCTCGCCGCGGATGGACCAGGTCTCCAGCGGGTGTATGGGTTGCGGGGGATCGAAATAGGTCTCCGAGTCGATTCCCGCGAAGTACTCGGCCGCGCTTGCGGCGCGCGCCATCAGCTGGTCGTCGTCGAGTCGGCTGGTTCCGAACTCGTGTCGGGTGGCCACGGCGAGGGTGACAGCGCGGTCGAGCGTCGCGGCCAAGGGACCCACGAGGGCTGACGGCAGGCGAGGAGGCTTGAACCAGGACACGAACGGACCAGCTTCAGCCGCCGTGCCACAGTCGGCGCACGGCGGCGTGTTGGGCGACGGGCGTCAGCTCAGCACTCGCCGGCGCTCTCGTACGAAGCCAGCAGGATGGCGCACGCCTGGTCGCCGCCTTGTTGGATCGCGTCGAGCGTCGCAAGGCAGGAGTCCTTAGCGTCGCTCTCGAGGCTGTTGCAACAGGCTTCGAGATCCTCGCACGAGCCGTCCCCGCCGCCGGTGGTGTTCCCAGTGGTGCCGGTGGTCGGCTCGGAGCCTTCACACGCCTCGTACTCGTCGGGACACGACTCGGAGCCGCACTCCCCGGCTGCTATCAGGCAGCTTTGACAGGCGTTGCTGATGTTGCCCACACACTCCAGGACGCAGCCGGCGTCACAATCGTCGCCGGACTGGCAAGCGTTGGCGCACTCCGCGTAATCCTCGCAGACCCCGCCGCTGAAATTGCCGCTGGCGAAGTTGGGCCCCATGCACTCTTCGTACTCGTCGGCGCACTCGCGCTGCACGCATTCGCTGAGATCAGCGCACTCCTCGCTGCCGCCACCACCGCCCGTGCCCGGGTTGCATGCGTTGCTGCCGCCGCCACCCGTGGTGTTGCCGTTGGTGCCGTTGTTACCATTGCCGCTGTCAGTGCCGCCGCCGCTGCTGTCAGTGCCACCGCTACCGTTGCCGGTGCCACCGCTACCGGTGCCGTCCGTTCCGCCGCTGCCGGAGTTCGTGCCGTTCGATCCGTTGGACGCGGAATCCTCGTCACCCGAGTCGTTACCGGAGTCGTCGCTGCCACAAGCGACGATCGTGCATGCCAGAGCCGTGCTGAACAAAAAGGAAAGCTTGAGATGGGTCATGGACTGCCTCCGGGGACGAAATGAGCGTAGCAGCGCTATCGGATCCCCCAAGGAGTGTCAAGTGGCGCACTACAGCACTTCGGCGCAGAAGCTCGTCGTCTCGAGGTTCACACCACCGCGCCAGATCTCGAACCCCGCGAAAATGTTGGTGAGGTAGTGTGAGCTCTGAACCGTGTCGCCGCGTGCGATCGCGTGCTGGATGAAGTCCATCAGGTCGAAGTCCATCGAGCTGATGGTTTGCGTCGCGGTGTACGAGATGATGGGCGTGCCGTTGTTCACGCCGAACCACACGTTCCACTGCCCCGGCACGTTGGCGATCGTGATCTGGTTATCGACGACGGACCCCACCGGCTGGGCGTCGAAGGGCTTGTGATACCACACCATCAAGAACGCGCCCGAGGGGTGCGAGGCGCCAGGTTCACCGTCGGCGCCTTCGCTGAACCACACGTCGTAGGCCGCGTTGTACGAGTTGGCGGTGGCGTTGGCGAGCGTGCCAGCGTCCTTCCAGACCCAGGTGGTGGGAACGCTCGTGAGCGTGCTCACCTGCTTCGGCAGGTTGCTGCCCTCGGTGGCGTTGTTCGAGTTGGCGCCGATGAAAATCGAGGGGAAGCCCGTGGGGCCGCCGTTGGTGGGAACGCTCGCGCCTTGCGCCGTCATCTTGAAGAAGTAGCCGCCCGTGCCCACCTGCATCGTCTGTGTGCCAGCGGATGCTTCGTTCCATTGGTTGACCTGCAAGAAGTACTGCAGGCCGTCGACGGCCACCTTGATCTTGTCCCAGCGCCCGTGCAGCGTTTGGTTGACGGTGAGGCTGCCGGGGGTGCAGCCCCGGCCCGTTTCATGAACCAACCCGCCGCCATTACCGGAGCTTCCGGTGGTGCTGGTCGCCGTGGACTGCGTGTTCACGCTATTTACGGTGTTCGCCCCGCTGGCGGTGTTTCCGGCATTCGAAGTCGAGTCGTCGTCCGGTGTCGACGAGTCTCCGGAGTCGCAGCCGACGCTGGTCGCGAGAGCTAGAGCCGATATCAGTAAGCGAAGGTCGCGCATTGCTCGGAAGCATGGCGCTCGGGCTGAGGAAATGCCAGGTCTTTGGCTGCTGCCGGATTCGTTTGGCAGGCTTCACGACTGCTGCTATTTCGCCAGTTCTCACTACGGGCCTCGCCTTGGAATCGCTCTCGACGTCTCACCTGGTCTCACATCGAACGCTAGCCTGCGCGCGCAGCACGACCGCTGACAATCATTACGCACCAGGGCTGCTTTGAACACGTCCGGAGAACGCCCCAGCGACCCGCCCGACGAATCCTGGACGGTCGCGCGATTACTGCGCTGGGCTACCGAAGATCTCACCAAACGCGGCAGCGACTCGCCGCGTCTCGATGCGGAGCTCTTGTTGGGCCGCACGCTCGGTCTCGATCGTGTGCAGCTGATCGTGCAGCACACGCGCCCGCTCGATGGCGCAGAGCTCGCCGCGTTCAAGCAGATGTTCGTGCGCCGCCGCGCGCGCGAACCCATGGCCTACATCCTCGGTGGGCGCGAGTTCTACGGCTTCGACGTTCAGGTCGATCGTCGGGTGCTGGTGCCCCGCCCGGATACGGAAGTTTTGGTCGACGTCGCCCTCGAGCGCACCAGCGAGCGTGACATGTACGGGCGAGCTCTCGATCTGTGCACGGGGTCCGGCTGTGTCGCGCTGGCTTTGGGCCTGCGGCGTCGAACCTGGAAGATCACCGGCAGCGACTTGTCCGAGGAGGCATTGGCGGTGGCTCGAACGAACGCCGCGAGGCTCGGCGTGGCTCGCAACGTGCGCTTCGTGCAGGGTGACTTGTTTCAGCCGCTGCGAGCACGCCACCGTTTCGAGTTGATCGTGTCGAACCCACCCTACATCCCCAGCGCCGAGATCGCCGAGCTGATGCCAGAAGTGCGCGACTTCGAACCCCGGCTGGCGCTGGACGGCGGCGCGGACGGCATCTCCGTGCTGCGACGCCTGGTGAGCGAGGCGCCCGCGCATTTGACTCCGGGAGGGGTGCTGGCGTGTGAGCTCGGAGCTGGTCAGAGTGAGCGAGCGGTAGAACTCTTCGAAGCGGCGGGCTTCACCGACGTGCGTCGCCACAAAGACCTCGGCGGGCACGAGCGGGTGGTGAGCGGCCAGCTCCCTGCCTGAGTTTCAAGCAGAGCGGATCTGCGCCAGAAAGTTTGGCCATAAACTGGGCCGCGCCGCTGGATGCATGTCACCGGGGGGATATGGAAGGCAGGCATTGGTTCTCGGCGTGCTGCGCGGGGTGGTTGGCGCTTTGCCCGGCCTGCACCTCGTCGAACGATCGACATCCGGATCTCTCGAAGGCCAGCGCAGCGGCGCCGCCCAAGGTGGATCCCATCCCCAAAGACAACCCCAAGCTGGGTTCGATCGCAGATGTGACTCCCATCTACGAGAAACCCGCGCCAGGGGCCACGCGCATCGGCTACCTCCACGCGGGCGGTCAGGTCGCACGCGCGAAGGAGCCTTACCCCGGCGAAGGCTGCGACGCCGAGTGGTACCCGATTCGACCGAAGGGCTTCGTGTGCATCGGTGCGGCTGCCTCGCTCGACACGAAGCATCCGACGCTGGCCGCGATGGCGCTGCAGCCCACCCTGAATCAAGCATTGCCCTACACCTATGCGCGGATGACGCA
>JAICQQ010000177.1 GCA_025937785.1 Polyangiaceae bacterium
GCCGTGCGGCTTTAGAATGGGCCCCCCGCGCGGAATGAGCCCGCTCAGCGGGCACATTCTAAGGTCGCCCAGCGTCCGATCGGCACCGAGCACTCTCCCCTAGACTCCTTGGCTCCTAGACTCGACTTGCGCCATTTTTCGAGGCCGATTTCGATAGATGCCTCCACCCGCCCCTCCTCGCGCTTCGCGCTGCGGCGGGTCGACCTCCTCCAAATCGCCCGCTCCGCGGGCTCAGGAGGAGGTGGCATCATGCGGCACTGGCAACGTAGTCGACGAGTGGCCGCAGACGTTTCCGCAGCTCGCTCGGCGATGACGCTGGATCAAAAAGTCGCTCGCTCCACGAAGCCCGCCGCAAGGTGGCCAACATGTCGCCGAAGGTCGTACCCGCCTTGTGCGTGTACCACGGCAGTGTCGGAAGTTGAGCGGCGCGGGTGCCTTGACCGTGTTGGATGTACCAGAGCACGGTGAGGCTGTAGCTGATGAGCGCCAAGGGAGCCGTACGCTCGACGGCTCGCTCCGTACGATTCTGCGGGTCCTCGAAGCCGAGCTTGCCCTTGGCCTCGTGGAAGGTCACTTCCAGCGACCAGCGCTTGGAGAACGACTCGATGATGTGCCGCGGGGATAGCGCCGGATCGGTCGAGACGAAGACGTCGTCCTTCTCGTGTCCGGGAAAGTCACGGACCAGGACGAGCCGCACGACCTCGCTGCCTGCTGCTACGTACCACAAGGCGTCGATGACCCGTACGCGCAGCGTCACGGCGCGGCCATAGACGAAGACATCGAGTTTCTCCCAGCGGGTGCTCTTGCGACGAGCCCACCAGGCCGGAGAGGCGATGCGCTTGCCACGGACTCGTGGCCGGCCCATCTGTCCGCGTGGACGGGTGGGGGGCGGAGCATAGAGAGCGGAGTCCAGTCGACCACGTCCGATCACGGTGACGTTGCTTGGACGGCCTTTGATGAGCGAGCCGTTGGTGTAGGCGGAGTCGCCGATGAGCTCGAATCGGCGCTCGGGGTACCGTTGCGCCAAGAGCAGCACCAGCTGTCGGGCTTCCTCTGTCAGCTTGAAATAGGGCCTCTTCTCCGCCTTGCAACGCTTCTCGCTACGATGGAGCCGAAACAGCACGGGGAGCGCCCAGCTCTTGTCGAACAGCTGCACTTCGATGGCGAGCACGACCCAGACATGACCCCAATGGAAGAAGGGCATTCGTCCCGTCGATAGCAGCGGATCACGATGCATGGATGCGCCCGAGATGCGCTTGCCGGTGTGCCGCCCCAACGTGTCATCGACGACGAGTCGAATAACTCCCTTCGGCGCCAAGCGCTCGATGAGCAGGGCCGCTAGCGTCAGGCCGACCTCGTCGGTCGTCCAGCGAGCGCGCGAGAAGAACCGATGGTAGCTGCTGATGTGCTTGCGGCCGACCGCTCCCGCCGCCCGGATGACCTCGGTCACTGTATGCCGGCGCAAGTCGAGAGCCCAGCCCGCCATCAGGGTGACGAAGCTGTCCATGGACGGGGAAGTGAAGCAGCCCGAGAAGGCTTGCAGCAGCTGGACAAAGGAAGCTACGATGACAGGGTCCAACACGTTTCGCTCTCTCGCTGAGGTGGTGTGGTAACTCCTTCATCGCAGAAGCCGATCGTCATGGATACCCCTCTCGTGCACGTCGCTCGCGACGCCGCACGGAGGTGTGTCTGGTGCGCCGCAATCCGGCATGACGTGTGCCCCTCCCGTGGTGCGCGAAGCGCGACACTTGGGAGGGGGGCGCCACGCGCAGGCGGCGTAGCCGCCGCATGGCACGGGGATGGACACCCCCTCTAAAAAGTGCTCAACACGAGGCTAGGGCTCAGGAAGTCGCCGGCGGAGTGGTCGTGCAGCGAATTTCGGTCGGTCTGTTTGGCGGCAGCTTCAACCCGCCGCACGTGGGCCACGTGCTCTCGGCCGCGTACGCGCTCAGCACGGGGCTGGTCGAGCGGGTGGTGGCGGTGCCCGTGTACGCACACGCGCTGGGCAAGTCGCTGGCGCCGTTTGCCGAGCGACTCGGCATGGCGCGTCTGGCCTTCGAGTGGCTGCCCGGGGTCGAGGTGAGCGATATCGAACAGAGCCTGGGCAGCCCCAGCCGCACCCTGGAGACCGTGCGGGCGCTGCTGGCGCGGCACCCCGAGTGGCAGCTGCGCTTGCTGGTGGGGTCCGACATTCTGGGCGAGCTGCACCAGTGGCACGCCTTCCGCGAGATCGAGCGCCTGGCGCCGCCGCTCGTCTTGCCGCGTGCCGGCGCACCCGAGCCCGGGCGGGCCGAGCGCAGCACCCGCCTGCTGCCCGAGGTCTCTTCCACCGAGGTGCGCGCGCTGCTCGGCGAGTGGGCGAGCGGCAGCGCCGGCGCCGCCACCGAGTTGCAGAGCCTGGTGCCCAGCGCCGTGCTGAGCTTCATTCGCCAGCACGGGTTGTACGGCGTGCCGGCGGCTCCCGGCGCAGCTCAGTGACGGCACTGCATCTTGGGTCCCTTGTCGACGGGGCGGAAATAGAAGAACGCCCGGCGCATGCGCGGATGCGGGGTGCCCAGGTCGGGATCGTCACACACCCCGTCCACGCAGGAGATTTTGTGCTCCTGGCCGTTGCGTAGGTACGTGGCCTGCACGTTCTCCAGCTCATTGATCATGGCCTGGAACTCGAAGTAGGGCAGCAACAGCTCCTTCTCCTTCAAGCTCTGCAGACCGGGGTCGCTGCTCTCCACGATCTCCACCAGGTCGTCTTCATAGGGCTGCAGCGTGATCAGCCTTGGCATGAACAGGTGGTTGGTGCGTCCGCCTTCCGTGCGCAGGTTGCTGAACATGGAGAACGAGAGCTGCGTTCGCAGCCCCAGGTACGGGTTGAAACCGCTCAGCAGCACGAGCGCGGGCAGCACCCAGAGCCACACCGGTGTGCGCGCCGGCGGATGGACCGTGACGGCAGGTGTGCGCGAAAGCGTGTACAGGTATGCGGCGGCAACCAGGAGCGACCACAGCAAGAAGATGGGAAAACCGACGCCGAAGGACCAGCGATCGTGACGGCTGGAGCTGTAGACCAGGATCGCAATCCAGAGCAGCAGCCCGGCGATGCGTACGTACAATAACGGCCTGCGCCCGACCTTCCCCCGCAACCGTTCGAGCTGGGTAGCCGCGCTGTCCACGAAGGTGCCCGGCAGCAGCAGGATGAACAGCGCGTACAGCAGGCCAGTGAAGCTGTAGATGCCGGGAGTAGGGTCGAAGCCGAGCAGCAGGTGGAAGGCTAGCGCCGTGACCAGCCCGAAGCGCCAGGTGTGGCGATGCAAGAGCAGCACGGGCACGGCGGCCTCGGCGAGCAGCGTGCCCCAGATCGCCAGGTGCTCTGCCCAGCGTGCGGCGGGCATGAATGGCAACAGCTCGGAGACGCGCCGGTACATGTACGAGGCACAGCTGACCTCGGGATCGATGAAGTCGTAGTTCAGCTTGTGCAGCACCGAGAGCCAGTACAGCATCAAGAAGGCGGCGCTCAGCGGCAGCAAGGAGCCCTGCAGCGGATGGCGCCCCTGCTCGTCGCCCGCCCAGACCTTGCGCCAGGGCACCCGGCGCCGGCGCGCGGCGCCTGCTTGCAGTGCAAAGGCAAACAGCCACGTGAAGCACACGAACCCCTCGAACATCAGGTGGTTCGCCGTCTCCGGCATACCCTGCTGGATGAACAGGAACTCGATCAGGGCCGTGCCGGCGAGCAGCTCCGTCCGCCGCGGGAAGAGCACGAGCGCCGCGGCGCAGCCGAGCAGCGCCCAGCCAAGCGGGCTGTGCGGCCACTTGTCAAAGCTGGCGTGGTGCATCAACAACGCCCAGCCCCAGAGCTGAGTGAACAGCATCCAGCGCACCTGATCGGTGCGGTTGGGCGGCGAGATGGCGGGCGTGCGAGTGTCGGACGAGTGGGGCTCGGGCCCCCGGTCTATCGGTTCGGGGGAGGGCACTGCTGGAACGCTACTGCCGAGGAGGCGCAGAGGTCCATTTTCTCGCTGGGTGTCTTTCGGCGCGAAACGCGCTACTACCCCGCGGCATGTGCGCGCAGCCCGTGGTGCCCCTGGAACAGAAGGAACGAAAGTGGCTCTCTCCCTATTTGAACGCGCCGCGGCTGCCTGCCGGTGACGCGCTGGGGCTCAGCCAGATCTTTCCCGATAGCCCCCGGCAACCCGGAGAGCTGGAGCTGGAGATCGGACCGGGCCGCGGTGGCTTCCTGGTGGATCGATTGGCCGCCAGTCCGGAGGTGTGCATCGTGGGCCTCGAGATCCGGCTCAAGTGGGCGAGCCTGGTGGACCAGAAGCTGCACGAGCTGGGGCTTCAGGGCCGCGGGCGCGTCTTTGCAGAGGACATTCGCCAGGCGCTGCCGCGCTTTGCCAGCGCCAGCCTGGCCCGTGTCTTCATTCACTTCCCTGACCCGTGGTGGAAGAAGAAGCACGCCAAGCGCAGGCTCGCGAGCGGTGGGGTCGCCAGCGAGCTGGCGCGCCTGCTGCGGCCCGGTGGTGAGCTGTTCGTGCAGACCGATGTGCCCGATACGGCCGAGGCATATCGAGCGGCGATCGAGGCGGAGCCGGCGTTTGGTCCGCTCGGAGACGCGCCGGGCTCGCCGCTGCTCGGCGAAAATCCATACGGCGCGCGCAGCCCGCGCGAGCGGCGGGTGATCGCAAGCGGCTTGCCCGTGACGCGACTGCGCTATTTGCGCGCCGGCGCCAGCCGTTAGCCAGTGCATGCGGTCGCCCAGGCTCCGCCGCTCGAGCATCGCGCTGGCAGCGCTCGCCGTCTGCTGCGCAGGGCTGGCTTGTGCGGGCGAGCGCGCGGCGTTGCTCCGCGGCCAGGCCTATTACGAGGACAATCAGTTCGAGCGAGCGCTGGCGGTCTGGCGCAATCTGGAGCTACGCCAGGCCGAGCTCAGCCCGAGTGACTTTGCCCGCTATGCCTACCTGCGGGGCATGACCGACTATCGCCTGGGCTTCCATCTCGACGCGCGACACTGGCTGGGTCTGGCCCGCGTCGCGCAGCAGCAGTACCCGAGCGCGCTGGACACCGCCTGGAGCTCGCGCCTGGATAGTGCGCTCTCCGATCTAAACCGGCGCGTGTTCGGGCTCACTGGGGTGGAGGAGGACGCCGTGCAATCGATCGAGGCCGCCCCGGGCGCTGCCACCCCAGCTACGCCAGCGGCGCCTGGTACCGAGCCCGGGCGCCGCTGATTATCGCTTGTCCGTCGCGTTGTTGCGCGAGCTGATGCTGAACGAGCTGATGCTAACGAGCTGATCCGAAGGCCTCAAGCGCGCACTATGCGTCGCAGCGCCGCGATGCGATCCTTCATGTCGAGCTTCTTCTTCTTGAGCTCGCGAACGACAACCTCCTCTTTGGGAGTCAGGTGAGCATGCCTCATCAGTGCTTCGAGTTGTGCCGACAGTCCCCGGTGCTGAATTTCGAGAGTTTCGATGCTCAACTGCTGACGCTCCGCCATACTCAACCTCACCTTTCCCTACGCGTTTTCCCCTAGCAAGTTCGCTACGCTATGTTCCTACGCACTGACGCCGCGCATGTCCGCAGCGTGATGGTTCGCTGTGTCGTGCTCTGGTTGTTCGCTCTCCGAGCTCGTCTCGCTACGAGCTCCGTGCGTGCCAGTTCCCGCGCCCCCCGGATGGCTCGAGGGCACCCGCGGCGAAGTCCCCGACCCGTCCTTCTGATAAGGAATGGGCGAGCGATCAGTCAATGTTGCTCTGCTGCGTTATTTCTGTGTCAGGCTGCTCGCGCCCGCACCGCGGCCGTGCCGTAGCCATCAGCCTTGCCGTGACCACGTTGCCTTCGCTCCGATTTTCCTTGGCATCCAGCCGCAGGCTCGCCCAGTGCAATGCGCGATCCAGGGCGTGCCAAGCGCTCTGGTACGGATTAACGCTGTGGCTGTGCGCCTGTGCGGGGAGGCCACCGTCTCCATTGCCCGTGCGTTCACCACGGACAGTTGCAGCGCCAGCAGCGCGAGCTCCTGCTGCTGGTCCAGCCACGCGCGTTGCCACGACGATCGTCACTCCGGAGTCCGCGGTGGACGTGGCCGAGCTCTTTGCCGACGGGCAGACGAGCTTGCGGCAAGGCGACTATCGCGGCGCCGCGCTCACCTTCGACCGCATCGTGGCGCACGAGAGCGAGGGGCTGTGGCTGGAGCGCGCGCTGTTTCAGGGGGCGCTCGCGCACGAGGCGCTGGGTGACCTGGAGGCAGCGGCGCAGCGCTTCGAGCAGCTGGGGCGCCGGCTGCCCTCGGCGCAGCTTGCAAATGAAGCGCTGGTGCGCAGCCTGCGCGTGCGCTTGCATCAGGAGGCCTGGGCGGCAGCCGGGCAGACTGCGCTGGTGTATCTGGAGCGCTACCCGAACGCGGCCCCCGGCTCCCGCATCCTGGCCTATGCCGCGCGCGCGCTCGAGCTGCTGGCGGCTGCGCGACAGGAGGAGGCGGAGTACGCCGTGGCCAAGGGCCTGGAGATCGTCGATCGCTTGCAGCTCGATCGCGCCGGTCGCATCCCACGAGACCTGGCGCAGCTGTACTTCGCGCTGGGCGAGGCGCGCCGCCACCGCGCGGAAGCGGCCACTCTCAGCGGCGACGTGAAGGAGTTTGCTGCGCGGCTGGAGCGGCGCTGCGAGCTGCTCTTGGAGGCGCAGAGCGCGTATTCGGACACCATGCGCGCCTATGACGCGCACTGGTCGACGATGGCGGGCTATCGAGTGGGAGAGCTGTACGAACGCCTGCACCAGGAGCTGATGCAGATTCCACCTCCGCGTGCCACGGACGAGCACGAGCGCCAGCTCTTCGAGGGAGCCATGCGGCTGCGTTATTCCGTGCTCTCGAGCAAGGCTGCCAGCATGCTCGAGCACACCCTGGCCATGGCGACGCGCACCGGCGAGAGCTCGGAGTGGGTGCGGCGCACCGAACAGTCCTTGCGCAAGCTGGAAGCGGCGAGGCGAGACGAGGAGCGAGCACTGGACCGCTTGCCGTTCTCGCGCGCGCAGCTCGAGCAGGCACTCGCCGACCTGGAGCAGCGCAGCAAGGAGCCGAAAAGCTCCACACCTGGCGCCAGCGATCCGAGCAGCAAACGCTAGACCCGCTCCTGAACAAATGCTACCCAATCGTCCCGCCTCGCGCGGGCAGCCCTCCCGCTGAATCAGAAGCTGCCGGCCTCCAGCCGGCAGCATGCAGTAGCTGAGAAAGCTGGGGCCTTTGCCCTCGTAAGCTGGGGCAACGGCGCGCGAGAGAGCGCTACCCCGAAGCCGGTGGCCGCCAGCCCGAATTGGCGGTCGGAAGGGAACCGAAACCTGGGCACGAAGGCCCGGAAATCACGGTCGTCCGGCGACGGTATGAATTGTGCTTGACAGTGCCGGGGACGAGGGCTACCAGTGCCCGTCTCTCGGGACGGGTGCATTCGTGTCTGCGCAGCTCGGAACTGGGAGAAAGGCATTCGGATCGGCAAGATGCGTTGCCGGTGCAGACCGAGATTGATGACGAGCCGCGCTAGCCTCGACACTTTCCAAAGAGGCCAGCAGGGGCATGATTCCCAGAGGGCATGGTTCTGGTTGGCATCGGCCGACCATCAGCCGGCGACCTTTCGCTGGTGTAGCTCAATCGGTAGAGCACCTGTTTTGTAAACAGGCGGTTAGGGGTTCAAGTCCCCTCCCCAGCTCGAATCCAGGCAAACGCGAAAGCACGATCGATAACTAAACAGGACTAGTCGACGCCCGAACGCGGTCAAAAATTCCGGAGGGTTTCCCGAGTGGCCAATGGGAGCAGGCTGTAAACCTGCCGGCTTATGCCTTCGTTGGTTCGAATCCAACACCCTCCACCAAGCGTCAAACGAGCTCAAAGAAGAATGCCCATCACGCGATCCGAAAGATTGGTTCGTGGCCCAGCTCAGCCACGAATTCGCCTGCAAGGCGCCGCACCTCGTCCGTTCCGGGCGGGGCAGGGCGCCGGCGTGCGCGCGTTGGGCACGAGCCGATCAGTGCTCGAGCACGTGAGGGGCGTCTCCGGGCAACCCTCCGCGCTGGTTTCCGCGGGAGTAGCTCAGTTGGTAGAGCGTCAGCCTTCCAAGCTGAACGTCGCGAGTTCGAATCTCGTCTCCCGCTCTCGGTTATCTTCTCGTGGGCGCCCCAACCCACGATGTTTGATTTCCCGTGGGCGCCCCAACCCACGAGGCTTGATTTCTCGTGGGCGCCCCAACCCACGATGTTTGATTTCTCGTGGGCGCTTCGGTGCCTGCGGGATGAATGTATGTTTTGCGTCTCGTGTACCTTCGGGCTCGCGAGCACCATCCGCCCACCTAGCTCAGTTGGTAGAGCACGTCCTTGGTAAGGACGAGGTCATCAGTTCAATCCTGATGGTGGGCTCGAACAGGACCTCACGCGCCGGCGGTGGCTTTGCGCGCCGTATGGCTGCCCCGGGGCGCCGTATGGCTGCCCGGGTGCGCGGCGCTCGGCCAGCTGCCGGCCTAGCTCGCTGTAGCTAGGTTTGATGAAGTAGGGTTCCTGAGGAAAGGGCTCTTGAGAAAAGGGTCTCCGGAAGAACAAGTCTCCTGAAGAAGAAAGAGCGGCGAGAGAACCATGGCCAAAGAGAAGTTCGTACGCAAGAAGCCACACGTAAACGTCGGAACGATCGGTCACATCGATCACGGCAAGACGACGCTGACCGCGGCGCTGCTCAAGGTTCAGGAGAAGGCGGGTCTAGCCCACGGCATCAAGTACGCGGACATCGCCAAGGGCGGCATCGTGCGCGATGAGACCAAGACCGTGACGATCTCGGTGAGCCACGTGGAGTACGAGAGCCCGAAGCGGCACTACGCGCACGTCGACTGCCCCGGTCACGCGGACTACATCAAGAACATGATCACCGGCGCGGCGCAGATGGACGGCGCGATCCTGGTGGTGAGCTCGCTGGACAGCGTGATGCCGCAGACGCGCGAGCACGTGCTCCTGGCGCGTCAGGTGGGTCTGAACCACATCGTCGTGTTCTTGAACAAGTGCGACGCGGTGGAGGATCAGGACATGCTCGACCTGGTCGAGATGGAAGCGCGTGAGCTGCTCAACAAGTACAACTTCAAGGGTGACGACGCGACGATCGTGCGCGGAGCGGCCCTGCCGGCGCTGAACGGCGACCCCAAGTGGGAGGCCACGGTGACGGAGCTGGTCGCGGCCCTGGACAAGGACATCCCGGAGCCGGTGCGCGAGGTGGACAAGCCCTTCCTGATGGCGGTGGAAGACGTGTTCTCGATCAAGGGTCGTGGCACGGTGGCCACGGGCCGCATCGAGCGCGGCAAGGTGAAGGTCGGGGAAGAGGTCGCGATCATCGGCTTCGAGACGAGCGCGCTCACGACGGTGACGGGCGTGGAGATGTTCCGCAAGCAGATGGACGAGGGTCAGGCCGGCGACAACGTGGGCTGTCTGCTGCGCGGCATTGACAAGGAGGGCATCGAGCGTGGCCAGGTGCTGGCCAAGCCGGGCTCGATCAAGCCGCACAAGAAGTTCATGGGTGAGGTGTATGTTCTGAAGAAGGAAGAGGGCGGTCGCCACACTCCGTTCTTCACGAACTACCGCCCGCAGTTCTACATCCGCACCACGGACGTGACGGGCTCGGTGATGCTGCCCGAGGGCGTGAAGATGGTGATGCCGGGCGACAACGTGACGGTGGAAGTGGAGCTGATCACGACGGTGGCCCTGGAAGAGCAGATGCGCTTCGCCATCCGCGAGGGCGGCAAGACCGTCGGCGCCGGCGTCGTCACCAAGATCATCGAATAATCGCTGGTCGAGTGAGCGCTGCTGATGCCCCCGCAAGCATCGATGCACTGGCATCGAACCTCGCGGGGGTCTCCAGCGAGTAGCAGCCAGGAGTGGCAGTTAGTTCAGTAGGCATGAGCAGACTGGTTGAACAGCTCGAATCGATGTTTTTGACCTCGGAGGAGGCCTCGCCAGAGGCTGGCTCTGGCGGCCAGGAGCATGCCCGGTCGGGGCGGTCTGCACCGCTGCCGCGCCGGCGCATCGTGCTGTCCTGCGCCCAGTGCGGCGGGCGCAACTATCGGAAAACCAAGGCTCGTCGTGAGGGGCTCAGCCCGCTCACCTTGAGCAAGTTCTGCAGCACCTGTAACGCTCACACCCAGCATCGAGAGGCCGTATAGGAAGTCCAGCCCCGCGCTCGCGTCGTCGGCAAAAGACTATTCACAGCTCATTCACAGGGGCGTAGCTCAGTTGGTAGAGCAACGGATTCCAAATCCGTGGGTCGCGAGTTCGATTCTTGCCGCCCCTGCTAGTGAAGACTCTCGCGCTTTCCCGGACGACGAAGCTCCAGGGTTCCGGATTGGCCGCTGCGAGCGGCGTCACGCGGCTGCGGCAGACCGCGGCACCGTCTAGACAGCGTTGTCGCTCGAGCGCGCGGCAGCCCACTACAAGCTTCACCTGATCTCATGGCAGACGTTGAGGAAAAGAAGGCCGGTGAGGGCCCCGAGGTCGCTTCCGACGGCGATGCGCTCGACGTGCGCGCCGCGGACGGGGACGCTCACACCGTCGGTGAAATCAACGACGAGCTGGGCACCGAGAAATGGGTGTTTGCCGCGTTTTTCGCCCTGGGCATCGGCGCCGCCTTCCTGGTCGGAAAGATCCTCGCCGCAATCTGGAACCAGCTCGCGGCGGAGGCCTGGGTGATCCGGCAGGCGCCCTTCTTGCTGCGCTATCCGGAAGATGAGCGCCCGCTGTTCACGATGAGCGTCGGGGCCGTCGCCGGCATTCTGTTGATGGTCTATTGCCTGCGCAAGGATGCCGTGCGGCGCTGGGCGGACGACGTAGCCTTGGAGCTCTCCAAGGTGACGTGGCCGAAGAAGGAGACGGTCACCAATGGAACTATCGTGGTGATCGCCGCAGGCGTTTTCGCCACGGTATATATTGGTCTTTTGGACCGGCTCTGGGCGTTCGTGACGATGCTGGTGTATGGGGCATGACTGAAGAATCTACCAATCCCTCGGGTGCTCGTTCTTCCGCCTCAGCAGAGGGCAGCTCTTCAGCCGCCAAGGGTGAGGAGGCCCCGGTCAAGAAGTGGTACGTGGTCACCACCTACTCCACCTATGAAAACAAGGTGAAGGTGGCGCTGCAGGAGCGCATCCGGCAGCACCACATGGAGGACAAGTTCGGCGAGATCCTCATCCCCTCGGAGACGGTGACCAGCGTCGGCAAGGACGGCAAGAGCCGTGTCCGCGCGAAGACGACTTTTCCCGGTTACATCTTCGTCGAGATGGAGATGGGGGAGGACGCCTGGCACGTCGTCAAGGACACGCCGAAGGTGACCGGCTTCGTGGGCAACCAGCGCCCGCAGGAAGTGAAGCCTCCCCACATCGAGGATCTGCGCAAGGGCATCACCGAGGGTGCGGTGAAGCCGAAGCCTCGCCAGCAGTTTCAAGAAGGCGACGAGGTGCGGGTGGTCGTTGGCGCGTTCGCAAACTTCTCCGGGACCGTGCAGGAAATCAGACCGGACAAGCAGAAGCTCAAGGTCATGGTCAGCATCTTCGGGCGGCCGACGCCCGTGGAGCTGGACTTCGGCCACGTGGAGAAACGCTGACGCCGGTGTTCCGGCGATAGGGCTGCCATCCGAGCGGCGCGGTCGGCGCGGCAGCAGATTGGTAACCAGCAGGTTGCCCGAGAGAGAGGACCACCAAAGTGGCTGCGAGTAAGAAAAAAATTACGGGTTACATCAAGCTGCAACTCCCGGCCGGCAAAGCCAACCCTTCGCCGCCGGTGGGTCCGGCGTTGGGCCAGCATGGCGTCAACATCATGGGGTTCTGCAAGGACTTCAACGCGAAGAGCGCGAAGCTCGGCGATACCGTGGTGCCGGTGATCATCACCGTGTACGCGGACCGCTCCTACACCTTCGTGATGAAGTCGGCCCCGGCCAGCATCCTGCTGAAGAAGGCCGCTGGCCTGGCCACGAGCGGCAAGCCGGGCTCTGGCTCACCGGAGCCCAACCGCAAGAAGGTGGGCAAGGTGACCAAGGCGCAGGTGCTCGAGATCGCGCAGACCAAGCTGGAAGACCTCAACACCCATCTGCTCGAGTCCGCGGCGCGTAGCGTGGCCGGCACCGCGCGTAGCATGGGCATCGAGGTCGTGGACTGAGCTGTCGCTGCCCAACCCCGGGCGCAGCAGGTCAGGCTACGCGCCTACAAGAGTTTGAAACGAGATTCTGGGAGGCCCAGGCGGGGCAGACGGCAGGAGCCAGCGCTCAGAGCCGCCTCGCGACGGGCCGCGGACCAGAGGAGATAGAATGGCAGCCAAGAACACAAAGAAGCGAAAGCAGGCGGTCGGCAAGTTCGATCGAGATCGCCAGCACACCCTCGCGGAAGCCGTGGGTGTGGTCAAAGCCGTGGCCAGCGCCAAGTTCGACGAGAGCGTCGACCTCGCGGTGCGCCTCGGCGTCAATCCCAAGCACGCGGACCAGATGGTACGCGGCGCGCTGGTGCTCCCGCATGGCACGGGCCGCACGGTCCGCGTTGCCGTGTTTGCGCGCGGCGAGAAGGAAAAGGCCGCTCTCGACGCCGGCGCGGATCTGGCGGGTGGCGAGGATCTGGCCGCGAAGATCACCGAGGGCAACATCGACTTCGATCGGGTCATCGCCACGCCGGACATGATGGGTATCGTCGGCAAGCTGGGCCGCGTGCTCGGTCCGCGCGGCTTGATGCCGAACCCCAAGGTCGGCACGGTGACGATGGATGTTGCTCGCGCGGTGCAAGAGGCCAAGGCCGGCAAGGTGGAGTACCGGGTCGACAAGGCCGGCGTCGTGCACTGCCGCATCGGCCGCGTCTCCTTTGACGCCGAGAAGTTGATCAACAATGGCAGGGCCCTGCTGGAGGATCTGATCGCCAAGAAGCCGCCGTCGGCGAAGGGCGTCTATGTCCATTCGGTCGGCATTTCCAGCACGATGGGTCCGGGCGTGAAGATCGACCCGGCCTCCGTCGACAGCAGCCAAGAGGAGCAAGCGTAATGCGCCCCGAGAAGGTTGAAGCGGTCGAAGCGATCAAGGGTCACTTCGCCCAGGGTACGGCGGCGGTCTTCCTGGATTTCTCCGGGATGACGGTGGCTGAGGTGTCGGCGCTACGCAGCCAGTTCCGCAAGAACGGTGTCACCTACAAGGTGCTCAAGAACTCGCTGGTCCGGCGAGCGCTGGGCGACGCGCCGTACGCGCAGACCCTGTCCAAGGCCCTCAAGGGCATGACGGGCGTGGCCTTCAGCGGCGAGGAGCCGGGTGCCGCGGCCCGGGTGGCGCGCGATTTCGCCAAGGATAACGAGAAGCTGAAGGTCAAGGCGGGCTTGATCGACGGCCAGGTGCTCGACGCCAAAACCGTCGAGACCCAGCTGGCGAGCCTGCCCAGCAAGGACGAGGCTCGCGCCATGCTGTTGGCCACCATGATGGCGCCCGCACAGCGCTTCGTGATGCTACTCAATACCCCCGCCGGCAATTTCGTCCGCCTGCTCGAGGCCAAGAAGGCCAAGGGCTGATCCCCGAGAGGTCGGTCTGTGGCCTAGCCTGGCTCGGATCGGCTTCGTCCCCCCAAGTGATTCTCAATTCAAGAAAAGACGTCGCCTCCCCCGTGAGGTTGTAAGGAGCAAGTAAATGGCTGAACTAACGAAGGAACAGGTTGTCGACTATCTCTCGGCGCTGCCCGTGCTGGAGATCGCCAATCTCGTCAAGGAACTGGAGACCAAGTGGGGCGTGAGCGCGGCTCCGGTGGCCGTGGCAGGCGGCGCGGCTGGTGGCGCTGCGGCAGCAGCCCCGGTCGAGGAGAAGACCGAGTTTGACGTGATCCTGACTGGCGCTGGCGCCAACAAGATCCAGGTCATCAAGGTCGTGCGCGAGATCACCTCGCTGGGCCTGAAGGAAGCCAAGGATCTGGTGGAAGGCGTGCCGAAGCCGATCCGCGAGGGCGCCAGCAAGGATCAGGCTGCCGAGATCAAGAAGAAGCTCGAAGAGGCTGGAGCCACCGTCGAAGTCAAGTGAGCCGTCGAGTGAACTGTCGCGTGCAGACAGAGGCGGTTCGGGCAGTTCATCGCGGGGCAGACCCCGCAGCCCCAATGGGCCCGCTCGCGGGCGGGCCTCAATTACGTCCTCGAGACGTGTGTCCAGACAAGAGTCGCGACACTGCAGGATACGGCTACGGCGCAGGCAGCTCAGACACGGTGAGGCCGTGTTGAGCTGCTTTGCGCCGTAGTTCGTGCAGCGGTGTCAGCGGAGAGGTAGTGCAGAGGAGCTCAGATGGCGTCAAAGGTTCAGTCGAACTTCCGGCATCGAACAAACCTGGGTCGGGTCGAGTCCGTGGTGGACATTCCCGATCTGATCGACATTCAGAAGAGCAGTTACGAGAAGTTCCTGCAGGCTGACATCCCGACGTCGGAGCGGACTGACATCGGGCTGCAGGGCGTCTTCAAGAGCGTTTTCCCGATCCGCGACTTTGACGGCACGAGCGAGCTCGTCTTCGTGTCGTACCATCTGGACAAGCCGAAGTACGACGTCGAGGAGTGCCGCCAGCGCGGCATGACCTACGCCGCTCCGATCAAGGTCACGACCCAGCTGATGGTCTACGACACCATCGAGGGTGGCCAGCGCGTCGTGCGCGACATCAAGGAGCAGGAGGTCTATTTCGGCGAGATCCCGCTGATGACGGACACCGCGACGTTCATCATCAACGGCACGGAGCGGGTCGTCGTCTCCCAGCTCCACCGCAGCCCCGGCGTGTTCTTCGACCACGACAAGGGCAAGACGCACTCCAGCGGCAAGCTCCTCTACTCCGCGCGCGTCATCCCCTACAGCGGCTCGTGGCTCGACCTGGAGTTCGACCACAAGGACATCATCTACGTCCGCATCGATCGCCGGCGCAAGATGCACGCTACGGTGCTGATCCGGGCGCTGGGCTTCGGCACGCAGGAGATCCTCGATCGCTTCTACGCGAGCGAGACGGTGTACCTGGGCGAGGACGGCACCGCGCAGAAGAGCGTGGATTTCGAGTTGCTCGCGGGGCAGCGCGCAACGCAGGACATCAAGATCAGCGACGAGGTGATCGTTCGCAAGAACACCAAGTTCACCCGCGCTGCGATCAAGAAGCTCAAGGCGAGCAAGCTGGAGCGCCTCACCATCGAGCCCATCGAGCTGATCGGCAAGGTCAGCGCCGGTGACGTGATCGACAAGGAGACGGGCGAGGTCCTGCTCGAGTGCAACGAAGAGGTCACGGAGACCACGCTGGAGCGCATCCGCGAGGCCGGGATCCGCGAGTTCAAGGTGCTGTTCATCGACGGCCTGAACGTCGGCTCCTACCTGCGCGACACGCTGATCGCGGACAAGGTCACCACCACGGAAGACGCCATCATGGAGATCTACCGGCGCCTGCGGCCCGGTGATCCACCCACGCTGGAGACGGCGAAGACGCTGTTCCAGAACCTGTTCTTCAATCCCGAGCGCTACGATCTGTCGGCGGTCGGCCGCCTCAAGCTGAACTACAAGTTCTATCGCGACCTGCCGGAGGAGAAGCGGCCGAAGCTGGACCAGGGCACGCTGACTACCGAGGACATCCTCAACACGATCGAGCACCTGATCGATCTGAAGAATGGTCGCGGCTCGGTCGACGACATCGATCACCTCGGCAACCGCCGCGTGCGCGCGGTGGGCGAGTTGATGGAGGTTCAGTACCGCATCGGCCTGGTGCGCATGGCGCGCGCCATCAAGGAGCGCATGAGCGTGTCGCAGGAGATCGACACGCTGATGCCGCACGACCTCATCAACGCGAAGCCCGTGGGCGCGGTGGTGAAGGAGTACTTCGGGTCGTCGCAGCTCTCGCAGTTCATGGATCAGACGAACCCGCTGAGCGAGGTGACGCACAAGCGGCGCCTGTCTGCCCTCGGCCCGGGCGGTCTGACCCGCGAGCGAGCCGGCTTCGAGGTGCGCGACGTGCACGCCACGCACTATGGTCGTATCTGCCCGATCGAGACGCCGGAAGGTCCGAACATCGGCCTGATCGCCTCGCTCTCCACCTACGCCCGAGTGAACGAATACGGCTTCGTGGAGACGCCGTACCGCTCCGTCAAGGACGGCGTGGTGCAGAGCAAGGTCAACTGGTACAGCGCGCTCGAGGAGGAGGGGAAGTTCATTGCCCAGGCCTCCAGCCCCAGGAACGACGACGGCAGCTTCAAGGATTCGCTGGTCAGCGCGCGCTTCAACGGTGACTACCGTATGGCGCCTGCCGATCAGATCGAGCTGATCGACGTCGCTCCCAACCAGATGGTGAGCGTGGCCGCGGCGCTCGTGCCCTTCCTGGAGCACGACGACGCGAACCGCGCGCTCATGGGCGCCAACATGCAGCGCCAGGCCGTGCCGCTGATCTCGACGGAGGCCC
>JAICQQ010000454.1 GCA_025937785.1 Polyangiaceae bacterium
CATCTGCTCGGACGAGATACCGAAGACGGCGCCGTCGGGGGCGACCCACGCTCGGGGGTACCAATAGCGGTGATGGTCCGGCCCGAACGCCTCGCGGCTGTACGCCCCGAAGAGGCTGCGAAACCCCGTCGCGGGTTCGTAGATCTCCGGAGTCATCGCCACCGAGCCCGCGGCAATCGCCGCGGCCGGATCTTGGTAGGCGCGCAGCGCTGCATAGGGACCCGATCCGCCCAGCATCAGGAAGCGTCCGTCAGCGAGCGTGATCATGCTGCCGTACCAGCGCTCGCTCGCGAGCAGGAACGGCGACTTTTCCACCGTTTCGGCGGCCGTCGAAAACACGCTGCTTTCCAGGGGAGAGTTGCCGCCCGTGATCAGCAGCGACCCCTCCGCGTTGAACGCCGCGCTGCTGCAGAAGCTGTTCGCCCGCTGCGAGTCGAAGTCCGTGCGGTGGCTCTCGTCACCGAATCCCGTTTCGGGGCTCCAGATGTCGAACGTGCGACCATCCTGAGTGGCCGCCGCCCCAGAGGGAGTGCCGTAGGTGAGCACTTTCCCGGTGGGCAGCAGCACCGAGTGCAGGCCATTGAGTGGCCAGTCGAACACCGGCGACCACATGCCCTTGGTAGGAGCGTCCGCAGGAACGTCGAGCCCTTCGAAGGCCGGATCGATGGGCTCGGGGAGCAAGAGGGCGAGCGCTACGGAGGGATCGGTGACCGCCAAGGGCTGGGCGATGCTGCGCACCTCCGCTGGCTCGGACTCCGCTGACTGGGACTCCGCCCGCTCGGAGCACGCCGCGATCAGCAGCACGAAAGCTGCGAGCCCGGCGGAGCTCGAACGGTCCGCGTGACCAGGTGCGTGCTTCATGACTTGGACGAGCGCTCGAGAGCCACCAGGGCCATGATCTCGCGCGCGAGGTGTTGGGGTTCGAGGGTTGTTCCTGTGTACCGCTGTCGCGGCCGCCCCTGGCGATCGAAAAGGTAGATGGCCATGCTGTGCGCCGAGGGCTCCTTCCGAGCGCCGGGCTCGAACACGGCCAGTCTTTCAGCAAGCGCGGAGAGCTCGCGCTCCTCGATGTGCGCGAACCGCCACGTTTCGCTGTCGGCTCGATGCTTGCGAGCGAATGCCTTCAAGGTGGCGGGCCGGTCGTGAACCGGATCCACCGAAATCGAAAGAAACTGCACGTGACGCTGCGTCTCCTCGGGCAGCCCGTCGAAAGCTTCGCGCAGCACCTGGGTGAGCCGAGGACAGACGCTCGGGCAACGCGTGAACATGAAGTTCAGGACGACGACGCGGTCGCTCAGTGCGTCCTCGTCGATCCGCTCACCGTCTTGATCCACCAGCTGCAGCTGCTGGAGCACTTCCGGCCCGGAGCGCTCGCCGTGGCTCTGACAGTGCACGCAGGCAGACCAAACCAGGAGGGGAACGATGGCCCGAGCCCACGCACGGCACGGCGAACGGATGACACTCTGCACCAAAACTAGCGGAACTTAGCAGCTGGCGGCCGAGTGGCCACGGCAATTTCGCAGCCCTGCCCGCAACTTCGCTCGAGCCACCGACGAGGACAGCCGCCGCTGAGTCTGGAGGTGCCCGGATGCGCCAGGCGGACCCGAGGTCCTTGGCGCGGCGGCCGTCTGCAGCGTCCTGTCTCAAGCCTTCAAGGCTTCGAGCCGCGCCTGAAGGCTCTTGAACTCCCACCGCTCGAAGAGCTGGGCGGTGCGGGCGCGCGCGGCAGCATCGAAGGGGGCCGGCAACCGATCGTCGAGCGGGACGTCCCGGCGCAGGCGCGCTAGGGCTTCGCTCTGTTGGATCTGGTCGGCGTGTTCGCTCAGGACGGAGCGCAGCTTGGGGGGCACCTGGTCGAGCCGGCCGAGCAGCTCCGTGGCACCAGTGCACCCGCGGAGCAAGGCGCTGGCGGTCTTCGGACCGATGCCCTTGACCTTGGGGATGTTGTCGGAAGTGTCGCCCACGAGTGCCACGTAGAGCGGCAGTTGCTCGGGCTCTACACCGAAACGCTCGAACACGCGCGCCCTGTCGTAGCGCGTGGGCGCCTTGCCCCGCTGACCCACGAACAGCACGTCGACGGCGTCGCCCGCGAGCTGCAGCAGATCGCGGTCGCCACTCACCACCAGGACCTGGGAGCCCTGCGCCGCTAGACGCGCCGCCAGCGTGGCGAGCACGTCGTCTGCCTCGAAACCCTCGGCGGAGAACATCGGAAAACCGGTGGCGGTCGCGAGCTCACCGAAAAGCTCGAGCTGAGTCACCAGCGAGGGCGCGAGCGGGGCGCGGCCGGCCTTGTACTCCGCGTATTGCTCATGACGAAAGGTCCGCTTGGGCAGGTCTCGCGCCAAGGCCACGCCGGCGGGGTCGACCTCGCGGAGCAACTTCAGCAGGAGCGAGCTGAACCCATACAGGGCGTTGGTGGGCAGGCCAGCTTGGGTCGTCATTTCTGGGAGCGCGTGGAACGCTCGAAAGAAGAGCGAGTAGCTGTCGAGCAGGAGGTACATCAGCGATCCAACGCTGCAGGCTGGCGGAGCGGGCCCCGCCGGGCGCGCGCCGCGGCGTCGGCGAGTTTTTGGAGGAGCTCGTCGTTCCAGTGCACCGGGACTTCGAAGCGGAGCTTGGGGGTATGGACGAGCGGTTGGCGGCCGGTGCGGAAGTCCGGAACGCCCAGGCTATCGACACAGCCGGAATCCAGGGTGCGCTCGGGGTCGTTGAAGAAGGCGGTGACGAGGCGGTTGCCGCAGCTGCTGACGCTGGCGCCGTGGGACTGGTCGGCGAGCACGAAGGTCTGCGCGTTGGAGAGGCCGGCGGCCGCCATGTCGCCGTAGGCGGGTGGCGTCACGGGATCGAAAGCGCCAGAGGTGACGAGGCTCGGAACGTCGCTTTCGACCCGCTGGTTTTCTCGCTCGGGAGAGGCGGGGAGGTTCCAGCGCTCGCAAATGGCGAGCAGGAGTTGGGCGTCGAAGGCCAGCGCATAGCGTTCGTCGAACCCTGCGCGCTTGGCGTCGACCAGGGCCGGTGACGTGAACGGGGCCTCGTCTTGGCAGGTGACGGCGTAATACATGCCGACGGCGAAGCCGGGCCCAGCTTCACTGCCCTCGAGCAGCTCGTGAAAGAGCGAGTACTCCTCGGCGTGGAGGCCGGCGATCAGCGCCGGGATGTAAGGCAGGATTTC
>JAICQQ010000059.1 GCA_025937785.1 Polyangiaceae bacterium
ACCCGCTGAAAGATGACGGGGAACCGTCGCGCCACGCGCGCTGCGCGGACACGCCGGAAGGCGGCGTCCTCACTCATGCGCAATTCGTACACACAATAGTTGTAGAGGCTGGAACATGCCCGAAGGCGATGGATACCGCGCGCCTCCACCTCCGCGAGATGAGCCAGCAGGTCAGCGAGCATCTGGTTGGATCGCCCCACGAGCCGGCGCGTGCTCGTTAGGAGGTCGGCATCGGACACCTGATCCAAACGGTAGCCCGGCTCGTCGCTGACGGATCCGCCCACGGTAGATTTCGCGTGAGTGTTTGGTGTGTTCATTCCGACAGCATACACCCTCGATTTTCGAGCCCCCTGGAGCCGCGCTCGCGGCCCATCGGCATAAAGAACACCTTCGCATGAGGCGGAGCCCTGGAGAACGCGTGGGTGCAAGCGTTGTGCGCAAGCAATGCCCTGTTTTCGGTCGAGCAGCGAAGGTCGCCGCGCCTGATAACAAAACGATGTCAAGGATAGAATGGCAAAAGTTGGTGCAGCGACCGTTCATAGTGACACTCACCCAAGCGCTGCGGAACGGGGGAGTCAGAATCCGGAGTGCGGCGAAGCGACGCCGCAAGCAGGCACCGGCGAGGCCGACACCTGCACGCGGCTGTGCGGTCAGTGGGTGAGCTTGTAGAGCATGGCCACGATACGATCGTAGTGAGCGAGAACCTGGGTCGCGCCCGCGTCGCTGACGTGGCCCCAGCGAACGGCGGCGAGGACGCCCACGCGCACCTCGTTGGCGCTGCCCGCGGCCGACTGGTAGCGAGTGCGCCGCGTTCCCGGGTCGCTGAGCGCCGCCTCGCCGATGTTGAGCACGCTGCTGTTGGCCGCGTCGGTGATCTGGCGAGCCAGGCTACGGTCGTGCTTCTTGATGCGGACGACGATAGGCCGAAGCAGCGCGAGTGCTTCGAGCGCGACATCGAGGACTTCAAGTTTCATCATTGGAGACTCCTTTTCTGAGCCCAGCGTGCGGGGCTCGTCAGAGCCGCCCCGCACGCTGGGCGAATGGAGGAGCGAACCGATGAGGCTCGGCCTCGATCCCGCGACAGCGCCGAGCTTGCCTTGCAGAGCGTCAGTGCCAGCGAAGCTGGCGCGCGCCTGCGCCCGGTCACCGGACGCAGTCAGGGAACCCCGTGGCCGTGACCGAAGCCGTGGCCGTGCCCGTGGCCGTAACCGAAGCCGTGGCCGTGCCCGTGGCCGTGCCCGAAGCCGTGGCCGTGCCCGTGGCCGTGCCCGTGGCCGTGGCCGGCAGACCGTGGACGAAGACCGTGGCGGGGCTAACCCGGCACGACGACGCGTCGCCCCGAAACCGCGCTGGCGCGGAAGCTGGGCACACGTCTTGCGAGGCGCCACACGACGCGCCCCGGTCACTGCCCCGCCACTCGGTCACGGTCACGGCACTCGGTCACGGAGTCCGGTCACGGCACTCGGTCACGGTCACGGCACTCGGTCACGGTCACGGCCCCGGCGCTCGGTCACGGTCACGGCACTCGGTCACGGCACTCGGTCAGGGAGCCGGTCACGGTCACGGTCACGAGAGCCGCCCCGCTCGGTGGCCGGAAGACCGTGACGGAAAGCCGTGGCGGCTAGCCGAGACCGCGAGGCGTCGCCCCGAAACCGCGCTGGCGCGGAAGCTGGGCACACGTCTTGCGTAGCTCCACACCGACGCGCCCCGCACGGCTCACGGTCACGGTCACGGCCCCGGTCACGGTCACGGCCCCCGGTCACGGTCACGGTACACGATCAGGAAACCCGCGACGGTGGCCGAAGAGCTCGACGGTAGCCGGTCACCCGAGCAGCCGCCGTGTGCGGCTGAGCGAGCAGCGCGAGGCTTCGCACGGAAACCGCGCTGGCGCGGCAGCTGGGCATGCGTCTTGCGTAGCTCCACACCGACGCGCCCGATCACGGTCACGGTACACGATCAGGAAACCCGCGACGGCGGCTCGAAGAGCTCGACGGTAGCCGGTCACCCGAGCAGCCGCCGAGTGCGGCTGAGCGAGCAGCGCGAGGCGTCGCACCGAAACCGCGCTGGCGCGGCAGCTGGGCATGCGTCTTGCGTAGCTCCACACCGACGCGCCCCGGTCACGAGCACGGAGTCCGGTCACGGGAAGCCGGTCACGGCCACGGAGTCCGGTCACGGAAGCCGGTCACGGAAGCCGGTTCACGGAAGCCGGTCACGGAAGCCGGTCACGGAAGCCGGTCACGGAAGCCGGTCACGGTCACGGAAGCCGGTCAGGGCTACGGAGGCGTGCCTGACGCTGGCACCGCGAAGACGGCAGGCTTCGAGGCGAGTAGGCGTTGCGCAGCAACGCCAAGTAAAAATGGAACCGCGCGCCTACTCTGCCGGCACTCGCCAGCGGTCGCGCAACCAGTTGAACAGCGTGTTGTCGAGCTGGCGCAGGTGGTCGCCGTGGTCGCGGGCCTCGGTGCCTTCGAAGCCCATCAGGTGGAACGAGTGCGCGTGGACCTCCGAGGTCATGCGCAGCGCACCGAGGCGCTCCTCGTCCAGGTGGAGCACGCGGAGCAGGCCTAGGTCGTGGAGGACCGCGTCGGTGGTTTCGGTCGTGGAGGCGAAGTCGATGGTGGGGATCGCCGAGTGCGTCATCACCATCAGCTTGTCGTCGGTGAGCGCTTGCTTCGCGAAGGCCACGAAGGGTTCGAGGCCGGTCTCGCTGATGATGCGGGGGTACTTGTTGACGAGGCCCGTGTGCAGGCCGTCGGAGAGCAGGACGGCGTCGACGCGGGCGGCGTGGGCGTCGTCGCGGATGAGCTTTTGGATCGAGGCGTAGCCGGCGCTCCAGCCGCTGAGCGCGATGCGGCCGATCTTCGCGGGAGCGCTGGGGCAGAGCTCGTGGATGTAGCGTTCGGCGGAGGTGAGCAGCTGGTCGAAGGCTTCGCGGTAGCTGTAGCGTTCGGCGTAGGGCTTCGTGGTTTCGCCGTGGTTCATGATGAACAGCGCGGCGTTCAGCGTGTTGCGGCGCCAGGCGCGTTCGACCAGGAACGGGTTGCCGTGGAAATGGAAGACGACGTCGACGGCTTCGAAGCCTTGGAAGCACTCGCCGGGGGTGACGACGACCGTGCCGCGACGGGTGGTCATCTTCTTGGGTTCGCTGGCGTGCGGCTTGGGGCGATCGCGGCCGTCGATCTGCACGGCGTCGGCCGTCAATTCGCGGGGCTCGGAGTGCTTGGCTAACGCTTGCCCGCCGATGCGGCTGAAGGTCAGCAGGCCTACCGTCAGTAGGATCGTCGCGATTGACCGCATTGCCCCTATTGTTAAGGGAGTTTTGGGCGACCATGCAACGCTTAGTCGCGGGAAAAGCGCTATGATTGTACCGTCTTGCTCGAAACGGCTCGGGCCGGGCTCGCGTCATCCTCTAGCGGCGAAAAATTCCATGTCTCGAAAATCCACTGCTGACCACAGTGTCAGTGTCACCAGCATGCCCAGTATCACCAGCATGCCCAGTGTCACCAGCATGCCCAGTGTCACCAGCATGCCCAGTGTCACCAGCATTCCCGGTGTCACTAGCAGCGCCAGTGTCAGAAGCTTCGCATCGAAGCACTTCGCGAAAGGCCTGCGATGAAGCTGATTCGAGTAGCAGCGTGCACGCTGAACCAGACGCCGCTGGCGTGGGACGATAACCAGCAGCGGATCGTGAGGGCGATCGAGCGGGCGCGCGAAGCGGGGGCGGCGGTGTTGTGTCTGCCGGAGCTGTGCATCACCGGGTACGGCTGCGAGGACGCGTTTTTGGGGGCGTCGACGCACGAGACGGCGATCGAGGTGTTGCTGGAGATCGCGGGGCAGACGCGCGGGATGGCGGTGAGTTTGGGGCTCCCGATCCGGGTGGACAAGGCGAACTACAACGCGTCTTGTCTGGTGGTGGATGGGGAGATCCGCGGCTTCGTGGCGAAGCGGGCGCTGGCGGGGGACGGGATCCATTACGAGCCGCGTTGGTTCAAGCCGTGGCCGCTCGGGCGTCGCACGACGGTACCCGTGGGCGGCGTGGATTATCCGCTGGGGGACATTCACTTCGACGTGGGGGGCATCAAGATCGGGTTCGAGATCTGTGAGGATGCCTGGGTGGCGAAGCGCCCGGGGCTCGAGCTGGCGTTGGAGGCGGTGGACGTGATCTTGAATCCGAGCGCCAGCCATTTTGCCTTTGGCAAGTACGCCGTGCGCGACCGGCTCGTGCTCGAGGGGTCGCGGGCATTCGGGGTGAGTTACGTGTACGCGAATCTGCTGGGGAACGAGGCAGGGCGCGCGATTTACGATGGGGACGCGTTGATCGCGACGCAGGGGCGGATCGTGGCGCGCGCGACGCGCTTTTGTTTCTCGGATCTGGAGCTGGTGACGGCCGTGGTCGACATCGACAACACCCGCAGTCGTCACAGCGGGCTCACGGGGTTCAATCCCGATGTGCGGGCGGAGAACTTGCGGGTGCGCGTGCCCTTCGTGTTGCCGCAGGCCCAGCCGGAGAAACCAGCGCTGGCGAAGGAGACGTGGGAGAAGAACTCCCACGTCAAGGAAGAAGAGTTCGCGCGCGCGACGGCTTTGGCGCTGTTCGATTATCTCCGGAAGAGCCAGTCGCAGGGGTTCGTGGTGTCGTTGAGCGGGGGCGCGGACTCGGCGGCGGTCGCCTGTTTGGTGCGGCTGATGGTGGCGCTGGGGGTGGCGGAGCTCGGGCTCGGCGGGTTCGTGGCGCGGCTGTCGCATGTGCGCTGGCTCGATCAGGCGATCACGGAGCACGACGTGGTGCGGGCGCTGCTCACGACCGTGTATCAGTCCACGCGCAACAGCGGGGAGACGACGCGGACCGCAGCGCGCGAGCTGGCGACGGCGCTGGGGGCGACGCACTACGAACTCGACGTGGACGCGCTGGTGCAGGGGTACACGGCGCTGGCGGAGGGGGCGATCGGGCGGGCGCTGGAGTGGTCGAGCGACGACGTGGCGCTGCAGAACATTCAGGCGCGCGTGCGCTCGCCGAGCGTGTGGATGCTGGCGAACCTGAAGGGGGCATTGCTTTTGGCGACGAGCAATCGCTCGGAGGCGGCGGTGGGTTACGCCACGATGGATGGCGATACGTCGGGCGGACTGAGCCCGATCGCGGGCATCGACAAGGCGTACCTGCGGCGCTGGCTCGGCTGGCTCGAGCGCGTGGGGCCGCTGGGGGTGGGGCCGATCGCAGCCTTGGCGGCGGTGAACGCGCAAGCGCCCACGGCCGAGCTGCGGCCGAGCGAGGCGGGGCAGACCGACGAGGCGGATCTGATGCCATACGAGTTGCTCGACGCGATCGAGCGCGCGGCGATCCGGGACAAGCTTACGCCGGTGGACGTGTACCGCGTGATGCGGACCCAGTTCGCCCAGTACTCTCCGGAGCAGCTCGGGGCGTGGGTGGAGCGGTTCTTTCGGTTGTGGTGCCGCAATCAGTGGAAGCGGGAGCGGTACGCGCCGTCGTTCCATGTGGACGACGCGAACCTCGATCCGAAGACCTGGTGCCGTTTCCCGATTCTCTCAGGCGGCTTCGAGCGGGAGTTGGCTGCCTTGCAGCGATGGGTTGCAGAGGAAGCTCAGTCGTTCGAGTAACAGAGCCTGACCTGATCCCCCTGCCCGGCGTAGAGCGTGACGGCGAGATTGGTGCACACCGGGAACTCGTCGGGGCAGTCTGCCGAGTTACGGCAGTAAGGGGTGCATTGACTTTCCATGCAGCCGAGGCCGTCGTCGCACTGATCGTTGCGCTCGCAGGCGCTGCCGACGGCCCCGCCTTCGGACGGCACGCAGTAGGCGCCGGTATCGAGGTTGGTCGGCGCGGTGCTGACCGCGACGCATTGGTACAGATCCGGGCAGGGCTTGGCGTCGTCCCCCGCGACTCGGTCGGCGAGCACGGGTTCGCAGGGCGCGTTGCAGTAGAACGCGCCGGGGATGGGCTCGTCGGTGCCGGTATTGATGGCTTGGAAACAGCCGCCGATCTCACAGGTGTCGTCGCCGGGTTCCTCGCAGGCGGGGTAACAGAAGCCGCCGACGCAGGAACCGCCCGCGGGTGAGCAATCTTCTTGGAGCGAACATTCGCCCCACGCCGGCACGGTGCCTTCGGGGAGGCACTCGGTCGTGCCGGACACGAAGTCGTTGATCTTGCAGGCTTCACCCGCCTCGCAACCGCACTGGGGGTACATCGAGCACACGAACTCGCCGGTGTCGCAGCCGCCGCAGTAGCCGAGGTCTTCGGCAGGGGCACCGAAGGCGAGGCAGGACAGCGTTCCCTCACACACGCCGTCGTCACCGGGGTAGCAGTAGCGGGTGCACGTCAGCTCGGTCTGATCGCAGAAGTGACCGGGCGCGCACAGGAAGCTATTGGGCTGTTCATCCTCGTCGACGCACGAATCGCCGTGTTCGCCCTCGCCGCTGGGCGCGGCACAGGTGGTCTGCAGCTCGTTCTCGTCGTCCAGATAGGCGTAACAGAAGGCACCTTCGGGGCACGCGATGCCACCCTCGACGGCCGCGGTGGGGTCGACGGGATCGCAAGCTTCACTGCAGTAGCCGAGGCCTTCGATCGGCTGTTCGCCGTCGTACACGTCGAGACAGTCGGCGCTTTCCCAGCCGCAGTCGTCGTCGGTGACGCAGTACTGTTTGCACATGCTGGCGATGCAGCCGTGGCCCTTCGGGCAATCGGCATCCGAGTCGCACAGGTCGTAGGGGTCGGTTTCGCCGATGGGCCCGCACTCTGTGCGGTCGCTGCTGGCGTTGTACTGGCAGTTTTCGGTCGCGTCGCAGCCGCAGTTCGTGACGACGTGGCACTCCCAGTCCGGGTTGTCGGTGCAGCCGCCCGTGCCCGCGGTGCCGCCCGAGCCGCCCGCCGTAGTCCCCGTGGTGCCGCCCGTCGCGCTGCTGCCGCCCGTGCTCGAGCCGCCCGTGCTGGTAGTTCCGCCCCTTCCAGCACTGCCGCCGCTTCCAGCACTGCCGCCGCTTCCAGCACTGCCGCCGTTCGCGGACGTGCCGCCGCTTCCGGAGCTGCCGCCCTCCGTACCGCCCGAGCTGCTGCTCCCGCCCGCGTCCGAGGTGCCACCCGCCCCACCGGCGCCTCCGCTGGCGTCATCGATGACCTCGAGGTCGTTCACGCCGGAGACGAATTGGCAGCCGACCGTCCATGCGCCGATGAGGCTTGCGAGTGCGAGCGTCCGTTTCATCAGAAGCTCCCTTTCACCGAGGCCTGCGCCAAACCGGGGACCCAGGCGACGGAGACGCGGGGTGTGTGCGGGCTCGGGGGCGTCGTGCGCCCGGCAGGGCTCGACGGTTGCGACAGCACTTCGTACAGACCCCAGGCGCCCGCGGCGATCGCCACGCCGAAGCCGATGTTCGAGAAGGTGGCGAGCGATTTCGAGCTGTCGATGTCGTCCGCCGCTTCGGGCGTGCAGATGTCGTCGCTGCAGTGATCCTTCGCCGCGGAGGCTTTGCTGAGCGACATGAACCCGGTCACCGTGCCGAGCACGGCGCCGGCGCCCGCGATGCCGAAGGCGATGTAGGCGCGCGTCCGGTCGGGCTGTTCAACCGGGGTGGCAGCTGGGTCGACAGGCGCAGGAGGCGGCGCTTCTGCGCCGGGCGGTGGGATCTGTTCCGGCGCCGGTTCGGGCTCGGCTGCGCCGGCAACCAGGTTCACCGAGACCGTGGTGCTGCCGCCTTCTTCCAGCTTGAAGCGCTGCTCGGCGGGCTGGTAGCCGGGCGCCGTGACCTGCACCACGTGTTCGCCGGGGTTGGCCTTGTACGGCAAGCCCACGGCTGCCGGGGGGATCTGCGCCGAGTCGACGAAGAGGGTCGCTTGAGCCTCTTTGGGCCAGACCTGGAAGGTCGCCGAGGGAATGCGGGTCGCGAGCTGCGCGGCGAGCGTCGAGGCCTCTTGCCGAGCCGCCGGCATCACGCTTGGCTCGCCGGGGACGACGGGGAGGTTCGCCACCTCGATGGCCATGGCGCGCGCTTCCACCAGCTTGCCCAGCGCCGTCAACGTCTTGGCGACTTCGATGCCCGTCGTTGGCACCTTCATGATACCGTGAGCGGCCTGGTAGCGCTGCAGGGCCCCGGCATTGTCATGGGCGGCGCGTAGTCGGTCGCCGTCGTCCATGAGGCTCCGCGCGGTTTCCTTCTCAGCGTCGGTCGGCGCGGCCCACGCGGGTCCGGCCGCGAGCAGGCACGCGCCCAGGAGCAGGGCGCAGAAGCCCCTCAGCTCAAAAGCCCCGGTACTTCTCGCCGGGAGGTGCGGTGGGGGTTTGCGGTCCCTGGTGGGGTGCGGAAGCTTGGTCATTGCTAGTCGAAGGGTTCTTGGAAGTGCCAGGGGTTGAAGAGCCGGATTTCGCGGAGGGCTTGAAGGGCTTGATTTTCGTGCCAGGGGGGGGCGTTGGTAGCTTGCCACTCGCGGGCGGCGCCTCGGGAGGATCGACCGAAGGGTCGATCGACGGCGCACTCGAGGAGGCCGCGGGCGGTGGGGCCGGTGAATCCGCTGGATCCGCCGCGGGCGAGGCGGGCGGTGTCACCGCCGAGCTGGGAGCTTGCGCGGCGGGTTGCCCGGCGGGCACTGTCTCTTCGATGATCGCGGGCCGCGTTGGCTCGCCTGCCCAAAAACGCGACGCCGCGAAGACCCCGCCGGCCAGCACGAGCACGCCGAACAACGCGCCCACAGCTACCAGGCCAGAGCGGCTCGTGGGCACCTCGGGCACGTTCACCGTGGTCCCGATATCGGTGGCCTGTGGCGGAGCCTCCGGGTTGGTCCCCGTGCCCAAACTCATCCCCGGCGCCATCCGGATCGTCCCGGCCATGCCGCCCGGACCTGTGCCGGGTCCCGTGCCCGGGTGCACGTAGCCTGCGGGTCCCGTGCCGGCGCCTGGACCCGTGCCGGTATCCACGTAGCCAGCGGGGCCCGCGCCTGGCCCCGTCCCCGGACCGGTGCCCGTCTGCACGTAACCGCGGTCGGCGGTCGTCGCGCGCACGGCGCCTGGCAGCGAGCCCGCGGTGATGGGCATACCCGGCAGCGCCGACCGCCGCTGCACGAACGTCGCGAGCTCCGCGGCGAACTCTTTCACGGTGGAGAAGCGCGCGTTGCGATCGGTCGCGAGGGCACGCGCGATGAAGCCGTCGATCTCCGGATTGATGGGCACCAGCTGACTCGCCGGTGTGTACACGCCTCGATGCACGGCGAGGCAGAGGTCGCCGTAGGTGGTGCCGTCGAACGGCAACCGCCCGGTGATGGCTCGGTACAACACGACCCCGAGCGCCCAAATGTCGGTGCGGTGATCCGCCTGTTTTCCTTCGAACAGCTGCTCGGGGCTCATGTAATGGGCCGTGCCGATCACACCACCCGTGTGGGTCAGACGCTTGTCCTCCTGATTTTGGGTCGCGCGCGCGATGCCGAAGTCGAGGATCTTCACGAACGGGCGATCGCCGGCGAGCAGGAAGATGTTCTCGGGCTTGATGTCGCGATGCACCAAGCCCAGGCCGTGCGCCGTACCCAGCCCGGCGCAGACCTGATCGAGGATGAAGTACGCCTCCTCGATGCTGAGCGTTTGTTTGCGCTCGAGCAGCTGCCCCAAATCTTCACCATCGAGCAGCTCCATCACGATGAACGGTTGGGGGAGCTCGGTGACGGTGATGCCTTGGTCGAGCACCTGCACCACGTGCGGACTCTTCACCTGCGCGACCAGCTGCGCTTCGCGATCGAAGCGGCTGCGGGCGGCGGTGTTGTTCAGCATCGTCACCGACAGAAATTTGACGGCGACCTGCGTGCGCAGCCGAAGATGGTCGGCGACCCAGACGCTGCCCATTCCCCCGGCGCCGAGAAGCCGGACGAGCCGCAGGTACTCTGCTACTTGGTCGCCCGACTTGAACATAACCTCGAGAGAATTCACCGGGACCGTTAACCTTGCAAGCACGATCGGGGGCGACCCCGCTAGGCGCCCGTTTTCCTTGAAGCAGCTGCTTTTCGAGCTGGGCGAAACCATCGAACACACGCCGAAGAAGTGGCCGCTCGCCTGTCCAGGGCGCTTGACAGGCGAGGTCGACGAAGGCGCTACCGATGCACGACGAAGGTCGTGGCGGGGCCCTTGCTCGGGACCCAGCGCACTCCGTGCCAGCCGGGCGGGACGGCTGGCTCGGTGAACTCGTAGAGCCAGCGACCGTCGATGGGCGAAACGTTGACGCAGCCGGCGCTCTTCAGCTTGCCCCAGTCGTTGTGCCAGTACGCTCCATGCAGGGCGTGGGGACCACTGAAGTTCTGTGTCCACGGCACGTCGGAGTGAATGTACTCGCCGGGCGCTTCCATGGTGGCGGTCGCGAACTTACCGCTGATGGGGAACGTTCCCGTCGGGGTGGAGGCAGTTTCCAGCGGATCTTTGCCGGGCACCGGTGTCCCCCCGCGGCCTGGCGAGATCAGCGTCACGTACACGGGCGTGTTGCCTTCGTACGCGATGAGCCATCCGCCCCAGACGCTCGCTTCCATCCAGGTCGCGCGCTTGCCTTCGGGGAGGCCCGTGCGGTCGGCGTCACCAACTTTCGTGCCCCAGGGCGTGGTCCCACGGGGTTCGGGCACGACGGCCTCGCTTTTCTTGACGAACAGCGGCGAGCCTGCCACGCCGAGGTACTCGTCCTCGTCGACACGCACCGACTCGCCGGAGAGGGCGACGTGGCTCAGGCGCGCGAAGCTCTTGCCATTGGGCGAGAAGCTCCCGTCGCTGCCGCGCACGTACTGCGGTCGATCGCTGCCGCGAAAGAACGCCAGCGGAAGCTTGGCGCCCTGACCCAGCTCGACACCCTTGAAGGTCACCTGTTCGTACGGCTTCACCAGCTTTTTGGGCACCCAGGTCATGTCGGCCGCCAAGAGGTAGCTGCCGTCGTCGCGCGCGAGCTCCGAGGAATAAGCGACCGTCGACTGCGGCAACAGCCGCGTGCGGCCTTCGTACACCGTCTGGGGCAGCGTCACGAGGCTGAACGGATCGCGATCGAGGCGAGCGCGGGCGAGGAACGCCGTCGCGGTCTCGCTGGCGACGCTCGCCGGCTTCAGCACCGCGGGAGCGTCCTCCAACTTCGGCAGCTGCGTGTAACGCGGCAGCCCGCGCGACTCGCCGTAGGCGTGCGGCCAGGCCGTCGCGAGATCGGGGGCGTGCGGTGCGAGCGCGCGCAGCACGGGATCGTTCGGGTCGAGGGTGGCGCGCTTGCCGTCGACGCAGACGAAGCCGCGAGGCTCGATGGCGTACCAAGTTTCGCAGCCGGGGCCGTAGTGCACTTTGTCGCTGCGCAACGCTACCGACCCGCCCGTCCACAGGTAGCCGATCCACTGGAGTTCGGCGCTGGGAAACTCGCGGATCCACACGAAGCGAGACTTCGCGTAGACACGCGGACCAGGGGGGACTGCTGCTGCTGGTTCGGGAGTGGTCGTGGGACCGGTTGCAGCCTTGGCAACCTCGGGCGGAGCCGCCTGAACCGCCGCCACCGAAGCCGACGGTTTCGCGGAGGGTGAGCTGGAAGCTGGGCCCTGTTCGGAGTGAGAGCAGCCCAGCGCCAGCGTCCAGGCGGCGGCGATGCTCCAAGTCGGGCGTGTCAGGGCTGTGGGCGGCATCAGAGGTTGTTCTATGACGCGGTTGTCTTACACCAAGGGCGCAAACGAACGTCGTCCGAGGGTCACCCTATCGCATCCGCCGACGGGAGACAAAGATCGGGGTTCTCGCGGCTTTTCATGGCGCTGTGGCGGCGAGTCTCGTCGCTGCCGTGAGCGCCCCCGGCGCACGTCTCCACAAGTTGTGCAGGCTCCGGCCGTGCTCTGTCAGATCTGCGGGGGTCGCCGCGTTCGGCGCGTGGCGTGTGGTACGCTGCCGCGGGTTCACTCATGACGCTTGCCGAAACACGCCCGCGGTTTGGCTTGTTCGTGCAGTCGTTCGCCAACCAGTACACGATGAGCATGGTGCGGGCGCTGCATGCGTCCGCGATCGAGCGCGGCGTGGATCTGATCGTGTTCGTCGGTGGCGACTACCGCGCCAGCCACGACTTCGCCCCGCAGCGCAACCTGGGGTTCAAGCTCGCGAATCGCGCCAACGTCGACGGCCTGTTGCTGCTGCAGATCGGGACCCACGTCACCCCGCGCGAGCTCGGTCAGTTCATCCACGGCTTTGCGCCGCTGCCCGCGTGCACCATCGGCGTCCACTGCCCGGGGTTCCCGGCGGTGATCCTGGACAATGATCGAGCGACGCGGGCGCTCGTCGAACACCTCGTGGTCAAGCACCAGCGCCGCCGCATCCTGTTCATCCGCGGGCCGATGGAAAATAGCGAGGTGAAGCGCCGCTTCCAGGTCTATCAAGACAGCTTGAAGCTGTTCGACATCCCGTTCCGCGAAGAGCTGGTGCTGGCGGCCAAGTTCTCGAGCGAGTCGGCGCGGCGCGAGGTGGCGCAGCGGCTCGGCAGCTCCGGCCTCGATTTCGACGCTGTCTTGGCGGCGACGGACAGCATCGCCATTGGCGCGCTCACCGCCTTGCAACAGGCGGGCGTGCACGTCCCGGACGATGTGTCGGTGATGGGCTACGACGACATCATCGAGGCTTGGGCGACGCACCCGCCGTTGAGCACGGTGCGGCAGCCCTGGCGGATCCAGGCGGACGCGGCGCTCGACGCGCTCTTGGCCAAGCTTGCCGGCGAACAGGTCTTCGAAACCTTGCTGGTCAGCGCCGAGCTGGTGCCACGCCGCTCCTGCGGCTGCTTCGAGTCGAGCATCGAACACGCGGGCGACTCGTCGCGTCCGAGCGCGACGCAGGGCGAACCGGGCGCGTTCGGCCGGGTCGAACTCGAGATGGGCAAGCTGATGGTCGGCGCCGATCGATACTTGCCGTCGGGCTGGTCCGACGCCTTGGCGGCGGCGTTTTACCGGGACCTCGAGACCGGCGAGCGGCAGTTTCCCAGCGCGATCGAGCAACTCTCGCGCGATCTGGTGATCGCGGGGGCGCCGGTGCGCTGGTTCCAAGAGGCCATCAGCCGCATCCGCGGCAACATCCTGCCCGGGCTCCCCGAGGGCGCCCGCGCGCGCCGCGCCGAAGATCTGCTGCAGCAGGCGCGGCTGATCTGCGCCGACGCCGCCGAGCGCCAGCAACTGTCGCGGCTGATGGATGCCGAGCGCGCGACCGAGGTGCTGGCGGACGCCACGCGGGCGCTGGTCACGAGCTTCGAGGTTCCGGCGCTGCGGGCGGCGCTCTTGAGGCAACTGCCGCGGCTCGGCATCCGTGCGGCCTACCTGGTGTTGTACGAGGGCTCGGGTGAGCCCGCCGCCAAGAGCCGGCTGGTGCTCGCCTACGACGCCGAGCGCGATGAGGAAGCTGGCGCAGGGCCTGACCGGCTCATCGACACCGAGCAGCTGGTGCCGAAAGACGCGCTGCCCGAGCGGCGCACCACGCTGGCGCTGATGCCGCTCTATTTCGAAGAGCTGCAAATCGGTGCCGCGCTGTTCGAGCTCGGGCCCGAGAACGGCGTCATCTACGAAGCGCTGCGAGAAGTGCTCAGCGCGGCCTTGAAGGGAGCGCGCTTGCGCGGTGAGCTCGCGCTCGAGGCGGCCCAGCGCGAACCGGCCGAGCGCGATCGACTCAGTCAAGAGCTCGCGATCGCGACGCGCATCCAGACCTCGATCTTGCCGAAGAACCTGCAAGTCGAGGGGCTCGCGATCGCGGCCGGCATGCTGCCGGCCACGGAAGTGGGCGGCGACTACTACGACGTGTTGCCGGTCCCCGGCGGCGCGTGGTTGGGCATCGGCGACGTCGCGGGGCATGGGCTGAGGCCTGGGCTGGTGATGGTGATGCTGCAGAGCATCGTGGCCGCCGTGGTGGCCCACACGCCGGACATCGCCCCGCGCGAGATGGTACGGATCGTGAACCGAGTTTTGTACGAGAACGTGCGCCAGCGCCTGCACCAAGACGAACACGCCACGCTGTCGCTGATGCGCTACCAGCGCTCGGGGCAAGTGTCCTTCGCGGGTGCCCACGAAGACATCGTCGTTTATCGCGCGCGCGCTCGGCGCTGCGAGACCATCGCGACGCCCGGGACGTGGGTAGCCGCCACCGCGGACATCGCGCAGGTGACGATCGATTCGTGCTTGGAGCTCGCGCGCGGCGACGTCTTGCTCCTGTACACCGACGGGGTGATCGAGGCTGCCAACGCCCAGGGCGAAGCTTTCGGGCTCGAGCGTTTGTGCCGCGAGCTCGAGCGCGTGGGCGCCCAGAGCCTCGAGGCGGTTCGGGACCAGCTGCTCGGATGTGTCACCGAGTGGCTGGTCGAGCAGAACGACGATATCGCGCTCTTGGTCGCGAGGCAGCTGGAGTAGTGACGGCTAGCCCCCCGAGAGCGTATCTGGGTGCATGTCGTACATTGTCGCCGATCAATGCGACGCCGCGCGGCGCCCGCGCTCAGGGGCTTTCCGCGCAATCGCTGCTGGCGTCTTTCGCGCACGAAGCTTGCTTTCGGAATTCTTTGCGCGGCGCCCGCTCGCGGCTTCGAGCAGTTGCTTGAGGTACAGGCCGGTGGCGGACGAGCGGACGCGCGCGACTTCGTTCGGTGTTCCCGCGGCGATCACCTCGCCACCGGCGGGTCCACCCTCGGGTCCCAGATCGATGATGTGGTCCGCGGTCTTGATGACGTCCAAGTTGTGCTCGATGACGATCACCGTGTTTCCTGCGTCTACCAGGCGATCGAGCACGCCGAGCAACTTCTTGACGTCGTCGAAGTGCAGCCCCGTCGTGGGCTCGTCGAGGATGTACAGCGTGCGGCCGGTGGCGCGCTTCGACAGCTCCCGTGCGAGCTTGATGCGCTGAGCCTCGCCGCCCGAAAGTGTCGGCGAGGGCTGCCCGATCGGCAGGTAACCGACGCCGACCTCTTCCAGCAAGCTCAAGGGGCCGTGGATGCTCGGGTGTGCCTTGAACAGCTCGAGCGCCTCGCTCACCGTGAGCTCGAGCACGTCGGCGATGTGCTTGCCCTTGTACAGCACCTCGAGCGTGGCGTCGTTGAAGCGGCGGCCCTGACACTCTTCGCAGCGGACGTAGACGTCAGCCAGAAAGTGCATCTCGATCTTGCGCACCCCGTCGCCTTCACACGCTTCGCAGCGCCCGCCTTTCACGTTGAACGAGAACCTGCCCGGCGCGTAGCCCCGCAGCTTGGCCTCCGGAAGCTCCGCGAAAAACCGCCGGATCTCGTCGAAGGCCTTGATGTACGTGGCCGGGTTACTGCGCGGCGTCCGCCCGATCGGGCGCTGATCGATGTCGATGACTTTGTCGATCAGCTCGAGCCCTTCGATGGCTCGGTGTTTGCCCACGTGCTCGCTCGAGTCGTGCAGCTTGCGGGCGAGGGCAGGGTAGAGCACGCTGTTCACCAGCGTGGACTTGCCGGCGCCGCTGACCCCGGTGACGCACGTCAGTTGCCCGACGGGAAAGGCTACATCTAGCTCCTTCAAGTTGTGTTCGCTCGCCCCCAGCACCCTGATCGTGCCGGTGGGGGCGCGCGGAGTGCGCTTGGAGCTGATCGACTGCCGCCCGGTCAGGTACGCGCCGGTGAGTGACTCCTTGCTGCGCTTCAAGCTTTCGGGCGTGCCGGCGTGGATCACCCGCCCACCCGTGACGCCTGCCCCGGGTCCGAAGTCGATCACGTGGTCGGCCGCTTCGATGGTATCGGCGTCGTGCTCGACCACGACCACGGTGTTGCCGATGTCGCGCATGCGTTTCAGCGTGTCGATCAGCTTGGCGTTGTCGCGCTGGTGCAGCCCGATGCTGGGCTCGTCGAGAATGTAGATCACGCCGGTGAGATCCGAGCCCACCTGGCTCGCCAGGCGTATCCGCTGGCTCTCGCCGCCCGAAAGCGTCGGTCCGCTGCGATCGAGCGAAAGGTAGCCGAGACCCACCTTGCTCAAGAACGCGAGCCGCGACACCACCTCTTTCAGCACGTCGGCGGCGATCGTTTGCGCCTCGCCCTCGAGCCGGAGACCTTTGTAAAAGGCGAGCGCCTCGTCGACGGTCATGGCGCCGACCTCGACCAGCGTTTTGTCTCCCACGCGCACGTGCGCGCTCTCCGCTCGCAAGCGCGAACCCTGACACTCCGGGCAGGTCGCGTTGCCCATGAACTGGGCGTACCAGGCTTTGCTGCGCTCGGACCCGGTGCTGTTGAAGCGCCGCATCAAGCGCGGCACCAGGCCTTCCCACTTCACCTTGAAGCTGCCTTGCCCTGATTTCCCCGACCACCTCATCAGGTAGGACTTGTCACCCGTGCCGTAGAGCACCGCGCGGCGATCGCGGGCGGGGAGCTTCTTCCAGGGCAGCTTCATGTTGACGCCGAGCTGCTTCATCAGCTGCCCGCGAAAATCGTGCGCCCAGCCCTGCTTCTTCGAGACGTCGGGCCCCCACGGGACGATCGCGCCCTGATCGATGCTCAGGCTCTCGTCGGGGATCACCCGGGCGGGATCGATGGTGAGCAGCGTGCCGAGGCCGTTGCAGTTGACGCACATGCCCTGGGGGCTGTTGAACGAGAACGCTTGCGGCGTCAGCTCGGGGAACGAAGCGCCGCAGCAGGCGAAGCGCTGCGAGTAGATGCGGTCGCCGACGTCGGATTGCACGATGAGCTGCCCCTGACCGAGCTTCAGCGCGGTCTCGACGCTCTCGGCGAGGCGCTGGTGCGAGGCCTGACCCACCACCACGCGGTCGACGACCGCTTCGACGTGGTGCTTCTTGCGCTTGTCGAGGGCCTCGAGCCCTTCGCTCTGGACGATCTCGCCGTCCACGCGCAGCCGCACGAAGCCTTTTTCTCGAGCGTTCTCGAGCAGATCGCGGTGCTCCCCCTTGCGGTTCACGAGCAGGGGCGCGAGCACGTGCAAGCGGCTGCCCGCTTTGTACCCGGCGATCTGCTTGGCGATCTGCTGCGCCGTCTGCCCTTCGACGCGCTTGCCGCACGCTGGGCAGTAGGGGTCACCGATGCGCGCATATAGTACCCGCAGGTAATCGGAGATCTCGGTGATCGTGCCGACCGTCGAGCGCGGATTCGAGCCGGTCGTCTTCTGCTCGATGCTGATCGTCGGCGACAGCCCGCGGATCGAATCGTACTTCGGCTTCTCCATCCGCCCGAGGAACTGCCGCGCGTAGGCCGACAAAGATTCGACGTAGCGCCGCTGGCCTTCGGCGTAGAGCGTGTCGAAAGCCAGCGATGATTTGCCGGAGCCCGAAACGCCCGTTAGCACCACCAATTGCTTCTTGGGGATGCTGACGTCGATGGACTTCAGATTGTGTTCGCGTGCCCCCCGGATCTGGATCTCGTTCGGTTCCATCTGGTCGGGCGCTCTACGGGCGGCCTCAGCCTTTCGTATGGCAATCGAAGCAGCCGAAGTCTTCGCCTTCGCCGAGCAGCTTCGCCATCTCCGGTTTGACGACTTCGATCATGAACTTCATCACCTCAGGCTTCTCCTTCATGAGTGAATCCATGTCCTCGGGCAGCTTGGGTAGCGACGCGGTCGGCATTTCGAAGTTGCCGTCCTTGGCGCCGGGGCCGTGGCAGGTCGTGCAGCCGAAGTCGGCGTAGTGTTCCGCGTCGACTTCCTGAAACTTCTTCGCCATCGTGGGCGCCACGACTTCTTTCATGAACTTGAGTTGCTCGGCGGGTGCCATGTCGTCGAACTCTTTCTCGGGCGCCGGCGCCTGCGATGCGGCAGCGTCAGCCGCTGGAGCTTCGGCTTCGGTCGCGGACGGCGTCGCAGGTTCCGCGGCTTGTGAACCACCGCAGCCAGCGGCGATGAGGAGCGCTCCCACGAGAACCATGCTGTCCGCACACTGTCTGAGCTTCATGCGTCGAATCCCTTTCAAGAACAATTTGCAACGTCGGGCTATGATGCCGGCGGAATGGTATGTCAACTGCTTCCCGTGGTGAAGGCGGAACCTCCCGATTCCGAGGCCGAGCTTTTGCAGCGCGCTCGAGTGCTCGCCGGCGTCAGCCTGGGTGAAGTCGCGGGCCAGGTGGGCGCCGTCGTGCCCGACACGCTCCTGCGCGCCAAGGGTTGGGTCGGCATGCTGGTCGAGAAGGCGCTCGGCGCCAGCGCGGGCTCACGCGCCGAACCCGACTTTCCGAAGCTCGGCATCGAGCTCAAGACGCTGCCCATCGACGCTTCGGGCATGCCGAGCGAGTCCACCTTCGTCTGCACCGTCGAGCTCAGCCGCATCCCCGAAATCGAGTGGGATGAGTCACGGGTCAAGAAGAAGCTCGAGCGCGTGCTCTGGTTCCCCGTGCAAGCGGACCGTCAGATCCCCATGTCCGAGCGCCGCCTCGGCGAGCCCCTGCTCTGGTCCCCCGCTCCGAACGAAGAGGCCGCGCTCCGCTTCGATTGGGAAGAGCTTGCCGGTCGCATCTCGTGCTTCGGCACCGAATCCGTCAGCGCCCACCTCGGCCAGTTCCTGCAGGTGCGCCCCAAAGCCGCTCACAGTCGCATCCAAACCCGCGTCGTCGATGGCGAAGGCGAACCTTACGCCGCCAACCCGCGCGGCTTCTACCTGCGCACCGCCTTCACACAGGCCCTGCTGCGCCAGCACTACGCGGGCATGCGCTAACCCCATGGCCCGCGCTAAGGCGCGATCGCCAGGTGCAGGTGGTCGTGGTGGTCGGCGTTGTAGTCCGGCGTCAGCATCTCCTTGAAGGCGCCACTGCGCTTCAGGTGACAGGCGACCCGGTTCAGCGGCGGGAAGTTGCTTTCACAGGAGTCGCCGAGGCCCTTGGCGAAAGCCTTCTTCACGGTGAGCTGTTCGCCGTGGACGGTGACCTCGTGGATGTCGATGGCGAGGCCGTTGGCGTGCAGGCTGAGCCGACCCTTGCTGCTCATGCGGTAGACGTAGGCGCCGCTGTAGTGCAGAGCGGTCACGCCAAGCTCGCGCAGCATGGGACCGAGCCGCATCAGGGTGAGGGCGAAGCGGCAGTCGACGACGAGCGGGAGCCCGCCGAGGGCTACGTAGCGGATCCCGCCGAGGTCGCTGGTGATCTTGATGGGGTTGACGACGCCGCGCGTGGCGTCGAGGGCGTCGAAGCGCACGCCCCCGGCGCTGAGTTGCGCGAAGCAGTCGCCGGAGCCCACGACGGGCGTGAAGGCTGCCGGGGCGAAGGCGGGCGTAGAAGCCTTGGCCGCCGGCGCTGCTGGTTGCCAGGCGCTCTTGGCTTGGCCGCTCGACGGGGGCGAGAGCTGCCCTTCGGTGAACTCCAGCGGCGGCCAGGCGTAGTCCGGGGGCAGGGGAGTCTCTGGAGTGCGCAGCGCGGGATCGTGCAGGGCGCAGCCTCCCGCGAGGAGCAGGCCGGCGAGGGTGAGCGAGCGGAGCGAGCGGGGCAACATGCTCGGCATTGTCCCGTGCCCGTTCGGAGCCAGCCAAAAAAGCGGCGGGCGTCGCTGAACGGATGCGCGGGTTCAGGCGCTCTGGGGGCGGGCGCGCAGGGTCAGCCAGGCGCCACCGGTGAGCTCGCGCACCAGCTGGGTCGCGTAGCTGCCGGCGGGCAGCGTGAAGGACACGCGAAAGCTGGTCGCGTCGAGGGGCTCGAAGCTCAAGTCATCGAGCGGCAGCCAGGCGTCGCGGCGGGTGCCGCGCGCCGACTTGCCCAGACGATCGAGCTGGGCTTCGTCGAGGCCGAGCGGGGCGAGCGCTTCCGCTTCCAGCTCGGCGGCGCGATCGCGGGCGGCGACCGCGCGCGGGCCGAAGATGGGCCCGGTGAGCACGAGATCGGCGCTTTCGAGGCGCGGTTGCTCCTGCTCCGGGTTTTCGACGACGAAGACCGAGCCCGAGCCCGCCAGGCGCACGACTTCGCCTTGGACGAGCCGGTCGAACCCGAGCTCGTAGCGAGCGCTGAGGTAACGGTTGAACACCTCGGCTTGCAGCACGCTGGGGAACAGCTTCTCGTGAAAGCGCGACTGTTTGCGGCGGGGCGCCGGCGGACGCCGCAACCACTCGAGGGCTTGCGGCAGGTTCTTGCCTTCGATGCCGAAGCGTTGCTCGCCGAAGTAGTTGGGGAGCCCCGAGCGCCGCAGTCCTTCGATCAGGCTGCCGGCACGCGCGGCGTCCGCTTCGGGGACGTCGACCAGCGTGATGCCGAAGCGGTTACCCGTGAGGTGACCGGTCCGAAGCTTGTTGCCGTGCCAGCTCGCCTCCAGCACCTGGATGCTGTCGGGCAGCTCCCACTCTTCGGGCGGTAAGGCTTGTTTCGGCAGCGACAACCACTGACTCGTGATCGCGTGCTTGTCTTTCAAGCCGGCGTAACCGATGTCCCGCTCCCGCACCCGCGCGGCTTTTCCGACGATGCGAGTGAGATCGGGGGTGGTGAGTCCGCGCTTTTGGATCCGCACATACAGATGTTCGCCGGTGCCGCTCGGCTGGTAGAGCGGGATCTCGTCCACGGCGAAGTCTTCGGGTTCCGGACCCAAGCGACCGCCGACGGGCGCAACGGTAGAGATCCTCCGCGGCTCGTGGGGTGCTAGAGCCGAGTTCGCGATGGGGTCCTGGTTCACGCCTTCTTGCGGTTAGCCCAGGGCTCGAGCTGTTGCAAGAGACCTTCGCTGTCCGAGTAGAGGTGCTGGGCCAGATCGAGGTCTTCGATGCCCAGGATCAGAAGCTCGGGATCGGACTCGCGCGGCATGGGCGCCTGCTTCTGGCGCCCGGCGAGCAGCTCGCGGCTGGGCTGACCATCGATCGCCACCACCAGGGCGCTCACGTTGTCGGGCGCGCCACACTGGTTTGCCAGGCTGATCAGATGCTTGACGATGGTAGCGGGGGGCTTGGCTTGTTCGAGCAGGGTGACGATCTGTTCCGGATTGATCACGCCGGTGAGGCCGTCGCTGCACAGCAGGTAACGGTCGCCTCCTACCACGCGATGCGAGCGGATGGATACACGAATCGTCGGACCCATGCCGAGCGCGCGCGTCACGATGTTTTTGGGGAGGCGCTGCAGCTTCTTCTCGTCGAGCTCGGGGCGCTGCTCGAGCACGTCCGTCATCAGCGAGTGGTCCTCGGTCAAGGCTTCGAGCTGCCCCTGCCGGAGCCGATAGCAGCGGCTGTCACCGGCGTGCGCCACGTGCAACATGCCGTGCTGCTTGGCGTAGCTGGCTGCGACGACCGTGGTGCCCATGCCCTGATGCTTCTCGGAGCTCTGCGCCAGCTCCACCACGCGCCGGTTGGCCTGGTGCACGGCGATCGAGAGCCGCCGCGCCTGAGTCGAGATGCCAAAACGATCGAACTCCGGTTCTTCGGCGGCCACGCGCGCCGTCTGCTCCATGTACTCGGCGATCGCCTTGCAGGCGAGCTCGGCTGCGACTTCGCCGGCGTTGTGCCCCCCCGCGCCGTCCGCCAGCACGAACAGGCCGAGATCCTTTCGAATCAGCACGACGTCCTCGTTGTGCTCGCGCTGCTGGCCGACGTCGCTCGCGCCGTCGGCTTGCAACATGAACCCGGGCGCGATGGCTAGGGACTCCATGACCTCCCGAGTATATCAACGCGGGGGTGCGCGCGCGATGAGGCGTGCTGTCACGCTCTCGGGTCGTGTCCACCCGCTCGTTGTGAAAGCTTTCAGCGCGGCTCGTCGGCCACGGTGACGGCATGGATCAAGCTTGCCAAGTGGCTTCGCGAATAGCCGTGCTGATATTCGAGGACGTAACCGTCCTTGTCGACGACGGTCACCGCGGGGACCAGCCCTGACGGAGAGTAGGCCGCGGCGAAGCGGGGGAACTGCTCCGCGCGGATCAGCTCGTAGTCGATGTCGTACCTCTCGAGGTATGTGGGTACATGGTGCCAAGTGCTGCGGTCATCCATCACCACACCGAACACGGTCAGATCCGCGCCGTAGCGATCCAGCACGAAGTCGACCATCGGCAGCTTCAGGCGGCACACCTGGCACCAGGTGGCGAAGTACACGAGCATGAACGGGCGCTCGCCGATGAACGCTTCGGAATCGAAGACGTCGCCGTCCACGGTGTGGATCCGAAACGCAGGCACGCGGTGCGCTCGGTCGATCGCGCGCGTAGGCTCGAGCGTGTGCTCGCCCCCCGCCCGAGTCAGGTCGAGCTCCGCGCCCGAGGCTTGGGGGCCGCAGGCACAGAGCCAACCGCTGAGCATGCCCGTGAGGCCGAGCCGCCTCGTCACGCGCTAGAACCCGCTGATGTAAGGGATCTGCCGCAGTCGTTCCAGCACCTCGGCCTTGCCCTCCAAGAGCTCGGTCGCGGAATCCCAGCGACCGCTGAGGAACTGCTGGCGCGGCCCCTCGCCCATGCTGAGCGGCACCTCTACGGACTTCCCGGAGACCAGCAGCCGCTCGAGGTCGACCGTCAGCGTCAGCGCCGGGTCCTGCTCGACCGCGCGCATCAGGTGCTCGATCTGCGCTTCGGACACGACCGCACACGGCACGCCGAGCGCGATGCAGTTGCCGTAGAAGATCTCGGCGAAGCTTTCGCCGATCACCACTTTGAGCCCGCGGCCCCACCGGTTCAACGCTTGCGGCGCGTGCTCGCGCGAGGAACCGCAACCGAAGTTCTTGTTCACCAGCAAGATTTCCGCCTGCGCGAAGCGGGGGTCGTCGAAGGGGTGAGTCTTGCCGGAGCGGCTCTGCGCTGCCCGATCGTCCTCGAAGGCGTGGTCTCCGAGGCCTTCGAAGGTGACCGTGCGCAGGTATCGCGCCGGAATGATGCGATCGGTGTCGATGTCGTTGCCCCGAAGGGCGATGGCAGTGCCCGTGATCTGGATGCGTCGTGAGTCGCTCATGGTTCGCTCCTTGTTCGCCCTGGTTAGGCTTGCGCCAACTCTTCCCCGAATAGTCGTCGTGCGTCGGTGACCTCGCCCGCAAACGCCGAAGCCGCGACCATCACTGGGCTCATGAGCAGCGTGCGCCCGGTGGGCGAGCCCTGGCGGCCCTTGAAGTTGCGATTCGACGACGATGCGCACACCTGGCGCCCCGACAGCTTGTCGGGGTTCATGGCCAAGCACATCGAGCAGCCCGCTTCGCGGAACTCGAAGCCGGCGTCGCGGAACACCTTGTCGTAGCCTTTCTCGATCATCTCGTGCCGCAGCGTCTGCGAACCCGGGACGATCAGGGCCTTCACGTGCGGCTTGACCTTGAAGCCGCGCCCCTGAATCAGCCGCACGATGGCTTCGAAATCGCTCATGCGACCGTTGGTGCACGAGCCCACGAAGGCCACGTCGATCTTGGTGCCGGCGATGCTCTGCCCGGGTTCGAAGCCCATGTACTCGTAGGCTTCGGCCACGCTGTCCCGTTCGCTCGCACCGAATTCACCGAGCTCGGGCACGCGCTCCCGAACGCCGACGGACTGCCCGGGCGTGATGCCCCAGGTAACCATGGGTTCGATGCTAGCGGCGTCGAACACGACCACGTCGTCGTACTTGGCGTCGCGATCGCTCTTGATCGACTCCCAGTACTCGACCGCGCGATTCCAGGCCTCGCCGCTGGGAGCGTAGCGCCGCCCCTTGAGATAGTCGTACGTGGTCTGATCGGGGTTCACGTAGCCCGCTCGTGCGCCGCCTTCGATGCTCATGTTGCAGACGGTCATGCGCTCTTCCATCGAGAAGCGGTCGAACACCTCGCCGGCGTATTCGTAGGCGTAGCCGACGCCGCCGTTGACGCCCAGCCGGCGAATCACCGCCAGGATCACGTCCTTGGCGTAGACTCCGGTCGGCAGCTTGCCGTTCACTTCGATGCGCCGCACCTTCAGCTTGCCCATGCTGAGCGTCTGGGTCGCGAGCACGTCGCGCACCTGCGAGGTGCCGATGCCGAACGCCAGCGCACCGAACGCGCCATGCGTCGAGGTGTGCGAGTCGCCGCAGCAAATCGTCATGCCCGGCTGCGTCAGGCCGTTCTCGGGCCCGATCACGTGCACGATGCCTTGCTCCGAAGCACCCGGCGAAAAGAAGCGGATGCCGTGCTTTGCGGCGTTGTCTTCGAGCGCCACCATCATGCCTTCGGCCAGATCGTCCTGGAAGGGGCGCTGCAGCGACGACGTCGGGATGATGTGGTCGACCGTGGCGAAGGTGCGATCGGGCCGCAGCACGCTGAGCCCGCGCTCTTTCAACATGCTGAAGGCCTGCGGCGAGGTCACCTCGTGCACCAGGTGTAGCCCCATCAGCAGCTGGTATTGTCCCGAGGGGAGCTTCTTGACCGTGTGTTGGTCAAAGACTTTCTCGTACAGCGTCGTTCCCATGATCGTCCCTTTCTTTCGAAATCGTGTTGGCGTGCTCGGTCAGTGCGTGAGCCAGAAGATTACCGAAGGCGGTGAAGCGTCGGACCTCGTCGCGATCGAGCTTCTGCCAGATGTGTTCGATGGCCAAGGCTCGCGCATCGCGCAGCTCGTCCATCGTGCGCCGGCCCCGTCGCGTCAGCTGATAGTCCCGCTGCCGCCCGTCGCTCTTGCTGAGCTTCACTTCGATGAGCCCCTTGTCGATGAGCTGCCTCAGGGTCTTGCTCACCGCCGCGGGCGTGCTGTCGCGTTGCCGCGCGAACATGCTGGGCATGAAGTGCTCGGTCGAAATCTCTTCCAGGACTCCCCACTGATGGTCGGTCAGCCCCACGCTCTGCGCCAGCTGCTGCCGGCGGTCGCCGAAGGCGCTGCTGAGGCGGCCCAAAACCTCGATAGCAGCGTGAATTTCAGCCAGCTGAGCGTTGCTCATGCTCAATAGTTAACCCTGGTTAAGTTTAAGGTCAAGCCAAATCTCGGCTGTCGCCCCGTCCCCCTCCCTGCTGCTCCGCTGCCCGGCGCGGCCCGTGCCTCGCGGCCGCGGGCAGCTACTTCTTCGCCCGCAAACCCTCGGGCAGCGCCAGCTCCTGATCCAGGCGCTTGGCCCAGGTTTGGATCACCGCACGCTCCGCGGACAGGTCTTCGCGCGCGACGAGCTGATACTTCTGCATGGTTTCGTAGAGCTTGGCCAACTCGCTGCCCACCGTGGGCTCGCTCGCCTGCAGCAATGCTGCGGCGGTCGTCTGATGCTCCTTGGCGATGCCGAAGTTGCGTTCCTCGAGCGCGATCAGCACCAGATGCAGCTGCCGCCGGGCCTCGAAGCGCTGAAGCAGTCGGTTCTGTTCCGAGAGCTTCGCGCTTTCTTTCGTGACCTTCTGCTCTGCCGCCGCCGTTTCCTTTTCGGCCGCGTCGATCAAGGACGACGTTTGCACGCGTCCCGCGACGTAGCTCGCCCCGGCAGCAAGAATCATCACCCCGGCCCAGATCAACCGCTTCTGCCAAGGTCCAGCCGCGGTCTGAGGAGCTTCGTGGGTCGTCGCGTCTGCCATCGTTCAGCATGTCACCAGAGCTTCGCCCCGCGGGCAAGCGCCACGTGCCGGCGCCCCGATTCGCTCCCGCGCCGGCGCCCCAATTCGCTCCCGCGCCGGCGCCTTCGCCGGTTGACCAGCCTGCCTCGCCGTGACGCTTTCGAGCGGATTTGCCGCGTCGCTGCAAGGGCACGTTCGCCGCGGGGGCTCAGGGCTTGGTCTTTTTGGCCGTCTGCAGCTCTCGAAGCAGGCGCTTCCGATAGTTGATGACCTTCCAGGTACCTTCGCCGGGTTGACACCAACGTTTCTTCTTGGGGTAGTTGCGCCCTTGGTAACTGGCGAGCCAACGTGAGAACTGCGCGCTCCCCACCTTTGATTTGCAGAAGGCTCGGTTCTGCGTGATGAGCTGGGCCATCACCTGAATGTTGTATGCCGGATCCAAAAGCCGCTCCTTCTCGCGGCGGCAGGCGGCGGTGGGGCGCTTCAGTGGATCTTCCGTGTTCTTGCACGCGCCGATGTAGCGCGCTCGAATCTGCGCCAGCCCGTAGTCCTCGCCGTTCGCCGAGACCGCGCGCGGATTGAAGCCGCTCTCGTGGAAAATGATCGATACACCCGTCAGCGGATCGAAGTCATGCTCTTCGGCCTCGTGCTGCAAAGCCTTGGCGATGACTTGGGCTCGATCGGCCTCGATCGTCGGCTGGCTCAATTCGATGGCCGCCAGGATCGCCACGAGTGGTCGAAACACGCCGCGTAGTTTGGGACATCACGAGCGTGAGCGCAAACTTCCCGCAAGTGCGTGTCATTCTTGGAATTACCAGGGGATCGCTTTTCCGTGCCGAAAGAAACCTCCGGTGGGGCCGTCTGCAGGCAGCGTGGCGGCCCACACGATGCCGCGCACGCCCTCTTCCACGGACAGGCTCGCGTTCGGACCACCGAGATCCGTGCGCACCCAGCCAGGGCACACGGCGTTCACCTTGATCTGTGTGCCCGCGAGCTCTTGGCTGAGCACGCGCGTGAACGCATTCAGCGCGGTCTTCGACAGACGATAGGCGGGCGCGCCTTTGCCCATGTCCGAAAGCTGCCCCATGCCGCTCGAGACGTTCACGATAGCGCCGCGCCCTCGTTCACGCATCAGCGGTACCACCGCAGAGGCCACGCGCACGGCCCCCGCGACGTTCACATCCATCACGTGCGCCAGATCAGCAAGGTCCAACTCGAGGATGCTCGTCCCATAGCTCGCGCGCCCCGTGATCCCCGCGTTGTTCACCAGCGCGTCGAGCCTGCCCAACCGCTCGACGACGCCAGGCAAACGCTCCGTGTGCGCCTCCGACGTGACGTCGAGCTCGATGGCTTCGACACTACCCTCGAGCCCCGCGGCAATGGCGCGCCCGGCCGCCAAATCGCGAGCCCCCAACAGCACGTAGTACCCTTGCGCCGCGAGCTGCCGCGCCGTCTCGCGCCCCAAACCCCGATTTCCACCGGTAATCAGCGCCACTGGTTGGTCAGACATTCACAGACTCCTTCGCGGTCGCCTCCTTAGGTAGGGGCGGCACCGGAGCGTGTCAAGCTCGCCGGGCACTCCTCGCTGCGACTCCAGCTAGCGAAGCAGCCGCGATTCGCGCATGCTTGCCGAATGCCCTGGCGCGAGATCCTCACGTGGTCGATCGTGCTGCCCTTCATCCCATTGAACTGGGTGTACTGGTGGGCAGTCCAGTCGCGCTGGCAGGCACGCTTCCGGCGCTATTGCGAGCGAAGGTTCGGCGTGACCATCGGCCCCGCGCCACGCGGCTATTGGCGTGTCTCGGGTGGTGGCTCCGCATTCCGCAACTTCGCCCTCGAGTGGCTTCAGTTGTTGTACTTCATCGCGGCCTTCATCGGTTGGTCGCTCGCCCTGCTCGCCGTCGTCGGCGTCCTCATGCTGATCAACCAGTAGCCCTCTCTTCTTTCTTGGGGTTGCTTCGCAACCCCTACACGCCTTGCAACCCCTCGTCGCCCGAGCCCGCTGCGCGAGGCACGCCGCGCCATCCTCGCGCGCAGCCAGTGCCCGCGGTGTTCGCGGTGAGCACGGGCCTCGTGGCTGGTCAGTGTCGGGCGGTGAGTACGGGTCGCGTCACTTGTCGGTGTTCGTCCGCCCTGATTCTCGAAGAAACCGGCTGAGCGCGCCCGGGCTCACGGCTAGCGTGGCTTGCAGGAAGCGGCGGATGCCTTCGAGGTCTTCGCGCGGCGGGTTCTGGCGCGTCTAGAAGCGCAGCCCGATGAACCAGGCGGCGACCAGGTCCAGGGCTGTCCCGGTCCCCTGGCCATTACCGTCGTCTTCGCTCGCCTGGGACTCTGCGTACTCCGCAGAGACGCGGGCCACCGCATCGTAGCGACCGAAGAGGGTGTAGCGAGCCTGCAGCGAGGCGGCGATCGCTTGGTCCGAAGCGGTCCAGCGGCGCAGCTCTTCCCCCACTTCCTCGTAGATGGGCAACGCCAGCTTGCGGGCGAGCACGCTGGCGTTGAACACCAATGCTTCGGTCGCGTTCAGCGACCCGTTCAAGCGTACCCAGCGGGCGTACTCGGCGCCTTCGTCCGAGACGCCGACCAAGAGCTCCGCTTCCCAGTCGCGCAGCGTGATGCGGGGGCCGAAGCGGAACAGCGCGCGCTCCTCGGTCGCGAAGGCGCCGCCGTTGCGGGCCGCGATCATGCCCAGGGCGCCCGGTGAGATCTGAAGCGCCACCGGCCCCCAGTCGAAGCCCAGCTCGACCATCAGCGCCTCGACGACGCGCAGATCGGGTCTGTCCGCGGCGAGATCGTCGATCTGCCACTCGTATTCGCTGCCGACGAGCAACAGGTTGGGATCGAACATCGCCGAAGCGTGAAAGTAGGCGGCCTTGAAGCGGTAGTAGATCTGCGTCTGCACCTCGGTGTGAACCGAAAATGGCATGGGGGCCGCGCCGGTGATGAGCCGGTGCTGGTAGCCAAAGGGCCCCAGCGAGAGCTCGTCGTAGAGCACGGGGGTGAAGTTATTGGGCCTGCTGGCGGTCGCGCCGTGCTTGCGACCGTGGGAAGTCCACAGGCCGAGCGCGGTCTCGTTTCGGTAAATCTCCGGCATGGGATAGAAGATCTGGTCGCGTTCGTACTCACGGACCTCGTCATGACCCTCCATCAACCGATCGAGCTCGCGCTTGATCACGACCTGGTCGTTGATGAACTGCTGTGGAAAGATGGCCCGAAGGTTTGGCCCCGAGCCCGCTTGATTGCAGAAGCCCACCGCGTGCGGGTGCACGAAGTCGAGCGCGGCGGACTTCGGTGCTCTTCCGCGCCGCGGCAAGTGTTCTAGGTATTCGAGCGACCAAATGCGATCGCGGTGCACCACCACTTCTTGACCGTCGAGGTTGACGAAGGCGATGCGCTCTTGGTTGAAGTCGACGGGCCACCCGATCAGTAAGGGCACCAGTTCACCGTTTTGTAACGTGCGAACCTCGAGCGCGGGCCGCGATTGATGCACGTGCTCGGGATTGATCGCGATGCCGCTCACCGGATAATAGGCGATGGAGGCCACCTCGTAGCGTGGGATGCGGCGCACGTTGCCGTCGAGGCCGAGCAGCGTGACCTCCCGCTTCTGGACGTCGATGATGATCCCGAGTTCTCGGTTGCAGGCCGTCCGGTACACGGCGTGCACGTTGAGCGCGTGCGCCTGCTTCACGCTCGAAAGCACGCCGCCGAGCACGACGAGGGCCGCGAAGAACCGCAGGAAGCGGGCGCTAGAACTGAAACTCAAAGGCCCCCCCGTAGTCCAGGACGTACTCCGTGGCGTCGCTCCTGGCGCCGTCCTCTTCGACGAAGTCGTTGGATTCGATGTGGTAGTTCGTGTGCACGTTCATGCGCACGTAGTGACCGAACTCGCGCGAGATCGTGGCGCCGAGCTGATAATGGCGAAACGTGAGCCCGAAGCCGCCCGAGTCCGTGTGCACCCCGCGGCTCACCACCGCGTCCAAGGCGAGGTCCGTGTCGAGCACGCGCGCGGTCGCTCCGGCGCGCAGCGTATCTTCGTCGAGGATGTAGCTCTTGTCCTGTGCCTCCTCCGCGATCCCATCGTCGATGGTCAGGCCCTTGCCGTTGCTGGCGGACTGCCGACTGCGAAAGTAAAGCGCGTGTAGCTCGAGCGCCGTCCAGATGGCGCGCGCGCGAAAGGCGAGCCCGGCGTGCCTTGCGCTCACCTCGCGCTGCTGTCGCTTGCCCTTGATGTAACGCACCGGGTAGTAGGTACCTACCGACGCCGACCAGGGGCCCGCGTCGAGGCCCATCAGGATCAGGTAGTTGAAGTTGGGTTCGGTCTGATAGCTGTACTCGGTATAGGGCGGCAGAGTGCCGTCCCCCAGATAGACCTGCGTGCCCGCTGGGAGCGCCAGCGGGTTTGCCAGAAAGGTCGCGTGGAACAGGTGTGACTTCAGGTCGGACCAGAGCACCAGCGTCGGGTCGACAGTGGGCAACCACGGGATCGGGGCGCCGCCGATCAGCATGTAGCTCTGAAAGCCGAAGGGTTTTCCGGTCGAAAAGTGGATGTACGCCGGCACGATCGGCGAGCGCCGGCGCATGTAGATGAGTCCGAGCCGCGTGCGCTCGTCGTACATGAACGGCTTGGCGTACACGAAGGTCCGCTCGCGAAAGCTCTCGAGGGCGTGGTAGCTGTGCTCGAAGGCATCGAGGTAGTCGCTGACCTTGATCCGATCCCCGATGATGCGCGAGGGTGGGATGCCGGCGCTCTGAGCCAGGCTGGCGCACTCGATGTAGTCCCGTGGGAACTGCAGCACGACCTCAGCGTGTGGCGGGTACACGATGGGCAGCGGACTCGGCCGCCGCATATGGTCGATGTCCTCTTGCGCCAGTACGTGCGTGCGCCCGAAGAGATCGAGGAACACGATCAGCTCCTCGATGAAGCCGACAGCCCAGCCCGTGAAGGCGGCCTCGTCTTCGCCGACCAAGTACACGTTGTACATGTGCTCGGAGAGACGCTCATCGAGCGTTATCGACGCGAGCGGGTTGTCCACGGAGTTGTGCAGCACCACCGAGGCGATCTCGTCTCGGCGCCAGACGGTGGAACGCCCTCGGAGATCGATGAGCGTGACCAACTGGTCGTCGACGTACACCACCACGCCGGACTGTGCCCGGCAGTTCTCGGCGACGAGCGTGTGAATTTCGACGGCGCTAGCGCTGCCGCTCGTGAGGAGCAGGACCAGCCAAGTCGCGCTGGACCAAAACCAAAATCGCCAATCCACCCGAAACCGCCCAGCGCGCAGTCTGGGCCAGTTTTGAGGGTGTATCAAGCCGAGATCTTTGGGCAAAAGCGCTGGCGCCTGGCCAGCCGTACAGCTCTGCGCCAGACGCGCTAGACTTCGGAGTGGACTCGTGTCGGTTCCGCGCGTTGCTCGTGGCGACGGCTCTGTTGCCGGCGTGTTCACTGGGGTCCCTCGAGGCCGCCGTGCCGGCGCGTGCGTATCCGGTGCTGAGGTGCGATCCGCGCGCGCCCGTGGCCGCGGCGTCCCAGGCAGTGCAGCAACCCGAGTGCCGCGAGTCTCGGGCATTGCCCGACAGCGTGGCGGAGGCCAAGGCCGGAGAGCCCGGGCGCCTGGAGCGGGTGGTGCGCGTCTGGCTCGCAGCGTTCGAAGGACGCTGGGACGATTTCGGCGATTGGGAACGAGATGGCACGCGTACCGCGCTACGCAAGATCATGGCGGGCCTGAAGGCGCTGCGCGTGTTGCCACTGCATGACCGACAACGCCCGCCCGACGACTTTCCTCGCTTGGCGGAGCGTTGGATCCTCGAAGAGTCCACCGCGCATCGAAAGGCAGGCACGGACACCTGGCACAGCCCGATCGGCGGCGTGAAGGGCGACTATGACTTCATGATGCTCCAAATCCTGGAGCTCATTTATCACTTTCGAGACGAGCCGGAGTTGCTCGGGAACGACGCGGTCTGGGCGCTGCTGCGCAACGAGCAGTACGCCGATCGCGTCGGGCGCGGGCGCCGCCTGCGGACGCGAATTCCTGACATCGGCAACACTCCGCACCGAATGACTTTCAAGGTGCTCGCCGAGTTTCCGGAGACCGAGAATCACGTGCTCATGGTCAACACCTGGGCCTACCTCGTCAATCAGTGGCTCGAGCGCGACTACCGGGGCGACCCGCGGGTGCGCCGATATTTTTCGCAAGACCCGCGCAAGTACCGCAACGAAGGCAGCACGCTCGAGCGCGTGCTCTTGAGCGTGCTCAGCCGCCCCCTACACGCCGACTTCTTCGAAACCAACGCGCGTCCGTACAGCGCTTACACGCTGCGCGCGCTGCAACTGTTGGCGTCGTACTCCGATCCGTCGACGCCCGGGGGGCTCAAGGTCAAGACCGCTGCGCTCAACGCGCTCGACTACGCGGCCACCCGCTTCGCGTTCCAGTCGTTTCAGGGTAAACGTTACGGACCTTCGCGCCGCAACTACCGTTACCGCGCGTTGTTGGGCGTGTACGCGGGTGACTACGTGCCGCACTTGTTCGGCGTGCTCACCGGCGTGCACGCATACGACGACGATCCGAAATGCCTGGGCAAGGCGTGCGCCTACGCCAACCCGCAGGCGCGCGGGTTCGCCCTCGAGTCGGCGCTGAGTCAGTACCGAGTCCCGGAATCGATCTGGGATTTCATGCTGCACCCGGACAACCACCGCGCTGGACACGGCGTTTGGGTGCGCGCGCAGCCCCGCTACACCGAGCGGCACTACCTTCAGGGCAAGTGGCCTCGCTATCCGGGCAGATTACCCGAGCTCGGCCACGCGATTCGTACCGGAGAAACCGCGCTCGAGCCGGCACCCGAATTCTATTTCATCACGCAAGACTACATGAACTCGGCGGGAGGCCGAGCGGAGCACTACGGTGGCATGGACGGCTGGCTGCCAGCCTCGCTGCACCGCACGAACGACCTCTTCGCCAAGCCGAGCAGCTTGCTGCTCCCGGGGGACACCGGCTACTGGCGCGAGTGGTCGGATCTAGAGGAGTCCACGCTGGTATTCCGCGGGGACGAAAAGCAGCACTATGCCTCCAACAACACGGGCGTCTACAAGAACCTGGTGTACGGCTACTTCACCGGTAGCCGCGCCTGGCCCATGAATTTGCCGAGCAGCTGGAGTGTCAGTCGGTCGCGGCAGTTCGGCGCGTTGACGCTGCGCATCGTGGATCTGTCGTCGCAGAACGGTGTGAGCAATCCTGACTACGGCTTGTATTTGGTGCTCGGGCGTTTCGCGCGCTTGCCGGACGCCCCGCTGACCGGATTCTGGGAGGTGATCCCCGAGGCCAACTTCGAAGCCCTCGAGCAGGTGTGGGATTGCGTGGGACGCCAGAATCGGGCCGCCGATTTCCCCCAGAGAGGGCCCTACGCGTATTCGCTCTGCCTCTCCAGTGACGAGGTCCAGCTGAACCCGCGCTTCAGCCGAGACCATGATCCGTTCCTTGCCGTCAACGGGTCGAGTGACGCGCTCGCTCAGGAACACATCGATTTGAGCGATCTCGAGGCTGTGGCTCGCTTCCCACTGCTCGAAGCCCGTGAGGTGGATGCTCGCTACCGGTACACCGGCAGCGTGTACGCCCTCGCTCGCGGCGATGGCCGACTCACCGTGAAGAACCCGTACCTCGGGAAAACGCTGATCCTCGACTCGAGCAACCCGCTCGATCCGCGCCGCAGCGGTGAGCTAGACACGGGGCGCCGTCCATCAGACCCAGGCGCCGTCCGCTAGAACCGACCCGCCCGTGGGATTCAACCAGCTCGGCGTGTGCTTGCCCGTCCTCGTGATGCCCGTTTGGCCGGCGCCTCGTGGGTCTGTTTGTGCTGCGTCTTCTTGGGGCGCGCCCTCGCTTTGGCGGGCCCAGGATGGGTGGCCCGCCCGGACTCCGACGGCTTCGAATTGCGCTCGTCCGTTCCCTTCGCGCGGTTCGCGCCGTTCGCGCCGTTCGCGCCCCTCGCGCCCTTCGCGCCGTTGACGCCCTTCGCGCCCTTCGCGCCCTTCGCGTCGTTGACGCCCTTCGCGTCGTTGGCGCCCTTCGCGCCGTTCGCGTCGTGGGCGCCCTTCGCGCCGTTCGCGTCGTTGGCGCCCTTCGCGTCGTTGGCGCCCTTCGCGCCGTTCGCGCCCTTCGCGCCGTTCGCGCCGTTGACGCCCTTCACGCCGTTCGCGCCCCTCGCGCCGTTCGCGCCCTTCGCGTCGTTGGCTGCCAGGCTCTTCTTGAGAGCCGCCATCAAGTCGAGGATGTTCTCGCGCCCGATGTCCGAGACCTCCTCGATTTCGGGCGCTTCAACGACGTCTTTGCCGGCAGCCAACTTCTTGTCGACGAGCTGGTGCGCCCGTTCGATCGCCCGGTTCTGCAACTCCGCCGCGTCGAAGCTCTGCTTCTTTCGCTTCTCCAGCAACTGCCGCACACGGCGTACGTCGGCGGCCTTCGGCTTTGCCTTGGGCTCGGGCATGCCGATGTCTGCGGGCGCTCGCAGCTGGTTGGAGAAGCGCATGGTTTCAGCGCGTAGCACCCCACCCGCTGCGAGTATCGCCACGACGTACTCCTTGCCTCGCATCACGAAGGTTGCCAAGCCCACGCGCCCCGTCCGCTCGAGTGTCTCCGCGAGCAGCCGGTACGCTTTGGTCGAATCCGCGGCGGGCGCCATGAAGTGCGCGCGTTCGAAGTACGCCGGGCTCAGCTGGTCGTGCGGCACGAAGCGTCGCAGGTCGATGTCTCGCGACTTGTCGGGCGCCAGGCTTTCGAGCTCCGCGTCGGTCACCGTCACGAACGTGCCGTCGGGCAACTCGTACCCGCGCACGAGCTCCTCGTTGGCGACCGCCGTATCGTGTTCCGGACAGTAGTACTCCCGCCGGAGCGGTTTCCCGTCTTCGGACAGCGTCCGCAACGGCAGCTGCTCGGTACGCGTCGCGGGGTACAAGCTGACGGGGATACTCACGAGCCCGAAGCTGATGGTGCCCGACCACGCGGGGCGGGGCAGGGGGCGCTCGGAATCAGGCAACGCGCTTACTCCGTGCTTGCTTCAGGCTGGCCGAAAGCAGCTGACCCAGCCCATCGCCTGTTTCGCGTTTGCGCTTGGGCTTGCCCAACTTGGCGACCTTCCCGCGCGCTTTCTGTTCCACGAACTCGACGAGTCGTGCCTGATAGGCGTCCTCGAACTCCTCGGGATCGAAGTCATCGGACAGCATTTCTACGAGTTTTCCGGCCATCTCGAGCTCTTTCTTGTCGAGCTGTCTGCCCGTCGGGTGCGGCAGCGCGTTGGCGTCGATCACCTCTCCCGCGTGGCGCAACGCATGCAGCATCAGGTACCCTTGCTCGGCGCGCAGCACCCCGAAGTACTCCCGCTTGCGCATCACCCACTCGACCAGTACCTCCAGGCGGGCTTCGTGCAGGGCTTCGACCAGCACGAAGTACTGCTCCGCCACGGCCTGGCCGCCGTCGGGGCCGAGATAGTACGGACGCACGTACCACTGATGGTTGACGGTCCCTGCGGGAAGAACGCGCAGGGTCTCGATGGCGCGCGATCCGGCGGGTTCGAGCGCCGCCCGATCCTGGTCGGTGAGCACGACGAAGTTCTCCGCTTTCGCCAGGAATGCCCGTTGGTACTGTTCGGGGGGTACGACCTCGCCCGTATCCGGATGGACCAAACGCTGTTTGACGGGTACACCGTCTTCACCGTGCAGCAGGCGAAAGTGAACGCCCGTGCCCTCGACCGCCGCATAGAACTTCAGGGGCAAGGTCAACTGCCCGAGCTCCAGGCTGGCCCGAAACATGGCGCGCGCGGTCATCCACGACCCTCACGACCCTCACGACCCTCACGACCCTCATGACCCTCATGACCCTCATGACCCTCATGACCCTCACGACCCTCACGACCCTCACGGGCCGAAGAGGCTGCGCGCACATTCAGGGCAAGACATGCGAGATTCATGTAAGAGCCGTATGCATGGGGCGCGCCAGGGGCGTTAGCGCTCGAGATGCCCAGCGCGCATCGCAAACGACCGGTTGCGAGCCCGTGTCGTGCTGACACTTCGAGGCAGATTTGCAGCGCCTGCACAGCGTCCAGGCCCCCGGGGCGTCTGGCATAGCGCCAGGCATCGGGGGCGTCTGGCATAGCACCAGGCACCGGGGGCGTCTGGCATAGCGCCAGGCCCCCGGGGGGCGCCTGCACCCGACACCTGGGCACCCGGCTTTCGAGACCCTATGTAATCAGCGTGCTGGGTATCTTCGAGCACTGTCGCCCGTCGGTAAGCGGAGTCGTGTCGTTAGCGGTCTGGTGGGGGGCTTGGGCCATGATCGCGTGTGCATCGCATGCCGATCGCCATATTTCTACGCCGCCCGAGCGCTCTTCTTCCGACGTGACGCCGGGCGACGTCGCGCCCAACGTCTCCGCACCGGACGCCCGGGTCTCGTCGCCGCGTGCCCTCTGGGCTCCTCAGCCGTCGACGCGCGGCGATGCCGATACGGAGTTCGTCGAGGTCACTTACCCTTTTCCTGTTCGGTATCGCTCGTTCCACGCGCAAGGGCTGCCGCTGCGCATGGCGTACATGGACGTGGCCCCGCCGACAGCGGCACTTGCAACCGTCGTCCTGCTGCATGGCAAGAACTTCTCGGGAGCCTACTGGGAGGCGACGGCGGGCGCGCTGGTAGGGGCCGGCTTTCGCGTGGTGATGCCCGACCAGGTCGGCTTCGGAAAGTCGAGTAAACCGACAGCGTATCAATACAGCTTTCAGGCCCTGGCAACTCACACGCGCGAGCTACTCGACGAGCTCGGTGTGGAGAGCGCGCACGTGGTCGGACATTCCATGGGCGGCATGCTCGCCGTGCGCTATGCGCTGATGTTTCCGAAGCAGAGTCGATCGCTTGTGCTGGTGAATCCCATCGGCCTCGAGGATTACGGGCAGCAGCTGCCTTACCCGAGCATCGACGCCTGGACGGCGGACGAGCGAGGCAAAGACCTCGATGCTGTGCGCGAGTACATGAAGCAGAACTACTTCGCGGGCGAGTGGAAACCCGAGTACGAGCCCTTGTTGGCGATTCAGCGGGCTTCGCTGGCGTCGCCCGCTTGGCCGGAGCTCGCGCTCGTGTCCGCCAAGCTGTACGACATGATCCTGACCCAGCCGGTAGTCGGAGAGTTTCATCGGCTGCAAGTACCCACGCTCCTGATCATCGGACAACGCGACCGGACAGCGGTCGGTAAGGCTTGGGCTGCGCCGGACGTGCGCGAGACGCTGGGCGACTACCCACGCCTCGGACGCGAGGCCGCGCGAGCGATCCCGAAGGCGAAACTCGTCGAGCTGCCCAAGCTCGGTCACCTGCCGCAATTCGAAGCGCCCAGCGTCGCGCATGCCGCCCTGCTCGACTTTCTTTGCCAAGCGGGCCCATGTCGGCAGGCCGAGAGCCGGTAGCGAAGCTGCGCGCTCGCCCCTCATTCTTGCAAGTTATCGAGCATACGGTTCGCCAGGCGCACGAATTGAGCGAGCTCGTCCGGGGCAAGGCCGGCTGCCATGCGTGCACCCGCCTGGGTTTCGAGCTCGTGCAGGCGGCGCAGCATCCGCTTGCCTGCCGCGGTGGGGGTGATCACGCTGCTCCGTCCATCGCTGGGATGGGAGCGTTTCTCGATGAGTCCCGCGCGCTCCAGATCGTTCAACGCGCGAGTGATCTGTGCCTTGTCGAGCAGAGTGCGGCCGACGATCGCCTGCGCGGTGCAATCCGGGAGGGCGCCCACGCTCTTCAGGGTTCGGACCTGCGATACGCCGAGCGCGATCTTGCTATGGGCATGCGCCTCCAGCAGCGCCCGCCGGTAAGTGTGGAACAGGCGATACAACGTGTCCCCGATTCTAGCGTCGGTCATTTCGGACATCGTGACAGCCTGCTCGCGAGGGGGGGGAGGGTTCGCCCGTGGTCTTGTTCGCCACCGGGCGCGGTGCGCCACTGGATACCCCGCACGGCGCAAACCGCTGCAGCCAAGATCGCGAAGCATGCGGCGGTCCAGAGTGCGGGTCGCACCTCGAAGCGAACACTGCTGCCGACGAGGAGGGCGGCCAAGGCCGCACCCAGCGACTGGCCGAGCTGGCGCGCGGTCGACTGCAGTCCACTCGCCGCGCCGCTGCGCTCGCGCGGCGCCGTCGTCAGGAGCGCGTGATTGTTGGGCGATTGAAACATGCCAAAGCCCGCGCCGGTGAGGAGCAGCGCCCCGAGCATGGGTACAGGGCCGCTCCTGGCCGGAACGGCTGCGGTCAGGATCAATCCGGTGCCGAAGACCGTCATGCCGAGAGTCGTCAGTGGTCGGGCGGAGGTGCGGTCCACCAAGCGGCCGGCGAGGGGTGCCGCCAGACCCGTAGCCAGTGGCCATGCCGTCAGCATCAGACCCGTCTGGACGGCGCTATAGCCGAGGGTGTCGTGGAAGTAGAAAGGCAGCGAGACGGCAGCTACGAACTGCCCGGTAAAGGCCAGCACCGAAGCCAGCAGCGCCAGCGCAAACGGCGGCCGTCGCAGCAAGTCGATTGGCAGCAGCGGCGAGAGGCGTGGCGATTGGCGCAGCACCAACAGCACGGCGCTGGTGATGGCCACCGCTAGTTGGACGGCGACGAGCGCAGGCGCGCTGCCGGAGCTGACACCGTCGAGGGCTGAGATGAGGCAGCCGAAAGCGAGGACATTGAGCAGCGCGCTGACGGCGTCGAAGCGCGCGCCGTTGCGCTCGGTGTGGGGCAGACTCGCGATGCCAAGCGCTAGCGCCAGCACCGACACGGGCACGTTTACCAGAAACAGCCAATGCCAAGAGCCCATCGAAAGGATGCCTGCGGCGATAGTGGGGCCCGCCGCCGCGGCCACTGCAACGGTCATCGCCACCCAGCTGATGCCCCATCCTAGGCGATCGCGCGGCATGATATGGCGCACGACAGCGCTGTTGATGCTCATGATCGCGGCAGCCCCGAGCCCCTGAACGACGCGTGCCAGGACTAGTACCTCGAGCGAGCGCGCCTCGGCACACAAAAGCGAAGCGCCGGCGAACAGCACGACACCGCTCAGGTAGACCTTGCGGAACCCGACGGCTTCCGCCAATGCGGCGAGCGGTAGCAGCGCGGCTACGACCGCGATCTGGTAGGCGGTCACCACCCCGATCGCGTGTGCCGGGCTGACGGCGAGATCTGCGGCGAGCGACGGCAGGGCAACGTTGACGATGGAGCCGTCGAGCACGGCCATCGTGACCGTCAGCATCACCGCCAAGAACGCGAAGGCTCTCTGAGGTTGGGGCAGTCCGTCGGGATGAACCTTTGGGGACGACATAGTTGACAAGATCAACTATGTTGTCGTTAGTTGATAACGTCAACTAGCTGCGTTCGCGGGCAGTTCACTGGCCCCTTACCCGCTCCAGTCGCGGCGGAACATGGCTGGGATCGCGCGCCCGGTTTGGCAATGAAACCACAGTGGGTCGCTACGTTGAGTCACCCGCAGTGGGTCGGAGGGCGCCCAGTTTTGGGGAACGCGACGACCCACGTTGGGTCGCCCACGTTGGGTCGCCCACGCTGGGTCGCCCACGCTTGGGAGCCGCGGTGGGGTCGGAGGGGTGCCCAGTTTCAGGAACGTGCGATGACCCACATTGGGTCGCCACGCTGGGAGCGGCGGTGGGTCAGAGAGCGCCCAGTTTGAGGGAACGTTCGAACGACCCACGTTGGGTCGCCCACGCTTGGGAGCCGCGGTGGGGTCGGAGGGGTGCCCAGTTTCAGGAACGTGCGATGACCCACATTGGGTCGCCACGCTGGGAGCGGCGG
>JAICQQ010000296.1 GCA_025937785.1 Polyangiaceae bacterium
CGCACCGCGTCTCGCAACACGTATCGCGCCAGCGGTTTCCTGACTTTCAGCGGTTTCCTCGCCCGCTTGCGGGCCATGAAGCTAGTACCGTAGTCGCGATCGGCTTCCAAAGCATTATGCGCTGGGCACCTGAGGCCAAGGTTATCAGCTGTGTCCGCACCACCTTTGGCCCAAGGCTGCTGGTGAGCGAACTGCAAGCCGCGTGTCGTGTTGCAGCGGTGGCCGCCCTCGCCGACAAACCCACAGCGCCCCTCATCGCGTGGCCACAACTCCCGGCGGGCCGAGACTGGGAGATGGCGAGTCCGCCCACCGTCGGGGTCGACGCACCGGCTCGCCCTCGGTCTCGAGGCGGCCGCGCTCGAGGCGGCCCTACGTGCCTAGCGCGGTCGGTACGTTACGGCTTACGTGGCTAGCGCGGTCGGTGCGTACGGGGCCGCGTGGCTCGCAGTGCTGGCTCGCCCGCGGATTCTCGAACGAACCGCCATCCGCGGGGTGCGGCTTCGAACGCCTGCTCGTCTTGGAGCACGGCGGGGAAGCTGGCACGCCCCAGAAACTTGGCCAACGATGTGATCCATCATGAACGGGTCAGGTTCCAAGTTGCCGCGGGGCAAACGCGCATCACACAGTGCTTTCAATCGGACTCGCTATTTGCTTTGCAACTCGACGCGGCTGACTTATGAAGGCGCGTCCCGGTCTAGGCGACGCGGCGCAGGTCCGGCCGAAGATTCAGCTCACCCGCTGAGCTGAACACCTAGCCAAACATTAGCAAACATGACTGCTTGGGGAGAATTGCCATGAGATTGCGTGCAGTGTTGTTCTCGGTGATGGCCGTTGGTGCGATGCAGGCCTGCGGCGGTGACGACGACGCCCCCCCCGATCCCGGGAGCGGCGGAACTACCGGAACCCAGACCACCGGTACCAACGGCGGCAGCACCGCGAGTGGGGGCAGCGCGAGCGGGGGCAGCGCTGGCAGCGGAACTACCGCGAGCGGAGGCAGCGCTGGCGAAGGCACGGGCGGCACGGCGACCACCGGCGGTGAGGCCGGCATGGGCGGTGGAGCGGGCGAAGGCGGCGCACCGGTCGATCCGGAGGTGGCCCGCGGAGAGTATCTGGTCAACGTGGTGAGCGTGTGCACGGACTGCCACACCCCGCGCAACCCCGATGGCTCCCCCGATCTCGACAACTTCTTGGCGGGCGTCGAGTGTTTCATCGACGCGGATCCGGCGGACGACGAGGTGGGTTGCCTCAGCTCGCGCAACCTGACCAACCACGCCACGGGCCTGATGAATCGCTCCGACGACGAAATCAAGAACATGTTCTTGGAAGGCGTGCGTCCGAACGGCAACGCCCTACACCCGGTCATGCCCTACTGGTCCTACGGCAACATGAGCGACGAAGATGCAGATGCGATCGTCGCCTACCTTCGCACCGTGCCGGGGGTGGAGCACCGCCTGCCGGCGAATCAGGCGCCGTTCACGAGCCCAGACGAGCCCGCGGCGCGCGTCGACCTCGATTTGGTGCCCGAGCCCGAGACCGGCGATCCCAACTACGAAAGCGCGATGCGCGGCCGTTATCTTGCGGCGCAGGCAGGTCCCTGCCTCGAGTGTCACACGCCCGAAACCGAGCCCGGAACGGCTGAGCCGCGCGACCTCAGCCGCGCATTCGCAGGCGGCAACATGTTTGCTCGCGACGCCTTGGGCCTACCGCCTATCTTTCCGGAGACGATCTACACCAGCAACCTCACGAGCGATGAAACCGGGCTCGCCGACTGGACCGCCGAAGACATCGTGCGCGTCTTGAAAGAGGGGGTAACCCCCGAAGACAAGCCCGTCTGTCCTCCCATGCCGGTGGGTCCGATGGGTGCGTTCGCGCGTCTGACCGACGAAGATGCGCTCGACATCGCGAACTACCTGCTCACGCTGCCGCCCATCGAGAACGAAGTGCCGATCTGCGAGATCACGGCGCCGTAGGCCCCAGGGGCAAGCCCCGCTCTCACTCGTCGAGCGAACGGATCCAGTCCGTGACCCAGGCGACGCCCTCGTCGTGCACGAGCTCGGTCGCAAACGGCGGCATCTGTGACTCCGCGCCGCGCTCGCGCATGCGTTCCACCAGCGCGCTCGCTTCGGGCGCGCCGGGGGCCACGCGATAGATCAGCTCGGTGCCGTCGAAGTATTGGAGCTCGACCCCCACCGTCGTCAGGTACGCATTGGTGGCGGTGGGTGAGGTCTGCCCGAGATCGAGCCGCAGGTTCATGTCGGTATCGGGGCTAGCGCTGCCGTTGGGGTTGTGACAATGCCCGCAGTTGGCGTGCAGGTAGCCCAAGGCGGCGGACACGACAGGGTTCCCTGGTACCGAGAAGCGCTCCTCCGGGCTCGGTGCATGGCTCAGGAGCCGATCCTGAGCCAGCTGGTCGAGGCGCCCTGCGGCAGACAGCTGGAGCGCGGAGAAGCCCAATGCCCGGCCGGCCTCGCCATTGTGACAGGTGCCGCACTGGGTGCTCGTGGGGACGTCGTGCGGCGTTCCCAACGCGTTCTCTTCGCCGTCGGGTCGGAATTCGGCGTCGGTGCCCGCCTCGTTCCATACGAATGCGCCCATCCAGTAATCGAAGCGTTCTGGGCCGGTGCGTGCGATGGCGCGCGTCTCCACGCGCACACCGTCCCGGCTGAACTCCTTGAAGAATACGCTGCCCACGGGCATCTGCCAGTGGTCCATGTCGGAGCTGTCGATCCTGTCCCCCGGTGGCAAGCGCAGCCAACGCCGCTTCGTGGACCCGTCGGACCAGAGGGCGTACGCCGGTTCGAAGGCGATCAGGTCGGGCGCCAGCTCATCGCTAGCGATGTCTCGATAGAGGCCCGTTTCCGAAAGCATGAACCGTTCACCTGCATCCGGGCCGGGCCAACTCACGACAGGTGGTACCCACGCAGGTTGCTCCGAGGACGCCCCCGCTGCGCCCGCTGCGCCCGACGCGCCTGACGTGCCTGACGTGCCTGACGTGCCTGACGCCTCTGACGCGCCCGCGGCGCCCGAGCCGCTGTTCTGCGGCTCGCCACAGCCAGGGGCGGCGAACGCGAGCATCACGAGAGCGCCCAGCACGGTCGGGTGTGGCGCAGGCGGGGGTCGCGACGAACAGGACAAAAGGCTACCGAGTAACATGCCACAGCTGCCAGCGGTGTTCCATGCCTGGCCGATCAGTGCACCGGGTGCAAGTGACGCCGGGCTCGAGCTTGCCGACTCTAGTGGGCGCGGGCTTCGAAAGCAGGTCTACTCGGCGGCGAGGGGAGCTTCGAGCGGCCTCGAGCCTTCAAGGCGAGCCTCCAGCAGATCGGCCCAGGCAGCGAGGTACGCGATCACGTTCTCGCGCTCGTAATGGGCGAAGTGCTGGGTGTTGGTGCCGAGCTGGCGGCGAACCTCCGGATCGCTCAGACGTTCGAGATGCGCGATGTCGTGCGCTTCGATGCCGAGCCGCAGCATCAGCGCGAGGACGCTGTCGAGGCGCGCGCCGGTGACACGGCAGACACCGACAGCTTCGGGTTCCCACGCGCCTTCGTCGAGCGCCGGCCGATCGCCATAGTCAGGTCGGGGAGGCGCGAACTCGAGAGCCTGCGTTCCCCAGTCGCCGTCGCGGCGTAGCGCCCGCTCCTGAATTTCACCCGGGCTGAGTCGAGTGAGGGTTTGCGCCAAGTGGCCGCAGTTGCAGTGCGCGAAGCTCGACCAGCGGTAGGTGACCGAGCCATCGGTCAACCGTTCTGCGGTCTCTCGCAACGCCGCGATCAAAAGAGTGGAAGGCCTCGCCACGTTTTCCGAAGCTTAGGCTCCGAAGTTGAACTCGTCGAGGGCCTCCCGCAAGCACACGCAAAGGCACGCAACGACACCACGAATCCGGCTGCCCCAACGAGCTCGGCAAGCGCGTGACAGTGACGTGTGATGACGGCACGTGCTCGCCCGACGACGCTGCGGTCTTCTTGTGGCGTGTGCACGGCGGCAGAGCTGCGGCGAAGCAGCCCGTCGACCGGTGGCTTGACAGCGCTGGCGGGCGCGGGGCAGACTGCATAATCGCAGCTTAACAGCTACCTTCCCGTCGGATCCCCTGGCTTCGTCGGCACCGATCCACCAGGAGGCCCAGCGTTTGCCGCACCTTGAATTCAGCGCCCTGACCCTGCTGCTGGCGCAAATGGCCGCCATTCTTTTGGTGTCCCGGGTGCTCGGCGCGGTGGCGCGATGGCTCGGGCAGCCGCTCGTCATCGCGGAGGTGCTGGCCGGTATCATGCTCGGCCCATCGCTGCTCGGTTGGGTATGGCCGGAGGGCATGGATGCGCTGTTTCCGACGAAGTCGCTCTCCGTGCTCACGATGCTTAGCCAGATCGGCCTCGTGCTGTTCATGTTCCTGATCGGCTTGGAGCTCGATCCGAAGTTGCTCCGCGGCCGCACCCGCGCGTCGATTGCCATCAGTTGGGCGAGCATAGTGCTGCCGTTCGCGCTCGGTGCCCTCGCTGCCTGGCAGTTGCACGAAGGGTACTCGACTCCAGGTGTGCCGTTCGTCGCCTTCGTCCTGTTCCTCGGGACTGCCATGAGCGTCACGGCGTTCCCCGTGCTGGCCCGCATCCTTTCGGAGCGGCACCTGCTCACGACGCGAGTGGGAGCGGTCGCTATCGCCTGCGCGGCCGTCGACGACGTGACCGCGTGGTGCATTCTCGCGTTCGTGGTGGCCGTGGCGCGGGCACACGGCATCGTGCAAGCGGCCTGGACCACCGGCATGGTGCTGGCGTTCATCATGGCGATGGTGTTTTTGGCGCGGCCGTTCCTGCAGCGCCTGGGGGCGCGCGTGGCGAGTCGCGAAGGGCTCACCACCACGGTGGTGGCGGTCACGCTGCTGTTCCTGCTCGCTTCGGCCACGATCTCCGAATTGATCGGCATTCATGCGCTGTTTGGCGCATTCTTGTTCGGTGCCATCCTGCCCAAGGAGGGCAGGCTCGCAGACACACTGGCCGAGAAAGTCGAGACGGTCGCGGTCATCCTGCTGTTGCCGCTCTTCTTCGCTTACAGCGGGCTCCGCACGGAGATTGGTCTGGTCGACGAACCTCGAGAGTGGCTGGTGACCGCGCTGCTCATCGGGCTCGCCACGGCAGGGAAGTTCGGAGGCAGCGCTCTGGCTGCCCGCTTCACAGGTCTGCGCTGGCGCGAAGCCAGCGCCATCGGGATCCTGATGAACACCCGGGGGCTGATGGAGCTCATCGTCCTGAACATCGGCATGGACCTGGGAGTGATCTCTCCTACCGTCTTCACGATGCTGGTCATCATGGCGCTGGTGACTACGTTCGCCACGTCACCCATCTTGCATTGGGTCTACCCCGCCGAGGAGCTGGCGCGTGATCGCCCGCTCGAAATGCTGGAGACCCCGCTGAGCCCCGTGGCACCGTTTACGGTCATGATGTCGGTTTCCGATGCCACCAGCGGGCCAGGCCTCGCGACCGTGGCGTCGGCTCTGATGGGTAAACGAGATCAACCGGCTCGGTTGTACGCGGTGCACTTGTGGGATCCGAGCGATCGACCCTCGGTCGAGCTGAAGCGCCAGATGGCGAAGCGCTCCGAGGGTCCGCTCGGTCCGCTGATCGCCCATGCGCGCGACCTGATGCTCGACGTGCGCCCGCTCAGCTTCGTTTCCTCCGACTTCGCAGCAGACATCTGCCGCACCGCCGAGTCGAAGAAAGCATCGTTCTTGCTCCTCGGAGCTCACAAGCCGCTCCTGCTCGAGGGACGGCTCAGCGGCACGGTCAGCGAGGTCGTCGCCCGCTCCAACTGTCCAGTGGGGGTGCTGGTGAACCGCGGGCTGGAACGGGTGCACCGCGTGCTCGTGGCGTACGCCGGAGGTCCCGAAGATCTGGCTGCGCTCGAGCTGGCGCGGCGCATCGGTCGATCCGCAGGCACGAGCCTGACGCTGTTCCACGTCGTCGATCCCGGCGGCACCAGGCACCCCGGCAAAGGGCGCAGCCAAATCGCCAAGGCCCTGGGGGGAATGGCGGCGGCCCGGCACGCCGACAGCGACGCGCGGGCCACCCAGGATCACGTGCTCGAAGAGAGCGAGTTCGATGCAGGGTCGATCCAGGTGCGCGTCGTGGAACACACGTCACCAGCCGACGCGGTGCTCGAAGAGACCAAGCGTGGCTACGACCTCGTAATCCTCGGCATGCACGCGCGTTGGGGCCTCGACGCTGGGCTCATCAGCTGGCGTCGCCGGCGTGTGCTCGCGGAAGCTCCCGTCTCCATCCTCGCTGTCCACCCTCCGCTGGGAGCTGGTTTCCCTGGCAAGGACCCGACCTCGGAAGCGGCCCCCGTGCTCAGCTCTTCGACCACCTGAGTTCGTTAGCGAGGACGGCCGCCGCTGCAACGCGACACGCGGCTTGCTCGAGTGCGGTTAGGTTTTTGAGACCGGAGGGCCCCCAGGCAGCACGCAAGTTTCAGCGTGCTACGGAATTCAGATTCCAGTCCTCGATGACTGCCGCGTTGCCGCTGGTGTCGTGGCCGCGTTTCATCAAAACGAACGGGCCGACCCTGCGCAAGACACCATACTCACCGCTGGTCAGCGCACGCGTGATCACTACCTTGGTGCGATCGAGCCGCAGCTCTTTCTGCCGGGCGATCAGGTAATCGGCATGGTAGCTGTCGCGGCGCAGCGAAAAGAACCGGCGCCGCGACGAGGCGTGCGGTCCGATCCGCTCGCTGGCTGCCACCGAAGCGTCCGGAGGGATGCTCGATAAAATGTCTTTGAGATCGGCGTAGGTCTGGCGCTCCTCGTCCGTCATCGAGAAGGTGATCTTGTGGTACCCGGACTTGACCGCCCCGTCGCGAAGCCAGAAGGCCCCGTAGTTGTAGCTCGAGATCAGGATGGTGACGCTCATCGCCGCGAGGGCTGCGTGCGCGCGGATGCCGCCCGATTTGGTCCAGTTCTTGTAGTGCGCGAGCGCGAGTACGACCGCCAAGAACAAGAACGGTGCCCACGTCATCACGTAGTGAAACGAGAACATCGTGACGGGCTTGTAGTCCGTCACCAGCAGCGTCAAGAGCGCGCCCGGTAAGAACGCCGCCCACAGGTACCAGCGCCGCGCCGGTAGGAACAGAATCGGCGTGAGCAGGTGGAGCAGGTAGAAGATCTTCGCTTCGACGAGCACGTGCGTCAGGGTGAAGAAAGGATTGGCGACCAAGGTCTTGATGACGCTGCGGAAACCTTCCTCGCCGGGCGACCAGAGATCTTTGTACATGGTGGGAAACCACCATTCGCCGGCTTCATCCATCACCTTGAAGCGCAGGAACACGAACCAGCTCGAGGCCAGCAATGCCATCGCGGCTCCGATGCGAGGTCGGTAGCCCGTCAAGAGCAAGAAGCCACCCATCACGGCGAAGCCGACGGGCATGTCTTCGCGGATCAGCATGCCGATCACGAACGCGATACCCATGACGAGCCAGCGCTGAGCGACCACGGCCCAGGCCACGACGAGCACGAAGAACGAGCCGATGGGGACTTCTTTTACCTCGTAGAAGTTCGCGCTGTGCAACGGGTAGTAACACAGCCAGCACAGGGCGATCACCGCTGCGGACCACTGGCAAAGCCAGCGCCGCGCGAACAGAAACAGTGGCACCGACCCGAAACCCAGCATCGTCGACAGGATCAGCTGCAGCGTCTCGGGGCGCGGCGCTATCGCGTAGATGGGCAGGAATGCGTACAGTCCGATCTTGACGTGATTGGCGATGTACTGCTGCGGGTTGTGCGGGAAGACGATCGCGCTCTGGTTGAAGTCGCCGTACAGACCGCCGTACATCAGGTTGTTGTTGATGCCGAGGTCGTAGTTGCCGGTCCCGAGCTTGTGGTGCCAGCGCATCGTGAAAAAGCTCATGAACGCGGTGTAGACGAGCGCAGCCGCGATCACCGTCAGCAGCGGACCGTGGCGCCGCACCAAGCTGGGAATGCGCGCCGCCGCAGCCTGCCAAGCGCGCAGCACGACAGCGGGCGTCTCGCTGAGCGCTCGGTGCAGCAGCACCTCAAGCACCAGCCCGAACAAGAGCAAGATAGGCAGCAAGCTCTCGTGCTCGTCTTGCCAAGGCCGGTAGTCGAACAGAAACGGCGTGGCCGGTAGCAGCGCCGTCGGCGACAGGAACCAGAGCCAGCGTTCGACGGCGCCGACCTCGAGCGCCTTCCGCTTTACCCAGAATAGCACGCCAGCGCAGGCCGCCGTCGCCACGCCGCCGGCCACGAGCATCATGCTGATCAGCGTGGAGCGCTGAGCGGGATCAGCGCCGTTGTCCACGGGAAACCCGGCGGGCCATTCGACTCCGAGGAACTGGCTGAACGCCCCGAGCGCGACGCCGATCACCGCCGCTAGAGTCAGGGAGCGGGCCGCGCTGCCCCAGGCGGCGTTTCGGTCGTCCGGCGGCCGGCTCGACGGTGCGAGGGCCGCCTCCGCCGCGGGCGGGGGTAGTAGCCCCTCTGCCGGCTCTTCTGCCGGCGCTGCCATGGGCTCGGCGGCGGGCACAGCTGTCGGTTCGTTCGCCGCCGGCGTGGTAGCTTGGACCGCCGCAGTCTCCGGCAGATCCTTCGCCATGGGTGCGCTGGTTTCGGCTTCCGGCAAGCGCGTGGTCGGCGCGTGTTCCGGCTCGCGTTCGGGCTCCGTTGTAGGGCTGGTGGCGTCGACGTTCGCCTCTTTGTCGCCACTCATCGAAAACCGCCGGAATGCCCTTCGAACGACCCCGGCGATAGGGCTATGCGCCGTGTGAGCGGCATGCGCCGTGTGAGCGGCATGCGCCGTGTGAGCGGCATGCGCCGTGTGAGCGGCATGCGCCGTGTGAGCGGCATGCGCCGTGCCAGCAGCAGGCGCCGTGCAGGCA
>JAICQQ010000108.1 GCA_025937785.1 Polyangiaceae bacterium
CGAGCCGCTCGGCGAGGGACTCGCCTTCGACGTACTCCGTCACGACCAGCGCTCCGCCGGGCACGTCTTCGATCGCCTCGATCTTGACGAGGTGGGCGTGCGACACCTTGCGCAGCGCCTCCATGGTCGCCTTGTCGTCGTTGTCGACGGCCAGCACGACGTGCTTGGTGTCGTGCGTTGAATCCCGCGCTAGGTAGGCCCCTTCTCCCAGAGTATCGGAGAGCGCTGCTTCAACTTTCAAGCGCTGGTCGACGATCGTGCCAATGCTGACCTTGGGCAGGGATGAAATGTTCTCGGTCATTATTCCCAGAGATTTCAAATCGTCGCACTTTCACCGGGCAGCGTCTAGCGCGCCCCCATCGAGCTTGCTCCGTTTCGTGGGCAGGGCACGCAGACGGGATTCGTTGTGGCCGATCGTCACGGCGTGTGGTCCGCCGGGCGGCGGGCCTATTTACAGCATTCGTCAGTACACTGTGTGGCAGCCCCTAAAGATTCTCGCGGACCTGCCGTTAAGTGAGGGGGGCTTGGAGGTGTAATTTCGGCCTCGGCCGGCCCGCGGCGGGCCAAAAACCGCGACTGGGCCGCCGTTTCGAGGCCCGAGCGCATTCAGGCGAGTCTCCGGAGGAGCCTGCGGATGGTCCGCGTTTCGGGTGATGCACGTTCCGTCGCCTCTGCAAAATGGCGGGTTCCGACTGACCACCAAAAGTCATGCCTGGTCGTCAACACGCACTCACATGCGCCTGCCGCCACCCATCGCCCGCAACGCCGCGCTTCTGAGATCCGCTGAGGCAACGGGTAACCCAAACCGCGCTAGCCATGTGTGGACCGGCCTTCGGTGACGACGCGTGAGGGTTTTTTGCCATAGTCTGCCGCTGGTGAGCAACCTGCCCGAGCAGGGGGAACGGCCGGATGCCGATCTGGGGCGGGTGCTTCAGGTTTGTCGAGGCGCTGCGGTTGGCGGCGTTCGTGATCGATTCGATGTCCCCTGCGGCGATCGTCCTGCGCGTATGTCGGCTCGATCTCGTGAATCGCCAGCTGTCACAGCTCGCCCTCGATCGAGATCGCGCGCACGATCTCGGCGAGCACCTCGCGACGGCACGAGCTGGAGCCGAAAGGGTCATCGCGCTCGTGAGAGAGTGCGCGGGCTCGCTCGATCGCGCGCCAGAGGGGCCGTCACCCGCCCTTCCGGGGACGCTGCCGCCGGTAGTCATCGACGCTCGAAGCGTGAATGACGGCGCGCGCGGGCTTGACGTGAGCACGGCTGCCGCGGCGATTACCGGTGCTTTCCTGATACTTGCCCGCGTTTTACGCCGGAGGGACTTGGGCTCCGCCGCGCGGCGGGTTAGACTAGTCGCCTGCGTCTAGCTCATGACCGACACCCACATCCAGGCGATAGAATCGGGAGTAGTCCTCGCCGGTAAGTTTCGCATCGAGCGGGTGTTGGGGCGGGGCGGCATGGGGGTGGTCGTGGCCGCTCATCATCTCCAGCTGGACGAGCGGGTCGCCCTGAAGTTTCTGCTGCCCGAAGCCCTCGGCAACGCGGAGGCGGTTCAACGTTTCGCGCGTGAAGCGCGGGCCGCGGTCAAGATCAAGAGTGAGCATGTCGCCCGCGTCACGGACGTTGGTACGCTCGACAGCGGCTCTCCCTACATGGTGATGGAGTACCTGAAGGGAACCGACCTCGGGGATCTGGTGGCGTCCCAAGGCGCGCTTCCGATCGTGGACGCGATCGAATTCGTGCTGCAAGCCTGTGAGGCCGTCGCGGAGGCACATGCGATCGGCATCGTGCACCGTGACCTGAAACCCTCGAACCTGTTCCTGACCCGGCGCGCGGACGGCAGCCCCTGCATCAAAGTGCTCGACTTCGGCATATCGAAAGTCACCACCGGTCGGGATTCGGAAATGGGCATGACCAAGACTGCCATGGTCATGGGCTCACCGCTTTACATGTCGCCCGAACAAATGGCCTCGGCCCGCGACGTGGACGCGCGTACGGACATTTGGGCTATCGGCGCCATCCTGCACGAACTCGCGACCGGCAGCGTGCCTTTCATGGCGGACACGATGCCACAACTCTGTGCGAAGATCTTGCAAGACGCCCCCGTGCCCCTGTGCGACGTCCGCCCCGATGCGCCGGTCGGTTTGCAAACGGTGGTGCAGCGCTGCCTGCAAAAAAAGTCGAGCGATCGCTACCCGACCGTCGCCGAGCTCGCCGCCGATCTGCTGCCGTACGCGCCGCGCGGCGGGCGCATCTCGGTGGAGCGCATCGCCAAGGTCATGAACGCTGCCGGCCTCACGGACGCCACGCTCGCGATGTCACAATCGCAGGCGCCCGTGCCCGCCGTCGCGGCGGGCGTCACCCAGCAAGCCTGGGGAGCCAGCCTAGCGACGAAGCGGAGCAACACGGCCTGGCTGGCGCTGGGAGCGGTGGCAGTCGTGCTCGGGGGAGGCGCGTTGGTCGCGTTCGGCCTCATGCCGAAGACCGCGCCAGAGCCCGCAGCGGGAGCTGCCGCAGCCAGCGCAGCGCCGGTCGCGCCGGTCGCGTCGGCCCCGTCGTCGCCTGCTCCGCGCGAAGTAGCGCCACCCGACCAGGCAGCAGTTGCGAGCGCCGCACCCGATGCACCAGCAGGCGCCGAGCTCGCGGGCGTCTCGCCGCCAGCGCCAGCGCCAGCGCAGACGACTCGGACTCCGGGCAAGGTTGCCGCGGCTCGTCCCAAGAGGACCCCCGCCGCTGTGTCGCCGCCCGCGGAGTCCCCCCCTCGACCGAAAGAGTCTTCGTCACAGGTGCCGGCGGTAGATCTGTATCAAGACCGTAAGTAAGCCTGGGCATCGCGCAAGTCGGACCGGCGCCGGTTGGGGAGCAATAGGGTTTGACGCCGCTCCGAGGATTGCCCACTCTCGGCGTCCATGGGTGATTGGGCACACGGTGCAGGTTGGTGCGTCGGAGTCGCAGTGATCTTGTCGACGGCGACGCTTGCCGCCCAGACCGGTCCGTCCGACAAAGTGGCTGCAGACGCCCTGTTCGACGCTGCCCGCGACCTGATGGAGCAGGGGCGCTATGCGGAAGCGTGCCCGAAGCTGGCAGACAGCCAGCGGCTCGATCCGGGCATTGGGACGCTGTTGAACTTGGGTCGCTGCTACGCCGTCAGTGGCCAGACTGCAAGCGCGTGGACGACCTATCGCGAAGCCGCCGCTGCCGCGCGCGCTGAGGGACAAACCGAACGTGAAACGCTGGCACGCGACGAGGCGACGAAGCTCGAACCGAAGCTTACCCGCGTGGTGATTCGAGTCTCCGAGGCCGCTGCGGCCGCCGGGGTGGTGGTGAGTCGGGACGGCCAAGAGCTGCCACGCAGCCTGTGGGGTGTGCCGACGCCCGTGGATCCGGGTCGGCACACCCTCGAGGCATCAGCGCAGGGGAAGCATCCACACCGCGCGACGTTCGACGCGCGTGGAGAAGGCGCTACCCTCGAGGTCGAGGTACCGGCCTTGAGCGACGCCCCAGGGGCCCCGCCTTCCCAAACGCCAGCCAGCCCGGCAGCGGCCACGGGGGGGAGTGAACCCGCCGCAGTCACCGACAGTCCACCCGCGCACGCGTCTTCGAGTGGGACGCAGCGCTGGCTCGGCTACGCGATCGGCGGTGTCGGCGCGGCCGCCGGTGTGACGGGAGTGCTCTTCGGGCTCAAGGGCTACGGTCAGGATCAGGACGCCCGAGCGCTCTGCAAAGAAACACCGGACGATTGCCCAAGCATCGACCGAATCATGGATCTCCGCGAAACCGCCCAGAAGAACTACACCTACTCGTACATTGCGTACGGTATTGGCGGCGCCTTGCTGGTCACTGGAGCCGTGCTGGTGTTCACGGCTCCGAACGACAGCCAGGTGGCGGCGGGCGTGGGTCCGCAAGGCGGCCAGGTGCAGTTCCGTGCATCGTTCTGACGGAAAAGGAGGGGCGCGGCGGGATCGCGGTCCGGGCTCAAGGACTGAATGCAAGAAACTGGACACGCTTTCAGTGCATCGGGTACAACTACGCCCATGCACGAAGCTAACTATTTGAAAGAATTTGGTTTATCGCTCCGACAGGGGAAAGTGCTGCGGGCGCTCTTTCACGCGGCCTCGTCAGGCAAACCGCTTCCTCGCTCGGTCTTCGACAGCGCCCATAGGGCCGCGCTGCTCGAGCTGGTGCGGGCGGGGTTGGTGAGCAAACAGGGGCGACTGACGTTTCCGGGGCTGGCGGTCGCAGCGAGCCTGCCGGAGTCGAAGCGTTCCCGCTGGCTCGACGCGGCATGAGAGCCGTTGCCCCGCTTCCCTTTCTCATCCTAAACGTGGGGCGGCGGCTCGATGGCAAAAAAGCCCACGATCAAGGATGTTGCGAGTCGCGCCGGCGTGTCGACCGCGACGGTGTCGTTCGTGCTGAACAAGCATCCTGGTGAGGTCATCAGCGAGGGCGTCAAGAAGAAGGTGTGGGCTGCGGCCCGCGCGCTCGACTACCACCCCAGCGCGACGGCGGCGGGCCTGGCACGCAAACGAACGAGGAACGTTGCGATCATCTTTTACAAAGACGAAGACACGATCTCGAACCAATTTTACTCGTTCGTGATTCAAGGGGCGATCAAGGAAGCCATCGAGAAGCACTACAACCTACTGTTTTCGTATATGAACGAGCCCTACAGGGGCTACGCGGACCTGCCGAAGATCATTCAGGAGAAGAACGCAGAGGGGGCGTTGTTCATGCGTATGGTTTCGCCGCAGCTGGTGCGAGCGATTCAGGCGCGAGGCATCCCTGTCGTCGCCATCGACCACTATCCGCCCATCAAGAACGTCAACTCGTTGCAGATCGACAACCGCACGGGTGGAATGCTGGCGGCTCAACACCTGATCGAATTCGGGCATCGCCGGCTCGCCATGATCTATGCGGCGCAGGAACGCCCCAGCATTGCGGAAAGGGTCGAGGGGTTTCAAGCGGCGTTCGAAAAACACGAGCTGCCATTTTCGGGTCGTTCCAGCCTGTTCGAGGCGCGCAGCCTCACCTTCGACGCAGGGCACGAAAGTGCCCTAGGCGTTCTGCGGCGCCAGCGCCGTCCGACGGGCATTTGTTGCGCCAATGACGAGGTGGCGGCAGGCGTGCTTCGGGCTGCTCACCAGCTGGGGCTGAGTGTTCCCGCCGACTTGAGCGTGGTGGGGTTCGACGACATCACCATGGCGAATTACACCGACCCACCGCTGACGACAGTCGGCGTGGTCAAAGAGTACCTGGGCCGACGCGCCATGACGCGCCTGCTGGAATTGGTCGAAGGCATCGATAGCGAGATCAAGCGCGAGCTGGTTCCAGTGCGCCTGATCGTGCGCGGCTCGACGGCACACGCGCGACAATAGCTGAATTTCTGGACCCGCTCGCACATCTCAATCACTGTAACGAAGATGCGATCGAGCTGGCATTTTCCCAAGAGCCTCCCCCTCCTCGCGCTGCTGGGCGCAGCGTGCGGCACGGCGGATTACGTTTCGGACGGCGAGCGCGAAGACGTGTGCTTGCCGGTGGAAGAGGACGGGGGCGGCGGCATCGACGATGCCCCCAATGGAGCAGCGCTTTGCCCGGTGGGCGACTGCAACTATCAGTCGGGTGAGGGTTGCGAGTCCGGTCAAGCGTGCCTGCCCTCCGCGGATCAGGAGTCGCAGGAAGTAGCACCTGCTTGTGTCGAGGCGACCAGCGGCGGTAATGGCGACGCGTGTACGCCCTGGGCGGTGCCGTCGGAGTGCGCTCCTGGGTACTTCTGCGCCGACGGTGCATGCCGCAGGCTGTGTTGCGGGTCGGATTGGTCTGCCTGCGATGCGGGCACCAGCTGTTTTCGTCCGCTCGTCATACGCCTGACGGATGACGACGGCAGCACCAACGTTCCTGCGAACGTGGGTCTGTGTTTCCCCACGGGTACCTGCGACGTCCTCGACGCCGACTCGTGCGCCGACGAACCGGGCCGGACCTGCAAACTCGTGGATCCCACGGGGGCGGAGGCCTGCGTGCGATCCGGCGACGGTGAAGCGGGCGAGGCCTGTGAGACCCCAGAATTCTGCGGGCCCGGTTTGAGTTGCGTGGGTGGTACGTGCCGTCGCCTGTGTCGCGCCGAGGCTTGCGGCGAGCCCAGTTGTGGTAAGGGCGAGGGTATGTGTGTGCACATGGACCGAAACCCCGAAGGGGTCGGTGAGTGCACGCCGGACTTTGTTCCCCCAGGGACCTAAGCGCGCGTCGCTGCTGTCCGTTCCTTCCAACGTGGTCCCGGTGTGGACGAGTGTGGATGAGCGTAGATGAGCGTAGATGAGCAATGAGTGGAGCAGCGGGCGCGCTGCACTGAGCGTGTCCGGGCCAAGCGTGTCCGGGCCAAGCGTGTCGGGCCATGTAGGCAGAGGGCGCTCGCTGTGAACATGGACCTTTAGGCGACCGGGCGCTCGGGTGACCCCCGACGTGGTCAGAGGTGACGTCACTCGAACTTTGGCGTGCAAGCCGTTGATGTTAGGCTTTCGTTGGGAAAACTCTTCAAGACGTCCATGATCGATGCACCGAGCGCAGCCTTGGGCGGCAGGTACCATTTCCAAGCCCCCTTCCGCTACCAAGACGACACGCTGAGGTGGCTCGCGCGAGACGAGCGCACGGGGGAAGATGTCGTCGTCGCCCTGATCGAGAGCAGCCGTGTCAGCAAGCTCGAGTGCATCAAGGGCTTCACCCACCCGCACCTGGCCGCACTGGTCGACGTGGTGCACAAGTTCGACCCCGCCGCCGTTCCGACCGGCGCCACCCGCGCCGACGGTGCGCTGTTGGTCGCCGAGTACGTGCCAGGGCGGACGCTTCGTCACCAGTTAGCGGAGGGACCGATCGCGCCCGCGCGCGCGGTCGCGTGGTGGTTGCGCTTGGCCCATGCGATCGCCGAAATACACGGTCGCGGTGGCGTGCTCGGGGGCATCTCCCCCTTCAGCATCACGACGAAAGCGGACGGCCGCGCCATCCCGCCGGTCTTGACGCAACTCGTCGCGCCCGTCGTGGGTGCCGCGCTCTCGCCCGAGCGGCTGAAAGGCAATGCGCCCGATGCCAGCGACGACGTCTGGGCCTTGTACGTCTCGCTGTATTGGGCACTCACGGGGGTAGCGCCGTTTCCCGGCAACTCGCGGGAAGAGCTGCTCAAGGACATCGCGGCGACCCCGACGCCGCTGTCTGCCTTCGGCCTGAAGGACCAAGAGCTGGAAGAGATCATGAAGCGTGGTCTCACGGGCGATTCGGCGCAGCGCGCCGTCGACATCCAGGAGTTGATCAAATCGCTGGACGCTTGGGAGCGAGGGCTGCAGCTGCCACCGCGGCCGCGGCGAGGGCTCGCTCCGCGCTCGCTCAGCGGCATCGTCAAGGGCGGTTTGACGCCACCTGTCCAGCTCGGCCGCGTGGCGTTCACCCCGTCGGGCTTGCCCGATCAGTTCGGCCCGGATCCGAAGGGCAGCCTTCCGGTTCGGACGCGCGCCCTCGGCAAGGCGACACCGCCGCCGGGCGCCACTGAAACGCCGCTGCCCGTGCAGGGAGCGGGGAGCACCGAAAGTTCACCGGGCATCGAGACGCCCGCGGCGGCCGCCGCGGTGCCGGCTCCCAAGCGGCCGAGCGTGAACCCCTTCGCCAAGAAGCGCTCGACCTGGCCCGTGCTCGTGGGGCTAGGCCTCGTCATTGGCGCGGTCGTGGCGTTCTTCTCCTTCGGTCCAGTGCGGGGCGGGGGCTCGACTCCGGCTGCGAGCGCGGCCGCGCCGGAAGCCGCCGTTTCGAAGCCCGCCGGCTCCAGCGCTACGGCCCGGCGCCCGCCGGCGTCTCCTGCTCAGAGCCTGAACGCTTGCGTGCGGTCGTACTTCGCTGACGAGACTTTCGCTCCCGGCGCGCAGTTCGAGTTCGTGTGCGCCGGAGGCGACCATCGCGACACGACCAACAAGCTGTACGAACTCTCCGAAGCCAAGGCGGATCTCGAGGCGGAGCGCCTAGCGGCTCAGGCAGCGAGCGCGCGCCCGGACAAACCCGACGGTGGCTTCCAGGTCGACACGGTGATGGGGGACGCTGGCGGCGGGCGCATTCGCAGACCGCTCGGTTGGTACGAGCTCTTGTCCACCGCCATCGTCCGAGAGGGGTGCTGTCCGAGTGCCGCTCCGGTGAGCCTGCCCGAAACGACGGGCTGGTGCGAACAGCTCCAAGACGTCGTTCGCGATCTGGCCGATGACAGCGCCCGCTCCGGCGATCTCGCGCCCCGAGTCAAACGCTTCGACAAGGCGGTCGACTGCCTGTTCGCCAATCGCGTGCGCCGCCCGTACAACGAATACAAGACTGCGCCGCTGACACCGGAGGCTCGCAGCGCCTTCCAGAAGTTCTTGTCTCACGCCGCGGTCAGCGACGCTCAGCGTCGGACGCTGTTGCGGTAGCGCCTCGCGACCTCGTCAACGGTCCTGGTGTGGTGAATCTTTGATTCGCCACGAAAATAAACAACGCTTTCCTAATCTCAATAGGACGCCAGAGTCCGAAATTCGCGCGGCCTCGTAGAGGCCGGGCCGCGCGAGTTTCGGGACGAACTATGGAGACAGGCCCTAGTTCTTCGCTTGCCCTTCCAGTACGCGAGCTGGGGACGCGGCCGGGGCTACGGAAGTGTGGTGGCGTTCAGAGAGGGCTTTGTTGGCGCGTTGGGTGGCCTGCAGCTCCTCCAAAAGCTGTCGATTCACGGACAAAAGATCGGCGAGAAACGCGAGCAAGAACGTCTGAAATCCGATGATCAAGAGCACCGCGGCGAGGATCAGTGACTGAATCTTCCCGCTGCCGCTGCTCGTGAGATAGTAGTAGACGAAGCGCATGCCGATGGTCGCGCCCAACGAAAAAATGAGCGAACCCACCAGCATGAAGAAGCGGAACGGCTGGTAGATGATGAAAATGCGCACGATCACGAAGAAGGACTTGCGCACGTAGGACGCCACGCTGCTCACTAGGCGCGAAGGGCGCATGTCAGCGTTGACGCGGACCGGTACGGAGATGATTTTGAGGTTCTTCTGGCCCGCCTGAATGATGGTCTCGAGAGTGTACGTGTACCGGTTGAACACGTTCAGGCTGCTGGCAGCTTGCCGTGACATGCCCCTAAAGCCCGATGGTGCGTCGGCCACCGTGGTTCCGCTGACGCGCTTGACCACCCAACTGCCGAGCTTCTGGAGCAATTTCTTGGGCAACGAGAAGTGTTCGATGGTCTCGATCGGCCGCGCACCGATGACGATGTCGGCCCTGCCGGACACGATGGGCTCCACCAGCTTCTGAATGTCGCCCGCGTGGTACTGGTTGTCGGCGTCGGTGTTCACGATGATGTCCGCGCCGCGTTCGAGGCAAGACTTGATGCCGAGCATGAAGGCGGCCGCTAGGCCGCGGTTGTTGCTGAAGCCGACGACATGGTGCACACCGTGCTGCCGGGCGACTTCGCGCGTGTTGTCGGTGCTACCGTCGTCGATGACGAGAACTTCGATGCTATCGATGCCGTCGATGTGCGTAGGAAGCTCGCGCAACGTGACAGGAAGTGAATCCTGCTCGTTCAAACAGGGGATCTGGATCAGGAGCTTCATACGAAGGCGGGATTGTAGACGTCGGCGCTAGAGCCGGCAAAGGCAAGTTGCCGAGCTAGCGGCTCTCGTTGATACGCGCGGTCGCGCTCGCTATTGCGTCGACGCGCAGGTTTCTGACCATGGGCGCGACCGGGACCTCGTTCGGGGGCTGCGATTTGCCGAGCGCACGCAGAAAGTACGGGGCAAAAGCGCGAAATAGCAGCCTGACCTGGAGCTCACGCGCGTCACCGACCCGATCTCCGAGCTCGAATGCATAGCTAATCGTGCGCAGTTCTCCTGGATCGAGCGGTGCGTTGGGCTTGTTGTCGATGCCCCGGACGCGGGCGACAGCGCCGCCGGTGAAGTGCTGCAAGTACGTCTCCTGGGCACCTTCCTTGGCCGCGAGCCGCGGCTCCCCGAACTCGTCGATGGCGAAGGAACCGTCCGGGCCCTTGGCAGCCTCCGTGTGGTCGAGCAGGACGGTCTGGAAGTTCGCCAGCAACGGATCCGGCTTGTCGCACCCGAGCGTAAACGGCAAGATCGATCGTGAGAGGCCGGTGAACATGCCTGGGTCGCACACGTCGTGCTCCGGACTTTGCACGCTGCCCGAGCTCGCCAACACCTCGCCGTTGGCGCTCTTCACGACTGCTTCCAGCCACATCTGGCGCACGAACGCGAACCCGCCGGGGAGGCGGTGTCCCGTCCCGCTGTTCGCGACCGTCACTCTGAACGAGAGAGTGTTGCCTTGCGTGACGAGGCTCTGCCCTTCGATCGAGAGGGAGGCGGCGCTCTCGAGCAGACGCCTGCGTGCCGGCGCATGCGGGTCTTCGGCTTCGGAGACCTCGATGCTGTGATCGGCACCGATGAAGGTGTGCTCGCGCACCTGACGCAAAGGACCCTCGTAGTCCTGTTCGAAGGGAATCCACGCGGCCTCGGCAGAGCGCTTGCCCTCGCTCACGGGCATGTGGCAATCGACGCAGCTCGCTCCGCCGCCTTGCTTCCTGTAGTACTGCCATTCCTCGAAGATGGTCTGCAGCACCAGGTCTTTGCCCTTCTCGATCTTGCCATCTCCGTTGAGGTCGTAGTTGACGGAGTGGCAGTTCTGGCAAAGCTCACCGGGTTCGCGAAACACCGGTGAGCCCTCACTTTGGTGGAATGAATTGGGAACCGGATCGTCGTGAGGTCCGAAGTAGGTGCGTCCAGGCCGATAGCCGTCCTTGAACTGGGAAAGCGCGGCCTTGCCCGGGAAGGACTTGCCGTTGTACTGGTGGCAAGCCACGCACGAGATGCCTTCCATCAAAAGTTCCTGATCCGCTAACGGTCCTGAGGCCGTGAGCGGCAGCGCGCTCTGACCGGACAGAGCGGCGCCGATCGGGCCATGGCAGTTGATGCACAGGTCTTTGGGGTCCGGGCCCTGGCTTCCCTTCAGCGTCGTCTTCAGATCCTGATTGGTCTGGGCGACCATGGTTGCGCGAACCATGGCTTGCGCATGCATCGACCCCTTCCATTGCTTGTAGATGGCAGCGTGGCAATTCGCGCATTCCTCCGAGCGCTCGAAGGCCCCCAGCGGGGCTCCGTCGACCGCTCCCGCCGGGACGACGCGTGCCGGCAAGCGGTAGGCGAACACCACGTGCAACGGTACCAGCAACATGAAAGCGAGGGTCAGCGGCACGTGCAGCAAGCGCCAGCTCTGCAGCACGCGGACGTACGCCTTCTGGCCATGGGTGCGTGCGAGCGCCGAGCGCCGCTGGTTCGCAAGGCCCACGAGCTGTCGAAAAGTCGTGGCCTCGTCAGGCGAGAACCCCGCGAGTTGGCGCTCGACTTCCGCCCCCGAAGCGATGTGCTTCACCACGTACTCCTTCAGTTGGTGAAACTGAATGGAACGCCCCGCGGCGAGCTTTTCGATCTCGACGTCGAGTTGCTCTGCTTCGGCGACGCTCGCCGCGGTCGAGTAGTTACCGATGGACTTCGCGGCTCGGCGCGGCACGACTGCGTACACTAGACGCCACAAAAGGCCGCTCATGACGCTGCCGGCGAGCGCCATCAGCGCCAGCTTGCCGCTCGTGAGCTCGAGCGTCAGCAGGCTGTAGCCGGCGTGGAGCATGATCAGCCAGGTGCCGAACAGCGCCAGGTAAATGTGCGCCCAAAGCCAGCTCTGCATGCTCGCTCTCAGCCACGAAAACTCTTCTTGGAACAAGCGCTTTCGGAGCAAATAGAAGCCAGAGAGCGTGAACAGCAGCACCGCGACGACCGCCAACGTGACGTTCAGCGGCGCGTTGCCGCGAAACGCTTGTCGCGACCCGATCACACCGCTGGCAAGCGCGCCGGTCAGCCCGCAGCTGAAAAGTGTGCCCAGCAACGTCGCGATGAGCCAGGGCGTTTGGTGCTCGAAAAGCTTGCGCTGCTTTTTGGGCGCACCGCGCATGCTCATGTCGAGGCACCGAAGGCGGCGACGGGGTCCACGCGAAATGCGGCCCCCACCGGGCAAGCGCTGACGCAAGCGTAGTCCGAGTACGCGCTGCACAGGTCACACTTCACCGCGATCTGTCGGCTCGCTGGGTCCAGCGCAGCTAGGCTTTGCTCGCGGCGCGGCGAGGTGGACAAGAGGTCGAGTAGATTGAACCAGAATCCCTGCTTCTTCTTGGCGATCGGGTGCATACTGATGTTGCCGTAGGGACAGCGCTGGGCGCACGCTCCACACCCGATGCAGTTCTCGTCGACGATCTTGATTTCGCCGCTGGGCACGCGAACGATGCCGTTGACGCTGCACAGCAGGCATTTGGGATCTTCGCAATGCCGGCAGGCGGTGGGGAACAGGTAGTTGTCGACCTGCTGGCCCCTGAGCTGCAGGCGGCTGTAGCCATGGCGCCGCTCGCAGCTCTTGATGCAGTTCTCACAGCCGGTGCATTTGTTCTGATCCACGACCAGCACCTCGCGCCCGCCGGCGATTCCGTGCTCGACCAGCGCGCCCACGGAGCTGCCCGAGGGCAAGCTGGTGCGCTCGCCGTGAACTCCGCGACCTACTTCGGGGGCACGGATCAATTCTTCGGCAGCGATCGCTGCCTGGGTGAGCGCCGCGCGAACGTGCGGAGTCCTGGCCAGCACTGTCATCAGCGCCTGCCACGAGAACCGGATCACCTCGGAGCGGCCCAGCGCCGATACGGTGTACGGCACCTGCGGCTCGCTTCGGAGCAATGGTAACAGGCCGAACAAGTCGCCCGTTCTCAGGTATACCAACGTACGCCGCTGCTCGGGGGCACCGCTCGTCACACGCAGGAAGCCGCTGCGCACCAGGTAGAACGCGGTCGGAGCCTGCCCCTGGGTGACGACCACATCGTCGGTCCCCAGCGTGTCGAGGCTCGCACCCTCGAGCAACGCTTCGAGCGCGGATTCGGGCAGCGCGCCGAGCGCACCCGGACTCTGCAAATGGCTGTAGAGCGCGTGCCTGGCGTAGATCGAGTCGAAGGTGTCGCGGAACGGTCCCGAGCGCTCCATCAGCTCGAGCACGGCCAGCTTCGGGATCTCCAGCACGATGCTGGTATCCTTTGCGTGCGTGGTGAGCGGCTCGGGAGCTTGGCCCAAAATACCCGATTCGCCGAAGAATCCGCCGGGAGCCAGCGTCAAAATGGTGAGCCGGGCCTGCGCGGGCCCGGTGGTGGATTGCTCGAGCGCGCCCGTCAAAACGACGCAGAGGCGCTCGAGAAACGTGCCCTCTCGGCACAGTTCTTCGCCCGGCACCAAGAAGCGCAGCGTCGACTTCATCAGCATCCGTCGCAGATCGCGCGCGTCGGTGCCGGAAAACAGCTCGAGCCCGGTCAGATTTTGCGACAGGCCGTTCAGCGTCCAGGCGGACGGGATCGTCACGTTGTGTGCTTGCAGAACCAGCTCGTAGTCCTCCGCTGCGTCCTCGACCTTCAGCTTGTTGAACAGCACCATTTTGGCCCGGCTCAAGTCTGCAGGGCACGCGGGCACGCACTGCTGGCACTGGGTGCACGCCGTCACGAACCGGATCAGGTTCGGTTCGACGATCACCTTCTGATAGATGGCGGCGTTCAGCTCACCAATCGTTATCTGGCGGGCCTCGGGTAGGGGGCAGGCGAGCAGGCAGTCATTACAGCCAATGCAGGCCATCCCCTGATCCATCACGTCGGCGGACAGCTTGGTATGATACTCGCTCACAGCTCCTCCTCGAACCGCAGCATGATGTCCGAGCCCAGGAGCAGCAGGTCGCCGCTGTTCAATGGCGAGAACCGAGCGCCGAGCGGAGCCCCCGATCGAAAGCTCCGCGACCCACCGCTGACATCGCGCACGAGAAAGTCGAACCCTTCACGCTGGATCTCGAGGTGCCGCGGAGACAGGCCCTCGAGCACCAGATCGCAGTCCGGGGCGCTTCCCACCAAACAGCGCCCCGTGATGCGAAAGGTGCGGCCCTGATTCGGGCCGCGATCGACGCTGAGCTTGGCGACCGTCTCGAAGAGCACGGTGCCCGCCACGAGCCTGAGACCATAACGGATCTCGACCACCCCGACGCTGAACATCACGTTGTCGGCCAACAGCACATTTTGGTGGGGCGTCAGCGGCGCGCCGTTGATCCGGGTGCCGCCGGGACTCCCGAGGTCCGCAATGTAGTACTGGCCCTGATGCGGGCTGATGCGCGCGTGTTCTCGGGCGACGCTGGGCTCGCTGAGCTGGAGCTGGCAGTTCGAGCCACTGCCGACGAGTACCGGCGATTGCCCCAAACCGAACGTTAGCCCCAGGCTCTTCCCGCTCAGCACCTCGAGCCCCAGCGCGTTCGACCTGTGCGCGGATTTCGCGGCCTCGCGCACGAGCTCCGAGGAGCGAAACACGATCACGTGGTCTTCGATCTGCACCTGATCGCCGTCGACCAGCGCATGCGGCACGGTGATGAGCTGACCATTGACGCGGGTGCCGCTGCGGCTGCCCGCGTCGCGAATGTAGACTTTCCGTCCATGGCGGTCGATCTCTGCGTGCACCTGGCTCACCCCCGGCAGACGGAACTCCGCCGTGTCCGCGGAGCCGATGCGCGTGACGGCGCTCTGGATCGGCCATTGAGCGCCGCGGTACTCGAGCCGGGCGTCCAACGCCGGTAATGCGCGCGCAAGCGGCGCGCCCTCTGCCATGAGGCCGATCGACAACATGCGCGTGCCCCGCGAGCGCAAGAGCTCGGTGCCCTGGGAATTCGGCGCCGAGGGGAGCGGCGCTTTTGCTTTCGCCGCCGCGAGGCCGCCGAGATCGATGGCTTGTGTGCCTTTCAGCTTGGCCAAGTCGACGAGCTTGCGCTGGCGCGGTTCTTGGGCGGGCCGTTCGAAAAGCTTCTGCGTTTCGAGCCAGCCGTTGATGTCGAACTCTTCCGTGAGCAGCTTGGTTTTGATGGACGAAATGTCGGCGCCGCTGGCGATGAGCCGCCCCAAGGCTCGCCCGCTGCGGCGCACGCGCGTGGGCCGCTGCCCCAGCATCTGCGCCCCCACGAGTCGCCCATGACGCAGCACCAGCTTGCGGTACGAGATGTTGCCGGTGCCTTGGGGAAAGTCGACCAAGACCTCGTTGTCCGGCGAGTTCTTGACGTCGCCGACGCTGGCGAAGTCCAGATCGAACAGCCGCGTTGCCATGTAATGAGGCGACATCGCGAACGCCGCGCGGCCGCCCCCCATGTTCAGGGCGGCAACGCTCGCCTGGCGCTTCGCAGGTTCCCAGAGTCCGAAGACCTGCCCGTCGACGCTCGCGACGTCGCCGGCAGCCCACACGTTTGCCACCGACGTTCGCATGCTGCGATCGGTGCACACGTGTCGGCGAGCATCGACGTTGATGCCGCTTCCGTGCAGAAACTCGCTGTTGGGTTCGACACCGAAGGCGACCGCGACGAGGTCGCAAGGGATGGCGCGCCCGGTCTGTGTGCTGACGACGCCGACACCGCCCCGTTGGTTCGGGTAAGCCTGCACGACGTGTTCACCCAGGTGCACTTCGATGCCGGCGTTCTTCAGGCGCGCGGCCAGAAGATCGGAGCAGACGTTGTCGAGCACGTTGCCCATCAACTTGGGGGAACGCTCCAAGAGGTGCACCTTGACTCCGCGTTCGTGAAGGCCGTGAGCCCACTCGAGCCCCAAGGGGCCGCCGCCGAGTACCACCGCCGCACGCACGCTGTGGTAGGCCAAGAGCTCGGTGATCGCACGGACGTCGACGATAGTGCGCATGGTCTGGACCCCGTACAGGTGATTGCCCGGGAAGTCCGCCGTGCGGGGTCTGGCCCCGCTCGCCACGAGCAGCGCATCGTACGGAATCGGCGTCGACCCGCTCGCTTCCCAAACCTGCGAGCGTGCCGTATCGACGCCGACGATGCGACAGAATACCCGGGATATGTGCGCGTTGTGGTAAAAGTCGGCGGGGACGGCCCACAGCTGATCTTCACGGAGTTCGCCCAAGAGGTAGTTGGTGAGCGCCGCGCGAAAATAGCCCGGGTGCGGGTCGTCGCTCACGATGGCGATGCGCGCGTTCGAGTCCTTGGCCCGCAACGTTTGCGCCGCGGTCATGCCCGCCGCCCCATCTCCGATGATCAAGTATCGTTTGCGAGCCATGATCGAGCGCTAGTCGCGTAGCAAAACCAGGGTCGCACCCCATCCTCCTCGGGTGATCGGGGCGTCGCGAAACTCGGCGACCGCTGGGTGCGATTCAAGCACCTGGCGCACTCGATGTCGCTGAAAACCTGTGCCCTTACCGTGAATGATTCGAACTTCCGACAATCCCTGGTCGCGCGCAGCTTCCAAGTATGCTTCGACCACACTCGGAACGTCGCGCGGCAGGAAGCCGTGCAGATCGATGCTGTCTTCGATCGGTACGACCCCCACCGGCTCGTCGTCCGCTGTCACGACAGCTCGCTCAGCCCGCCGAGCGCTTCTTCGCTCGAGGCTTCTTCTTGGTCTCGGCTTCGGTCGTCTTCTTGGGAGGCTTGGGCTTCGCCTCGACAGCGCCGCCTTCCTCGCTGCTGCCCTCGCCGCCCGCGAGACTCTTCTTCAACGCCTCGAACAGGTCGATGATCTGCGCTTTCGGAGCCTCCGGCGCCACGCTGATCTCCTGCCCTGCGACCTTTTGCTCCACGGCGGCAAGCACCCGGTCGTTGTACGAGTCATGGTACTTTTCCACGTCGAACTCACGTTCTGACAATTGATCGATGAGCTTCTCGGCGAGCTCGCGCTCCTTGTCGCTGAACTCGAAGGTAGCCCCAGTGTCGATCTGATCGAAGGCGCGCACTTCTTTCGCGTAATAGAGCTGGTGAAAGATGAGTCCGTTTTGGTACGGGCGGATCAGTACCAATTGCTCTTTGCCTCGGGCAGCCCAGCGCCCGACGGCGACCTTGCTCTTGGCCTGCATGGATTCGGCCAAAAGCTGGTACGCCTTGTCGCCACCTTTGTCGGGACCGACGTAGTAGGACTTTTCGACCTGCACCAAATCGAACTGTTCCAGCGGCACGAACTCGACGATCTCGATGCTGTTGCTGCGCTCGGCTTCCAGACTCTTCAGCTCGTCGTCTTCGAACTTGACGTACTGTCCGCGCCCGTACTCGAAACCTTTGATGGTGTCGCGGCGCTCGACCACCTCGTCGTCCGTGGGGCAGTAATACTGCATTTTGAGACGCCCGCCACACTTGCTGTGGAGCATGTTGAAGCGCACTTGCTCCGACGATGCCGCGGTGAACAGCTTGATCGGGATCGAAACGAGGCCAAAAGAAATGGTACCGGAGGAGATAGCCCGTGCCGCCATACGGCGTATGCTACCCTGGGGATCAGTCGTTGAGAAAAACTTCTGAGAAGTCGGGCCGAAAGGGCGGCAAATCTGCTCCAGTTAATGAAGCGGACGACGGGCTGCTCGCCTACCGTGCCAAGCGCGACCCGGCGGCGACCAACGAGCCCTTCGCGGTCGACGCGCGGGGCGGCGGGAAAACCCTGAACGGACGCTTTGTAGTGCACCAGCACGCGGCGACTCGCATGCACTACGACGTGCGCATCCAGATCGGCAACGCGCTCAGAAGTTTCGCCGTGCCTCGTGGCCCCAGCCTCGACCCGGCCGACAAACGGCTGGCGGTGCACGTGGAGGACCACCCGCTCGAGTATCTCGATTTCGAGGACGTGATCCCCGAGGGCAACTACGGCGCAGGTGCGATGATCGCTTGGGACACGGGGCGCGTGACCTATCTCGAGGGCTCGGCCGAAGAAGGCCTGGCGCGCGGCAAGATCGATCTCGCGCTCTCCGGCTTCAAGCTCAAGGGGCGCTTCGGCCTGATCAAGACCAAGCGAGACCCGTCCGAATGGCTATTGGTGAAAAAGCAGGACGAGTTTTGCGAAGTCGGTGTCGATCTGATCGAGCGTGCGCCGCGCAGCGTGTATTCCGGCCTGACCGTGAGCGAGCTCTACCGCGCTCGCGAGGTCGTGGCAGAGCACGAGGCCGTGGCCCGCAGCATGGGCGCAGTCGAGCGAGAACTCGATGTGAGTGGGCGCGAGCCGATGCTGTGTTCGACCGACGGGTGCGATCTCGACGATCCCGCGCGCCTGTACGAACTCAAGCTCGACGGAGTGCGCATAGTCGCCGAGAAACACGGGCAGCGTGTGAATCTGCGCTACCGCAACGGCCGTCCAGCAACCCTGAACTACCCAGAGATCGCGCGGGCGGTCCGCGCGCTTCCGGCCGAACGCATCGTGCTCGACGGCGAGATCGTGGCGTTCGACCCCGCGGGCAAACCGAGCTTTCTGCGGATTTTGCCTCGGATTCAGGCGCGACGGCCGCTCGATGTCGAGCGCGTGCGCGAACAGGTGCCGGTGGTCTACTTGGTGTTCGACCTGTTGCAGTTCGGAACGCTGTGTCTCACCGAGCTGCCCCTCGTGGAGCGCAAACGCCTGTTGCTCGGTGTCGTGCAGGGCAAGGGCTATCTACAAGCGCTGGACCACCTGGAAGGTACGGGCAAGCTCTTGTTCGAGCTCACCAAGCGCGAGTCGCTCGAGGGTGTCGTCGCCAAGCGCATGCGATCGAAGTACCACTTCGGTCCGGTGCGCACGGATGATTGGGTCAAGTGCAAGACCGAGCGCGAAGACGACTTCGTCGTGGTCGGACATTCGCCATCACGCGGTCAGAAGAAAGGCGTGCGTGCGCTTTGCGTGGCTTCCTACCGCGGCGCCGACTTGGTGTTCCGGGGACGCGTCGGCAGCGGCCTCACCGATCAAGCCGTGCGCGCACTCGGGGATCGGCTGCGCGAGCTGGAGCAACCGGAGTGTCCGTGCATCGGTGAGCTCCCGCCAGATGCCAAGGCGGCGACCTGGGTGCGCCCCGAGTTGGTCGTGAGCGTGCGTTACCTCGGATGGAACGAGAGCCATTTCAGGCACCCAGTCTTTCGAGGCGTGCGGCCGGACGTGGACCCACACAGCTGCACCGCCCGTCCGACGAGCGAGATCGAGGACGAGTTCGAGGCGGAGTCTCCCGCCTCGGAGTTGGTCCAGCTCAGCAATCAGGACAAGGTGTTCTGGCCCGAGGAGGGTTATACCAAGGGCGATCTGTGCGACTTTTACGCTGCGGTCTCGGACGTGATGCTGCCCTTCCTCGGGGGGCGCCCGGTCGTGCTCGTGCGTTACCCGGATGGCATCGCCGGAAAGAACTTTTACCAGTGGCGCGCGCCCGCGGGTACGCCGGATTGGATTCGGACTTTCGAACTTCGCGACGACGAAGAGCAAGAAGTGAAAGGCGGCAAGCGCGCCTTCCTCATCGACAATCAGGCCGCGCTGGTGCACATCGCAAACCTCGGCTGCATTCCGATCCACGTGCTCGCTTGCCGGGAGCAGTCGCGCGAACTGTGTGATTTCTTGACGATCGATCTCGATATCGGCGAGCAACCCTTCAAGAACGCCGTGTTGTTGGCGCTGACGTTGCGAGAGCTGCTCGCCGAGCTGAACCTCGAGGGGTTCCCCAAGACCTCAGGGCAGAAGGGCCTGCACGTGCTGATTCCGACGGGTGGTATCGACTTCGATTCTGCCAAGCTGCTCGTCGAATTGATCGGCCGCCTGCTCGTGGCACGCCATAACGAGATCGCGACCATGGAGCGTCGCCTGAACAAGCGCGGCCCAAAGGTGTATGTCGACACGGGACAGACCGGGCACTCGCGCACGATCGTCGCGCCCTATTCCGTGCGGGCTACGGCAGGCGCCACCGTGTCGACCCCGCTGCTTTGGGACGAGGTGCACGTGGCTCTCGATCCGTCCCGCTTCACCATGTTCACCGTGCCTGAACGTGTGGCACGACTGGGCGATCCCATGGCGGGACTGTTGAAAGCAAAGCCAGACATCGCCAAAGCCGTTTCGGAGCTGGGGCGCAAACTGGGCTGAGGTCAGGGGGCTGTCGGGGCCTCGCTGACGGCACTCGAGGGCGCCTCCTTTGAACCAAGCTGTCGAGCGAACACCTCCCAGTTTAGCGGTTGGTCGCAGGCAGCGTTCTTGCTACACCTAGCCCCGCTATGCAGCCCCATGCTGACCAGCGATTGCTCGCGGACGTTTCGGTCGCTGAACTGTTAGCGGACGCATACAAACGAGAGTTCAGCGGAACTCTCATTTTCGAGGCCGATCGCGGTAGCCTTTCGGCCATTCGTTGCCACCAGGGTGAGGTGGTGCAAGTGACGGGCACCAGCTTTTCCGTCGCGCTCGCACGAGGCGCTCTCGCAATGTTCCTTCCTGACGAAACGCTGAGCTTCGTCGACCGCCACGCCGTGCAGTATCGGCTGGATCCGTTCGGCGCGGTGGCTCGACTCGCGCTGCTGCCTCCAGAAAGCTTGCGCGCCGCGCGCGAAGCCTTCGTCCAGAGAGGTGTCGAGAGACTGGCCCGGCTCAGCGGCACGAGCAAATGCCGGTTCCGGCCCGGTGGCGAGCGCTTGAAGGGCTTCGAAGAACTGGAGCCTCCCGTGCCGCTGTGGAACCTCGTGACGGCGGCGGCCCTGGCGGATCCGCGTGAGCTTGGCAAGCCGCTGATGCAAGCGATTCAAGCGCAGCTCCTCACGGTTTCGAGCGACGCGCGCTTCAAGGCGTCTCTCACGGGCCCGGCGCGCGCGCTGGTCGATGCCATCGCACGCCAGCCGCGCTCGGTGCTCGAACTCGAGCGGCTCGATCTAGCCCCCAAGGCGACCTTGCGGGCCATCGTGTATGCTTTCTGGTCGACGGGACACTTCGTGGCGGTCCGGCCGAGTCAGGCCCCCTCGAGTGAGCCCTTAGCGTCGGGCAGCGCGCGCGAGCAGCAAGAACGCGCCCTCGAAGACAAGGTGCTAGAAGCGTGGGTAGTGGCCGAGGCCGACCAGCGCCGGGTAGAAAAAGCGAGTGCATTCGCGGTGAAGGCAGCCTCGATCTTCCCCCGGAACGCCCGCTTGCAGTACTACTCTGCTTGCCTGCACCAACGTGCGCAGCGCTTCGAAGAGGCACAAAATGGGTTCGCGAGAGCCCTGCAGCTGGACCCCAACTACGCCGATGCCCGGCGCGAGCTCGCGAAACTCCAGGCACTTGTCGAGGGGGCGGGGTTCAAGCGCTTCTTTGGAAAAAGCTGACGCTTGGCTTTCCTAGGTCCGATCCGCTCCTTGTTGAGCGACGTGAGCCTGGGGCATCTCCTGGGCATTGTGTGCGGTCCCACATTGACACGGCGATCGAGAAACCCGGGCGCTGGTGCGGGGCTAGCCATTGTGGTAGTGGTTAGAAGTTCGTATGAGCCGACGGGGGACGAGCGATCTTCAGCAGCGCCTTGCAGAAATCGCCGAAGCTTCCAGCGATTTCATCGGTATTTCGAACGCTGCCGGTGAGACGGTTTACGTCAATCGCGCGGGTCGCGCGCTGCTCGGCTTCGGACCGGATGAGGATCTGACCGGCGCCCCCATCGCCATCTACCATTCCGAAGAAGCCGCACGGCGGGTGCGCGACGAGCACTGGACGGAGGTGCTCCGCACCGGGGCTGCAACGTTCGAGAACACGGTGCGCCACCGCGACGGGCACGACATTCCGGTTTCGCAACTGTTGATGTCGCACCGCGGTCAGAGCGGCGCGGTCGAGTACCTTTCCACCGTGTTGCGCGACATTCGATCGCAACGCAAGGTGGCGGAAGAGCTGCGCCAAACCGAAGCACGCCTGCGGAGCCTGGTTGACAACCTGCACGTGGGCGTGGTCGTGCAAGATCGCGACGCAAGCGTTCTACTCAGCAACCACACCGCGCTCGACTTGCTGGGCCTGAGCAAGGATCAGTTGCTGGGCAACGTCGCGCGCGATCCTGACTGGAACGTGATCCGTGAAGACGGCAGCGACTTCCCAGCCGAGCTACACCCCACCTTGGTGGCGCTCACCACCGGTAAGCCCGTGAGAAACGTGACGTTGGGTGTCTATCGCCCGGTCACGAGAGACCGCGTGTGGCTGCTCGTGAACGCCGAGCCCGAGCGCGACGAGTCGGGGCGCGTGCTCCAAGTGGTCTGCACCTACAGCGACATCACCGATCGCAAGGTTCTCGAAAGTTCACTGGTTCAGGCGCAAAAAATGGAAGCCGTGGGCCGTTTGGCGGGTGGGGTCGCGCACGACTTCAACAACCTGCTAACCGTGATCGGAGGGTACCTGGACTTGAGCGTGACTGCGCCGTCGCTCGACGGGCAGGTGCGTAACGACCTGGAGCTGGCCTTGAAGGCGACGCAGCGCGCGGCCTCGCTCACGCGCCAACTTCTGGCTTTCGCCCGCCGCGACGTGGTGTCACCGGGCAACGTCGACCTCAACGCGGTGCTCGCGACCGTGCAAGGCATGTTGCGGCGGCTGATCGCCGAGCACATCACGATCGAAGTCCACGCCACCCCCGGCCTCTGGGTGACCCGGATCGACCCGAGTCAGTTGGAACAGGTCATCATGAACTTGGCGGTGAACGCGGCGGATGCCATCGGCGGCCGGGGCGTTCTGACCTTCGAAACGGCGAACGTCGTGCTCGATACCGGCTACGCGTCGAGACACGTCAACGTCGAGCCTGGCGACTACGTGATGTTGGCCGTGACCGACACCGGTCCTGGCGTGCCCGAAGAACTGCACGCCCACATCTTCGAACCCTTCTTTACCACGAAGGGCGCGGGCAAGGGGACGGGCCTGGGGTTGGCGACCGTGCACGGGATCGTGAAGTCGAACGGCGGGCACGTCGCGCTTCACAGCGCCGTCGGAGCGGGCGCGTGCTTCAAGGTCTACCTGCCGCGCAGTCGCGGGGCGGTCGATCCCGAGCCGGTGCCCCATGAGTCTGGGCCGCGAGCGTCGGGCGAAGCCGTGCTCCTGGTGGAGGACGAGGATCTGGTGCGAAAGTTCGCCTACCGCGTCCTGGCGGGCGCTGGCTATCAGGTCATCGAGGCCGACAATCCGCAGCATGCCCTCGAAATTGCTCGCGCGTTCGAAGGCAGGGTCGAGGCTCTGGTGACCGACGTCGTGATGCCGAAGATGAGTGGTCGCGAGCTGGCCGACGTGCTCTGCGCCGAGCGCCCAGGGATGGTCGTTCTGTACGTGTCAGGCTACGCGCAGAGCGCTGTCGCTCAGCACGGCGTGCTCGAACAAGGCATCGAGTTTCTGGCCAAGCCATACACCCCGAGGCAGCTCCTGACGCGCTTGCGGGAGGTTATCGACGCTAAGAACCTGGGCGCGACCTGAGTTTGCGAAGTTTCAACCGTCCGCGAAGTCGCGGAGCGCGCGGATGCCTCGGAAGCCCGCCTGCCGCCTGACCTCGCGTCCGTGTTCGTAGAGCAGGAACGTGGGGTAGCCGCGCACGCCCAGGCGCGCCACGAGGGCGGGGGATTCTTCGCCGTCGACGCGGACGACTTTCAGCGTCGCGGCTCGCTGGCGCGCGAGTTCGGCGAGCACGGGTTCGGCTGCACGACACGGCGCGCACCAGGTGGTGGCGACGTCCACGAGGACGGGGCGATCGGCTCCGAGGACTTCGGTTTCGAAGGTGAGATCGTTGACGGTGGTGGTGACAGGGTCCGAGAAGTTCATGCCCCGTAGAGCCAGCAGGGCCCGAGACTGTGACAGGATCGATGACTTTATTTCTATATACTAGAAATCATTGATAAATAGCGCGTGACGTAGCCGCGCACGGGCGCGCGAGAGGCGCGCGCGCACCGCCACCTCGGTGAGCCCGAGCTCTGCGGCGATCTCAGCGGCCGTCCAATCCTCGCCTTCCGCGAGCAGCACGATCGCTCGATCGTCCTCCGACAGGGCGATCAGCGCCGCCTGCAGGCTCTCGCCGATCTCGCGTGCCCTCGACCCGTCGAGCGGCGAAGGGGCGGGGCTGACGAGCTCCGTGTCGGTTTCGTGAACGGCGTTCTTCGAACCGCGCGCTTGGCGCCGGCACGCCGTCGCAACGATGCGCACCAGCCAGCCCTCGAGGCTGCCGTCGCCGCGGAATTCGTCCAGGTGCTCCGTGGCCCAGACCCAGGTGTCCTGGACCGCGTCTTCGGCCTCTGCTCGGGTGCGACAGTAGCGCTGGCCCGCCCTGAGGAGCCGGTCGCCGTAACATCGGGTTAGCCGATCGAGCGCGTCGCTCCCTCCCGCGCGCGCCAGACGCACGAGGACCTGCGGGTTGCAGTAACTGTCGTCGCCGGAGCCTTCCATGTCATGCCGTGAGGGAGGTAAAATCAGAGTTGTCGACCAGGAGTTTTACAGCGGTTTCGAGGCCTCCCGCGTCCTCCGCATCGAAACGACTCTCGCGGGGGCTGTCGACGTCCAGCACTCCGAGCAGCCGATCACCCCGCAGCAGCGGGACGACGATCTCCGAGCGTGAAGCAGAGTCGCAGGCGATGTGGCCCGGAAACGCGTGTACGTCGGGCACCACGAGGGTCTTGCGTTCGCGCGCGGCGGTGCCGCAAACGCCCCGCCCCAGGGCGATGCGCACGCAAGCCGCCTTGCCTTGGAATGGGCCGAGCACTAAGCCGCCGGCCCGCAGCAGGTAAAAGCCGAACCAGTTGATGTCCGGCAGCGCGTGGAAGAAAAGCGCCGTCAGGTTCGCGGCGTTGGCCAAGCCGTCCGACTCTTCGGCGAGGAGGGCGACGAGCCGCACGTTGAGCTCACGGTAGTGCTCGCGCTTGGAGCGGGCGATCGAAGGCTTGGCCTCGAACATGGGCGACGCAGCAAGCGTAGCGCGAAGCTGGCAAGGGTGGCAGATCTTTCCCAGCGATCCGTGCCGCCGCCTTGGGCTTGTGATCCGCAGCACTCCCAGGCACTATTTGGGCGGATGAGCGGAGCATCGGGCACGTCGCGTTGCGTCCACGGCCGCGTGGTGTTGCTGACTTTGCTGGCGGCAGCTGGGGCCCGGGCGACTCCGACGGGCGCCCAGAACGAGCAGCGTCCGATTTCGTTGCTGCTCGAGGAAGAGTTCCGCGGGGGCACCGAAACGCGCGAGCAGCGTCCCGAGCGACAGCACCTGACGGAGCGAGCCGAGCACGTGCTCAGCGACTTCATCGATATCGGGGGCTACCTGCGCTCGGGTTACGGGCGCAGCGGTGCGGGTGGCCCGATGATTGGCTTCCAGGCGCCGGGTGCCGCTTCCAAGTACCGTCTCGGCAACGAGGCCGAGACGTACGGGGAGCTGAGCTTCGGCAAGAATCTGTACCTGCCGGGCACGTTCGAGTTGGACGGCACCGACTCCGCGCCTGCTGCCTTGGCCGGGCCCGTGGCACACGTCCAGGCGCGCGTGAGCTTCTTCAACCCGTACAACTCATTCGGCTCCGCGGACGCTACCGCGGTGGGCCTGCCCGAGGCATGGGCTTCCGTAGGGCAGGTGTTGCACTTCGCTCCCACCACCAAGTTTTGGGCCGGCAATCGCTTCTATCGGCGTCACGATATTCACGTCACTGATTTTTACTACTGGAACACGAGCGGCGGTGGTGGTGGCATCGAGGACGTGCCCCTGGGGCCCGGTCGCATCGCTTTCGCGTGGATAGGTTGGGGCAGCACCAGCGGTCTCAGCTACGTGCCGCAGCCTGATCCGGAGAATCGGGCGGGTTTCTCCAAGTCCACGTACGACCTGCGCGCCTACGACCTGCCGCTGCTGTTCGGACACGTCGAGCTCGGCCTTGCCTACGCCAATGCGGTGAGCGGGGTCGATCAGTCGGGGCGGAAGGGACCGAGAAGCCACGGGTTCGCCGGCACCTTGGTGCACACGATTCAGGGGTTCATCAGCGAGGACGGCGTCCAGAAGCTCAGCATCCAATACGGCACCGGTCCAGCGCGCACGTTCACGGCTGGATTCGAGACGGTGAGCTTGCCCCAAGGCAGCTTCATCAAGCCAGAGGCGAACGACTATGCTCGCGTGCGCGTGACCGAGAGCTTCACGGCCAACGTCGGCGAGCATTTTTCGGTCGGGCCGGTCGCGATCTTTCAGCTGAGTCGCGAAGGCTCGCCAGGTGACGACCAGCTGTGGGTGTCTGCGGGCGCGCGCCCCATCGTCCACTTCACGCGTCACGTGAGCCTAGCGGTCGAGGGCGGGCTCGATTGGGTGAAGGACGAGGCGGCGGCCACGGAGGGGGCACTGGCCAAGCTGACGGTGGCCCCGCAGATCTCGATCGACAACCGTTGGAGCAGTCGCCCCGTCGTGCGCGCGTTCGTCACCGGTGCCTTCTGGACCGATGATTTCGTGGGCGAGGTCGGCGGGGTCGACTACGCCACTCAGAACGAAGGTCTCAACGCGGGCGTTCAGATGGAAGCGTGGTGGTGAGCCTTGCGGCGCTAATGCTCCGCGTGCTTCGCAGCTGCAGCTGAAGGCTCGACGCCGCGCATGAGCACGACGCGCAAGCTTGAACTCACCGTCTTCGTTGCGTTTGAGGGTGTAGGACGATGACTCGGCTCCGAGGGTGTTGCCGCGGTCGTCGAGGTAAGGCCAGCGCACGCGCGCGACCACGAGATTGTCGGAGATCCAATCCAGTTCGACGATCTCGGTTCTGGTGGTGGTGATGCCTCGCGCGTTGTACTGGTCCTTGGCTCCTGCGAAGAAGCGCTCCACCGCGCCCAGATCAGGGACTGCGATCGTGGCTTGATCGTCGATCACGAAGGCGGGGACTTCCCAGAGTTGCGCGACGCCCTGTGTATCTCCGCTCGTCATCGCGGTTGCAAACCGGTCGAGGAAGGCTTCTACCCCGGCGCGATCGCGACGCGTCACTCCGCCCCGCTGGGCGCTCTTGTCACGCTGCGACGAGCCTTTTTCCCCGTTGCGCGCGCTGGGTTCGTTGCGGGTCGAACGAGAAGTCATGTCGAGTCCTTTCGTTGGAGACAAACAGCGGACGGACGCATCAGGCGTGCCAAAACGCGAGGTAGGTGGGGACCAAAGTGCGAACTCGAGGGACCAAGCCCCAGGGCCGTCGCTTTCCCGCCGCGGGGGGCTGGGCTACGGTGCGCGCCATGGATTGCCGACACTTCGTGTGGTGCGCCGTCGCGCTTGGCGCGCTGACTGCCGCGAGCGCTTGCAAAAAGAAGGCAACGGGTAGTCCTGGGGAAGTAGCCGCCCCCGCGGACTTCGACGTCGAGGTGAGCGGCAACCCGTTCGAGGGGGTCCGCATCTTCCTGCCTGCGTACACGAACGCCGATCAAGCGCGCCGCCGCATTGAGAACGAGAACCCCGGCGAAGCAGCGCTGCTGAGCAAGATCGCCGACACACCCCAGGCCCGGTGGCTCGGCGAGTGGAGCGGGGACGTGACGATCACGGTCAAGAACACCATCAACGCCGCGCGCTCGAGGAAGGAGGTCCCGCTGTTCATCGCCTACAACATTCCGAATCGAGACTGCGGGCAGCACTCCGCGGGCGGCGCTGCCGAGGCCACGGCCTATCAGACCTGGATTCAAGGGCTTGCCACGGGAATCGGCTCCGACTGGCGCGCCATCGTAGTCTTGGAACCCGACGCGCTCGGGCACCTGACGCAGTGTCTAGACGAACGAGCGCAAGCGGGTCGGTTGGCGATGCTGCGCCAGGCGGTCGAAACGCTCGAAGCGCTCCCTGGCGTGCGGGTCTACATCGACGCGGGGCACTCCCGTTGGGTTCCTGCCGAACAGATGGCGGAGCGGCTCAAAGGCGCGGGGATCGAGCTGGCGCGCGGTTTCGCGCTGAA
>JAICQQ010000480.1 GCA_025937785.1 Polyangiaceae bacterium
CGGGGGCCTCGGCGTGCTCTCCTGGAGCATCCGCTGCCGTAGCCGCGCGGGGAACTTTCTGTTCCAGCTCCCGCTGGTGATGGATGCTCCCGGAGTCGGGGGTCGCTGCAAGCAGTCGGTGCCCGAACGCTGCTTCGAGAATGCTCGCCATTTTGCCGCTCAGGGGCTCGATCGTTACCTCGTTCCGGCCGAACGAATGATCGATCTGACTCATGGACTCCGGGGGGCCACGTTTTCGCTGCCGGCTGGCTATCTGGCGCTGACCTTTGGCCTGGGTTCGGCACGCGTCGACTTCGAAGACGCCGCTGGGTCGTGGATCGCAAGCTTGGGGGACCGCGCAACGCTGCAGCTGACGCGCGAATTGATGGCGGCGCTCGCCTATCACTACGACTCGGACACTGCAGGTGGGACCGCCGTCGCGGACGTCTTGATCAACGACGGAGATTTCTTGGTGAAGCGGGAGCGCGACGGCGCTTTCCGTCTGCGCATGACGTGCGCGCGGCGTCTGGAACACGGTGTCGACCGCAACCGCTTTTTGCTGTTCCTCGTTCAGCTCATGACTTACGAGGATTGGAGCGTCGACGAAGACTTGATTGGTCTTCCGGTGCCCGTGGGGAACCCCGCCGCGGCGTTTTCCGGCTTCGTCCGTGGGACGGAGCTCCGTTACGAAGACTTGGGAAGAGGCAGCGAGACGGGGCACGAGCTTGCACGGACCTGGATCGCCGAGTTCGGTCGTTCGAGGGAAGGGCGTGCCTACCAACCCTGGGTGCAAGCCTTCTTGGAGGGGTCGCTGAACCTCGACGCGATCGACGAGCCCCGGCGCCCCTGGTGGAATCTGGTCGAAATCGAGCAACGCCGCGAGCTCGCCCAACTGCAGCACGACGGCGACCGAGCCGACGCGCTGGCGAAGCTGGTGACCCGCTTGCAAGAAGCGATCGGTCTCGGTGCGATCGGCGAGCGCGGTGACACCGAAGGCGGGCTACCGGGCGTGAACGATTGGGGGCGGGACGACGTCGTGGGGCTGCTGGATCGCTGCGGCATCAGCGGGGCGTCGCAGGCTGCTGCCGTCGAGGCATGGTTTGCGGGCTGGCCCTACCGAAACCGGCTGCAGCTCAAGAACCAGGTCGCACTGCTGCGTGCGGCGGGCGAACACCTGGCAGGTCTGCGCGTGGACGGCGTTTCCCGCGCCGAAGAGGATGGAACCTCCAGGGCGCTCGAGCGCCTCGCCAGGCCTCGCCCGGCGTGCGCCCTTGCCAACCCCGAATCGTTTCCCGGGCCGCTCTTGCCCCACGGTCTCGCGCGAGAAGCGGCGCGCCGCTTCCCGAGTTTCGAAGCGTTCATGGACGACGCCCTGCACGACCCTGCTTGGGGCTACTACACGAACCGCGTCGTGATCGGGCACGAGGGCCACTTCTCCACCAACCCCGAAGCGCTCACCCCGCATTACGGGCGCTGGGTCGCCGCCTGGGCCCTCGAAGTCTGGAGCGAGCTCGTGGACGCCGGGAAGCTGGCGGCTGGAGATCGGTTTGCACTGATCGAGTTCGGTGCCGGCAACGGTCGGTTGGCGCGCGACGTGTTGGATGCGGTGCGGGCCAAGCAGGCGACCGACGCCCGCTGGCGAGCGTTCGGAGAAGTGCTCGAGTATCGGATTTACGAGCTCTCCGACACGCTTCGGCGACGGCAGCAGGAGCTCCTCGGCGCTGACGCTCGCGTCTTGCGGGGGGACGCGCGACAACCCGCGGCGGCGCTGCGGCGCGACTTCCCATCGGGGGTGCGCGGCTTCGTCGTGAGCAACGAGCTGCCGGACGCGTTCGGCGTGCACAAGCTGCTACTCTCGGCAAAGGGGGACGTCGAGGTGGTGCTCGTCGTACCGCGCATCGAAGCGGCTCTGGCCGGGAAGCTCCCGGCAGCGCTCGCGACAAGCTGCCGCGAAACCGACGCGCAGCTACGTTCCGCGTTTCGCTGGGAGCTGCACCCGGGCGCGTGGCTGCTCGATCGTCACAGCTTCGGCGCCGTCATGACTTGCATCTACGCCCGCTCGCAAGCCGAAACGGGGCCGCTTTTGAACCAGGTGTGGTTCGACGAGGTGCGGGTCCCCGCTTGCTATTTCGAGCCTCTACTGGAGCTGCTCCGGGCAGGCGCAGAGCCGTACGCCCGCGCTCTCGGGCGGGAAAACTCCGGGGTGGTGCAGTACGTCAACGTGCACGCCCGCCGCTACGTCCGCGATCTCGCGCA